>JANWYE010000025.1 GCA_025057175.1 Chloroflexus sp. | reverse complement strand
TCAGCCACCTGCCATGCGCCATCGACCACGAAGACTTCATAGATCGGGGTATCAAGCTGAATGCTGGGAATGCGTAAGCGTTGCGGGCGTGGGTCGGTTTCAGGCAAGGGTTGCACTCGCGGCTGCGGAGCAATATAGTCGGGCGGTTCCACCGCCATTTCAGGGGCGGTAAATGGCAATGCCGGCAGATGAGGCGCAGCGGCTGGCGGCGCAACTGGCCCTGATGGGCGCGAAGGCTGCGACGCTACAGTGGCCGGTGGCTGTGCTTGGCCCTGCCATGCTCGCCACCAATCACGCCCGTAGCCATCAATGAGCCAGTAGGCGAAGACGGCGATCATCGCCACGAAAAGGGTGATCTCGACAATGAGCAACACTCGATCAACCCACGTGCGCCGCAAGAAACCACGCAGGGCTTGCTCACGATGCGCAGCGCGGGAACGCAACTGCGCTGGTCGCAACGGATCGCGCCGGCCCGGCAGGTCGTGTAACAGCAACTCTTGCAGCAGGTCATAGTCGCTGACACACTGTACCGGCGTTGGTGAGGAGCGTGGTATGGCGGAGCGGCGCTGCGGAAGGGTGGTCATCGTCTTGACGTTTCTGATGCCTAGCGTGAACGGTGTGCTGAAACGAGTGTCATCCTCTTGCCATAACCCTTGCGCCAGCGCAAGGAGTGCTGTCCATCTTGAGGAACGAGCAAATGCGCATTTTTTGCGCCCTGTTGCCAACCAAACTCAGCCCGTTGATGGCAAGAATTATACACGACGATTCAGCGCTCTGCAATAGTCTGACCGATAGAATGAGCCATGCGCAACAATTATTTCTCATTAAGTGTAAAACAAAGCTTTCAAGCCAGCGCCGCACTGAGCCGTTCGATGCCGGCGGCAAAGATTGCCGGCTCGGTCAGAGCCGAGATCATAATGTGGCAGCCGGGAACATCGCCGTAGAAGTAGCCGGGATGGACAAACACCCCCTGTTCGAGCAGGTAGAGCGCCAACGCCTCTTCATCATCCCAGCCGCTAATCGCCGGGAAGAGGTAGTAGCCGCCAGCCGGCGGGCGGGCATGGATGTGCGGGTGATCGGCGAAACGTTGCAAGGCAAAAGTGAGGTTCGACCTGACGCGGGCCACCATCGCTGCCACAAATGATGCGCCTTCGGCAAACAGGGTGGGCAACAGAAACTGGCTCAATGCATTCGCTCCTAGTAGCGTGTCGTTAAGCAATTCGAGCCGGGCAGCAAAAGTGCGGGCTGGACGGTTGAGCGCAATCCATCCCAACTTGAGATCGGGCAGGGCAAAGAGTTTAGAAATTCCGTTGAGGGTAAACACCGGCAGATCGGGATGCAGCGCCGCTAATGGCGGTGTAGCCGGCGCAGCGTAGGTAAAGGGGGCAAAGACCTCATCGCAGATGACCGGAATACCGAGCAGATCGAGCGTCGCCAAGGGACGATCGACAATTGCGCCGGTCGGGTTGTGAGGTGAGACGATCAGGATTGCACGGGTGCGTTCATCAGCGGCGCGGCGTAGCGAGCGGGCATTCATTCGCCAATCGCGTTCTTCGTCGAGCTGATAACTGCGCAATTCGAGATTGCGCAGCGCGGCGAGGTATTCAAACAGTGGGTAGGTAACGTTGGGCACAAGCAGATTGTCGCCGGGATCGGCCAGCAAGGCAAAGAGCAAGCTATACGCTTCGCTAGTACTGGCAGTGAGAAAGATGTCGTCGGGGGTGATAGCCAGCGGTGGCGAGCGGTGGGCATAGTAGGCGGCAATCGCTGCGCGCGCCGCCACATCGCCACGTGGATCAGGCCGGTAGCGGCGGGTAGGCCAGTAAGACTCTGCCGCTGCTGCTAGCACCTCTGGCGGGAAGAGCAGCCCCTGCACTGTCGGATTGCTGCTTGTCAGGTCGATCAGATCACCACGGGCAGCCCGTGCCTGCCGGGCCTGTTCCAGCCGGTTGGGGGTCAGATCGAGATGGGAAAAGACGCCGGCCATGGCTGGTTATCCATTGAGCGAACTGGTGAGATGGCGCCAGAAGGCATCGCGTTCGCCGGGCACAAACGGAATGTAGAGCGCGACCCGATCAAGCAACCCTTCATACCGTTCGCGCAATGCTGCCGGCAGATCGGCTGGATCAGCCTCGACGGCAAAGGTTGCCACCATCGTCTCGTCAATGAGGCCGGGCATCTCGGCCCAGCGCTGCTGCGCCGCCAAGCGCGACAGTTCTTCGCCCACTGCTTCCCAGCCGTGGCACGCCAATACGGCGCGGTAGGTTGGCGTCGAGGCGTAAAACGCAATTTGTTGGCGTACGAAGGCCCGCATGCGTTCGCGCTCAGCCCGATCATTACCAGTAATGACCAACGCGCTGCCGGCGATCGCGCAGGCCGCTGGATCGCGCCCAGTTGCTGCCGCGCCCTCGGCAATTTGCGGGCGCAACACCTCGCGCAAATAGCGGGCGCTATTCAAGGGATGGGCATGAAACCCATCACAGACCTCGCCGGCCAAATGGGCCAGACCGGTGTTAACGCCAGCAATGTAGATGGGAATATTGGGATGGGCAATTGGGCCGGGACTAAAGAAGGGCGTCATCAAGGTGTGCTGATAATACGGCCCGCGATAATCGAGCTTGCCGCCAGTCTGCCAGCACTGCCAAATGGCACGCAGCGCACCGATATAATCGCGCAACCGGCCTACCGGCGAATCCCAGACGCCGCTGAAGCGCCGCTCGATATGGGCTTTGACTTGGGTGCCCAGCCCCAACACAAAGCGCCCGCCGCTAAAGCTAGCCAAATCCCACGCGATCTGGGCCGTCACCATAGGGCTGCGCGGGAAAGCGATTGCCACCGCCGTGCCGAGCGTGAGCCGGCTGGTATGTTCGGCAGCGATGGTCAAAGCAAGAAACGGATTATGGGCCGTTTCCGGCGCCCAGAGCGCAGCAAACCCGATTGCTTCGGCAGCCTGCGCCACGGCGGCGGCATTCGGCAAAGGATTGGCGTCAACTTGAAAAGCGGCGTCGAGCAAAAGCATGGCAATCTCCGTTACAAGGCAACTCTTGAGTTCCTATGATAGCAGATGTTGATGAGCTGCGCGGGGAATGCTCCTACCCCTCACCCCCGCACCTCTCCCGCTAGCGTGGGCACTGGGCGCTGCGTGCGTTCCGCGAAAGAGACGCCCCCTCCAAGCCCCCCTCAGGGGGAAGGTGCATCGCTCTCTCCTCCAGTGGGGCAGGCGCGGATGGGGCACAATTGTTGCCCACCAAGTACGTATTCGGTACCCTGCGTGGTATTGTGGCGTGCAGCAGTGTAACTGCCGCACTCCCTATCGCGGCGGGGTATAACCGCAAACAGATGCAACCATCACAAAGCGGTGAGGGTGAGGGCTAGCCCCCCGCCCCCTCTCCCGCTAGCGGGACAGGCGCGGGTGGGGGCATGATTTTGCCCTACCGCCCGCCATACCAGAGCGACGTCCGCTCAGGCTTCACCACGACTATCGCATATCCGAAAGAAGCAACGCGCCGCAGCGCCACTCACGGCCTAATCCGGTGCAATAGCGCCGTCAGCCGGTCATAATCTTCTTTGAGCAAGCGGGCCAATTCGCGGCCCACCCGCACCAGATAGGCTGGGCCGTCGCGGCGAGCCTGCGCAATCGCGCGGACGGAAGCGGCCAGTAGCTCATCAGACGGCACGCCGGGGGCGAGCAAGACGGTGCGAAGGAAGTCGAGCTGCTCGCCGAACAGCGCCAACTCGCTGGCTTCGCAGGGATAGACCGAATAGTGAACCGGTGGCGGCTGTGGCGGCAACCGCTGGAGCAGACGGCCATTGACGGTATAACCGACAGTTAGCGCGGCAAACTCGGTTTGTAACACCTCGCCGAGATCGGGATGTTCGCGGTAGATCTCGTCGTCATACAAGTTGCGCCCGCTGTAGGTACGGCCACGCACAATCGCTCGTCCACCCGGCTCGCGGCTCCCGGTGTGAATGTCGTAGACCAAACCGTAGACCGCCATCGTCTGATCGCGAGTGGTGGCGCGCACCAACGCGCCAAAGGGTGGCGCAGCCAGCAGCTCGTAGGTTGCGGCGATAAAGTAGGTTGTCGAAGCCTCGACGATCTCGCCGATCCGGCCATTTTGCGGCAGAACCATCATCGTCATCCTTGGATAAATTGCTTACTCTCGCGCTTAGCTGAAACGCTAGCCGGCGCTTCGGCTCGATGGAGCGCGCTGGAGACCATCTGCTCGAACACGCGCCGCTCGGCGCTGCGGATGACCGCCTGCTCGTGGGCGCGTTGCAATGCAATCGGGTAGCCCTGACCACGCGCTGCCTGATCGTAGACCAGCGCATGCACCTGATTGACCCACTCCGGCCTGCCGGCCACCCAACCGGGCAGCTCGATGCGGGCCAGCTCGCGCCCAATGCGCACAAAAAAGAAGTGGATCTGATGATGCTCATAACCCTCCACGCTGATCCGGCTCAGCGAGCGAAAGATTGGGCTGCGTTGGCCTTCGCGCAGACGCGCGGCAAAAATGTCGGCGTCGATCAGGTCTTGGCAGATCATGCACGATGGCGTTTTTCCTTGCTTCGCATCGCTACACTGGGCGCAATTGGCCCCACGCTGCGCAGCGACATCCACATCGGGGCAGAACATCAACCGCGCCAGCCCCATCACTTCTGGCGAACGGCTGCGGCTGATATACGATGCGACCGGAATCTCATGTTGAAGCATCTGTTCCAAGTACGCCAGATACTGGCGCAAAAAGTGATCGCGCACCTTGGCGTCTGCGTTGGCCAGCGCCCAGCGGATCAGCGTGCCATCTTGCAACGCCAAGCGCGGAATGGAAGGATCGGTCAGTGAGCGGATGGCTAGTTCCCCTAGCACTACCCCCTCTTCAACATCGCGCCGCACGCTAAGCAGAGCGCCCTCGATGGGTATGCGGCGCGTATCATCGTGCAAAAACAGGTCGGCTTCGGCAAAATAGAGCTTGGGCAACGATTCGAGCCGCGCTGTGGGCTGCGCGCCATAGCGAATGTATACCAGCCCGATGTTAATCAAATAGCAACTTACCTCACCGTGGCGATCTACATCGATATGCGAGCCATCGGTGGCCACGATCGCGTAATCGGCAGGGATAGCCGGCAAATCGGCAACGGTATCGAGCGGCTCAACCGGCGCCGCCAATAACCAATTCGCCGACGATGCACTGAGGTTGACTGCGGCAGCCCAATGCTCTTCACGACCAGCCTCCCTGAGATACCGATCGCGCACCTTGGCAATCCGCGCCTCACGTTGGCGCACTTCACGCGCGACCGCCTGACTCATCCGCCGCACCTGCTCACCCAATGCCGCGAGATTGAGACTCATGCCCACTCCTTCGCTCACCTGTTCGTATTGCTCAGGATAGATGATCCGGCACGGTCTGTCAATTGCTAGCACCGAGAGTGCAACAGTATTCCAAACCAATGCGCAGGTGTTTCGCCGGCATCATAACAGCTCATGCCCATTGCCGGCAGATAATGGTATGATGGAACAACGGTACGAAGTTGAACCATCCCTTCCCTGATGGCGCTCATTCAGATCGCGAGAAAACGTATGCCCATCACCACCTATCAAGCGGCGCTTGACTACATCTACAGTTTTATTGACCCTGCCCGGCAGGGATCGCCTGACCCCAATATTGCCGCGCGCGGGCTGGCCCGGATTACCGCGCTGCTAGCTGATGCCGGCAACCCGCACCAACACTTGCGCGCGGTGGTGGTGGCGGGCACGAAGGGCAAAGGCAGTACCTGCGCTATGATTGAGGCAATGGCCCGCGCTGCCGGATTGAAGGTAGGATTGTGGACTTCGCCGCACCTCAGCTCGTACCGCGAGCGCATCCAAATTGACCGTGAGCCGATTAGCCAGCAGACGTTGATCGAGCTGGTTAATGCGGTGCAGCCGGTGGTGGAGGGGTTTGACGTGGCGACCCATGGCCGGCCTAGCACCTTCGACATCGGCTTTGTGATGGCGATGCGCCACTTCGTGGCGGCGCAGGTCGATCTAGCGGTGGTTGAGGTGGGGTTAGGCGGGCGCTTCGATGCGGCGGCGACGATCACGCCATTAGTGGCGGTCATCTCGTCGATCAGCTTTGACCACATGGCGATCCTTGGGCCAACGTTACGCGACATTGCCTACAACAAAGCCGGCATTATCCGCGCCGGCCAACCGGCGATCACCGTGCCGCAACGCGAAGAGGCGGCGCAGGTCTTTGCCGCTGAAGCGCAGACGGTGGGAGCGCCGCTCTGGCTGGCCGCCGAATCGGCAGTTGAGCCATGGTTGGCCAGCGGATCGCCATTGGCCTATCCGGCGCCGCCGCAGCCGGGCAAGTTGCGCGGCGCATTCCAATGCGAAAACGCGCGGTTGGCAATGGGCGCGGCCATGCTCCTGCGCGGGCAAGGGATTGCGATTGATGATGAAGCCATCCGGCGCGGGTTGGCCGAAGCATGGTGGCCGGGCCGGTTTGAGCTGATTGAGGGTGCGCCGCGCATTTTGATTGACGGCGCGCACAACGGCGATTCCGCCGAGAAATTGTGGCGCGCTATCGAGCAAGAGCTGCCGCATCGCCGCTTCATCCTCGTGCTCGGCACTTCTCGCGACAAAGACATCGCCGCCATTGCCGCAGCGCTTGCGCCACACGCGGCGCAGATCATTATCACTCGTTCCAGCCACCCCAAAGCCATGGATCTTGACCGCATCGCCGCCGAGGTCGAACCATTCACGAGCGCGCCGATGCAGATTGTGCCGGTGGTGGCCGAGGCGCTCGCAGCAGCCCGCGCTTTGGCCGGCCCCGACGATCTCATCTGCGTTACCGGTTCGCTGTTTGTGGCCGGCGCGGCGCGCGAGGCGTTGGGGTTGGCGGTGGCGGATTGAAGGCGCAACTCAAAGGCACAGTGGGCGCAGAGGGCGCGAAGGGTTGCGTAGTCGGGGCATACCGGCAAGATGCCTATGCGTCTCGCCTTGGCGCGCTGCGCGCGCTCCTGAATCTGCGCGCTTCCTCATCTAAGACGACGCGCTAGTATACGAGCGCAGTCCAACCCGCCAAAAGGCGCGCGAAGCCAGCAGTAATACCCCGGCAATCACTGGCGCTAGCCCGAGGTAGAGCGGATCGAGCATGCCGATCAATGCCGCCGCTGGGAAGGTAGTCAGAAAGGCAATCGGAATGACGAAGGTGAGCACCAGCCGGATCGCCGGACTGTAGGCTGTCACCGGAAAGCGGCCAGTCTCGTAGATAGCAGTGAGCAATTCGGTGACATTCTCGACCTGCACCAGCCAGAAAGCAGTTGTCACCAGCAGCATCCAGATCGCGTAGGCCATCACCAAGCCACAGGCGAGCAGAAAACAAAAGGCCAGCAGTTGGGCCGGCGTAGGCCAGATGTTGCCCAACCAGAGACCATAGCCAATCAAGCCAAACCCAACCAGCAGATCGGGCAGCACCAACAGATTAATCTGGCGCAGCGACGCCATAAACTGGCTATCAACCGGCTTGACCAACACAAAATCGAGCGTCCCCTTTTGAATGTGCTCGACGATACGGGTGATGTTGGGACGCATAATGCCATCGATCAAACCCTCGAAGATGCGAAACAGGCCGACCACCAGCAATGCCTGCGGCAGCGTCCAACCGCCGAGGGTGCCGCTGAACTGAAAGAAGACCAGCGTGCCGAGCACACCCCACAATAGCCAGAGGCTGCTCTGGATCAGCGAGGTCAAGAAGTTGACCCGATACTCTAGCGCGATCTGCAAGCTGTTGTGGGCAAAGAGCGCGAATAGGCGGAGATAACGGAGCATACGGTTGAGCGGGTCGGTCAACAATCTTTTAGCCAAAAACATCCTCAGGGCACCACGCTGTGGTGCCCTTATGCACTGCGGTGCGACGCTCCTTCCGTGCCCGGCTGGTTACGCGCGCACAAAGCGGGTAAATTGTGACGCTAATGCTGGCGGCAACCGGCCAACAATATGCGCGCCGTCGCTGCCAAATTCTTCAACTTCGATCACGCCGCGCTGTCGCCAAAGAGCAACAAGATCGTTGCGCTGGTAAGGGATCAACGCATCAACCCGCACCATACGCTGGGCCAGCGTCGCGACAATTCGCTCGCCGAGCGTCTGCAAACCCCAGCCTTGCTGGGCCGAGACGGCCACAATGTCGCCGGGCAGGCCCATCTCGGCAGCGATCTGGCCGATCCCTTCAGCCGTCGCACCTTCGAGCAGGTCAATCTTGTTGAGCACGGTCAGGATCGGCTTCTGATCCACCCCCAGCTCGCGCAGAGTCTGCTCAACGGTTTGGGCGTGCTCTTGGGCGTTGCGGTGGGTAACGTCAACCACGTGCAACAACAGGTCAGCCTCTTCGATCTCCTCCAGCGTGGCGCGGAAGGCGGCCACCAGCTTGGGCGGCAACTTCTGGATGAAACCGACCGTATCGGTCATCAGCGCGACAATATTGCCGGGCAACAACACCTGCCGGGTGGTCGGGTCGAGGGTAGCGAACAGCTTATCTTCGGCCAATACGTCAGCGCCGGTCATGGCGTTGAGCAGCGTGCTCTTGCCGGCGTTGGTATAGCCAACCAATGCAATAATCGGCACCCCGCTCTGGCGGCGGCGCTGGCGGTACAGCTCGCGATGGCGGTGAACATCAGCCAACTGCTCTTTCAACCACGCGATGCGGCGCTCGATCAAGCGACGGTCAATTTCAAGCTGCGTCTCACCGGGACCGCGCAGACCAACCACGCCACCCGCCGAGGTACCGCCACTGGTGCCGGCCTGCCGTTCGAGGTGGGTCCATTGCCGGCGCAGCCGCGGCAGCAAATATTGATACTGAGCCAATTCGACCTGCAAGCGCCCTTCGTGGGTGCGGGCATGGCGGGCAAAGATGTCGAGGATCAGACCGGTGCGATCGATCACCTGCGTCTGCAACTCCTCTTCAAGATTGCGGGTCTGGGCCGGGCTAAGTTCATCATCGAACACGATCAGGTCGGCCTGTGTCTGCTCGCGCAGAGCCGCAACTTCCTTAACTTTGCCGGGACCAATGAAGAACTTGGGCAGAGGTTCGGGCAGGCGCTGAAAAATACGGCCCACCACTTCCAGATCGGCTGTTTTGGCGAGAAGGGCCAACTCATCGAGCGAGTCTTCGACCGGCCATGGGCTACGCGCGCTAGCAATTTCAGCGCCGACCAAGAGGGCGCGCCGGCGCGGCGTGGCGGTCGGATAGAGCCGTTTGCCGTCGTGAGTGCGAATCTCGTTAATGGTTGTCTCCTTTGACTGAAGATCCATCTGCTTCACCATAGCATTATTGTAGCACTAGCGCCTTGCGGCTTCAAGCTGTTGGCAGGCCGAAGCGTCGGCAAGGCCAAAGGCGCAAGGAGGGGCGCAGCGCCTCGCTTACACCCACGCAGAGATCAGAAAGCGTACCAGCGTTGACATCTTAACTGTCTTGTCGAGTAATCGAGTGACAACCAACGGTGATTGTTATTTTTCACACAATCCCTAGTGTCTCGTATACACTACGAATGATGGCAAGCGAAGGTTGCACCTTTGTCTCCATCCGGCGCGAGACAGCGTCGTCGTAGCGTCGCTCAACGATAGAGGAGGTTGGATATGTACGGCACGTGGCTCGAGTTGACGGCTGCCGAGGTGCATCAGCGCGATCTGATCCGCGATGCCGAACACGAACGGCTGGTGCGCGAAGCGCGTCGTCTCCGCCGCGAACGATCGTGGTGGTACCGGTTGTGGAAGTGGTTGCTCAACGCCCAACTGGTCAGCAAATAGAATTGTGTCGCAGCGGCCAGCCGCTGGAGGCAACGGCAGATGTTCCGCAAACGGGCAGCGCTTCGGCTGCCCGTCATTCATTACCCGATCCTTGTGATATGGCAGGCGGCCGTTAAAGTGCCGCCCGCCATCATCTACACGCTGCTCCCATCTTCACCACCCGTCCCCAACGCTGCCAACCGCTGTTGGGTGCGCAGAGCGGCCAACGGTCCGCCGGGCGGCTCGATCCAGCGGGCAAGCGCAGTGATTGACGCAGTGCGGCGCGCTTGGATGATCCGGCGCTGCTGTTGCAAGACCGGCCATTCGGCCAGCGCCATCAAGCGACCGGCAATCATGTCTGGCTGCCGGCGGAGAGCAGCATACGCTAGCGCCATGCCATCGTAGGCCAGTATCGCCGGCAAGCAGGCAGCTAACAATGGTGTAGGCAGACAACGGATCAGCATGCGAATCCGGTTGCGACCCAGCAGGCGCTGCTTAAGCGGGCTAAACATACCGGCGGTAGCTGAATAGACGTGGCGAGCGCGGGCACGCGGAGCTAACACACACTCCCAACCGCGCAACCGAGCCCGCCATGCCAGATCGGCATCTTCGAGATAGCTGAAAAAGTCGGCAAAGAAGCCGATGTCATCGAGCATAGCCCGCCTGATCAGCGCCAACCCACCGCTCGCGCCGAACACCGGTTGCGGTTGGGCCGGCAGCGCCGCCACCGGCAGGCCGAGCGCCCGATCGGTGGCAATCCCATCGGCCTGAAAACGGATACCGGCGCCGGCTATGAATTGCGGACGGCGGCTGAAGGTCAAGACGCCGGCGGCCCACCCTGCCGCCGGATGGTCACGCAAAGCTTCCCAGAGCTGCTCGATGCAACCCGGCTCAGCCAGCGCATCATCGTTGATCAACAACATCAACTCGCCGCGCGCCACCGCCATGCCAGCGTTAACACCACCGGCAAACCCAGCGTTGTATGGCAGCTCGATCACCCGCACCGCCGGCAAATGGGCGCGCACCCACGCGCCGGCCCGATCACGTGAGTGATTATCAACCAGCACGATTTCGTCATACGGGCGCAACTGGGCCAGCACTGCGTTAAGGCAGGCCGGCAGATAGCGCAATGCGTGATAGGTGGGAATCACCACCGAGATGGGTGGGCGGGCAGTAGCCATACAATGCTCGCGGCAACGACGATACCACGAGCAAGATTGTAACCCATGTGGGCCGGTAGATGTGCTCAAAAAGATTTATTTAGAAGTTCTACATATTTACTATTGGTATCTACAACTCATGGCTGCGCCACACTGCTGCCACGCAACGAGTTAACGATCGCATCAGCCCACGAAACCTCACCCGCATAGCAAGCAAGGCGGAAGGTAATTACCCACCCCTTGACACGACTCCTATCCTCTGCTATATTGTATACAATCTTTCCAAGGCATAACTGGTAATAATAAATCGGTATAACTACACTTTAGTCCTTCTTTACGGGCGTAAATTCATGCCCGTTTAGAGAGTTGGAATTGCGTTTTCTCTGACTACAGCGAATTGTAATGAGCAGATTGTATACATCAGATGAATCCTCTTCCGCCGATCAGGTCTACCAGCGTTTGCGCCGGCTACTGATCGAGGGTCATTACCCGCCCGGTTCCCGGCTGGTCGAAGAGCGGCTGGCCCAAGACCTCGGCGTAAGCCGCACGCCGGTGCGGCAGGCGCTAGTGCGCGCCGCCGCCGAGGGTCTGGTGCAGATCTTTCCCAACCGTGGCGCGGTCGCGCGCAGTTTTACGATTGATGATCTGCTTGAGATGTACGATCTGCGGGCTTTGCTCGAAGGTCACGCCGCGTATCTAGCTGCCCAGCGCATTACCCCTGACCAGTTGGCCCGCATGGAGGCGGCAGCCGCTGCGCTCGAAGATTCGCTGCACCGCACCTTCGCTCGCCGCGAAGACGAGGTGCATTTTCTCGTTGAGCAGAATGCTGTCTTTCACCAGACGATCGCTGAGGCTGCCGGCAACCAGCGGCTGATCACGATGCTTAACCAGATCGTCGCTGTGCCGTTGCAATTTCGCTCTTTCTATTGGTACCGCGCCGAGGAACGCCAGATTTCCAATTTCTTCCACCGCAGCATTCTCAACGCGCTGATCCTTGGCGATGGCGATCGCGCCCGCGCGATGATGCGCGAACATATTTTTTACGGTCGAGATGTGTTGTTGCAGAGCCGGCGCGCGGAATCGGCTGCCGTTGCGTCCGGCGAGGAGAATGTGCCGTGAGCCGCCAACGTCCGCCGCGACCGCTCGATGATATTCGTGTGCTTGAGTTGGGCGCGTTTTTGGCCGGGCCGTTCTGCGGCCAGTTGTTGGCCGATTTCGGCGCCGAAGTGATTAAGGTTGAACCCCCCGGCAAGGGTGATCCGATGCGTGAGTGGGGCCGCCATCGCTACAAGGGCCGCACGCTCTGGTGGCCGGTGTTGGCCCGCAACAAGAAGTCGATCACGATCGATCTGCGCACACCCGAAGGGCAGGCGCTGGTCAAGCGGATAGTGCCCCACGTTGATATGGTGCTGGAGAATTTTCGTCCCGGTACGCTCGAGGAGTGGGGGTTGGGTTGGGAGGATTTGAGCGCGCTGAATCCCGGTTTGATCATGATTCGGGTGAGTGGGTTTGGCCAGACCGGCCCTTATCGTGATAAGGCCGGTTTCGGGTCGATCGGCGAGGCAATGGGTGGTATTCGCGCTATCACCGGTTTTCCCGACCGCCCGCCAACCCGCATCGGCATTAGCATCGGTGACTCGCTCGCCGCGACCTTTGCTGCGCTCGGCGCGCTCGTCGCGTTGCATCAGCGCCAACGCAACGGGCAAGGGCAGGTGGTTGATATTGGGATCTACGAGGGTGTGCTGGCCCTGATGGAGAGCATGATCCCTGAATATCAGTTGACCGGCCATATCCGCGAGCGCACCGGCAATATCTTGCCCAATGTCGCCCCCTCCAATATCTATCCAACCGCCGATGGCGGCTGGTTTGTGATTGGCGCGAATGCCGATACCATCTTTGCCCGCCTTGCCCAAGCGATGGGCCAGCCCGAATTAGCCCGCGATCCGCGCTTTGCGACCCATCAAGCGCGGGGCGAGAACCAAGCCGAACTCGATGATCTGATCGCGGCGTGGACGATCAACTACACCGCCGATCAACTCCAAGCGATGATGGATGAGTATGGCGTGCCGGCTGGCCGCATTTACACCGCTAAAGAGATGTTGAGCGATCCGCATTTTATTGCCCGCCAGTCAATTATTGGCGTGCCAGACCCTGATTTAGGCGAGATCAAGATGCAAAATGTCTTCCCACGCCTTTCGGCTACTCCCGGCGGCATTGACTGGACGGGTCCGGCCCTCGGCCAGCATAACCGCGAAGTGTTTGTCGATTTGCTTGGGCTGAGCGAGGATGAGTTGGCGGCGTTGCAAGCGAAACGGGTGATTTGATGGAAGCGGTCACGATCATTGATGTCGCGCCTCGCGATGGCTTGCAGAACGAGCCGGAGGTGCTAGAGGTTGCAACGCGAGTTGAGCTGATCGAGCGTCTGCTTGCCGCCGGCGTGCCGCGAGTTGAGCTTGGTTCGTTCGTGAATCCGCGACAAGTGCCGCAAATGGCCGGCGCTGGCGAGATTGCGCGCCTGCTCGCCGAACGAGGCCACAATCTGGCTGCTCGCGCCAGTAATGATACGTTTCGCTTTACCGCCCTTGCGCCTAACCAGCGCGGCTACGAATTGGCTGTCGCCGCCGGGTTGCGCCACGTCCGGCTCGTCTTGGCCGCCAGCGATGGCCTCAATCAGGCCAACTTCAAGCGCACCACCGCCGGCTCGCTGGCCGAGTTCAGCCAACTGGCGCTGCGCATTCACCAAGATGGGGTTGCATTCGGAGTTGCGATCGGCGCTGCGTTTGGCTGCCCGTTCGACGGCTATGTCTCGCCCGAACGGGTGCTCTCGATCGCCGAGTATGCCGCCGATCTCGGCGCTAACGAGATCATTTTTGCCGATACCACCGGCATGGCCGTACCGACACAGGTAGCGGCGCTTTGCCACACGGCACTGCACCGGCTGCCTCACCTCACCATCACGATCCATCTTCACAACACGCGCAATACCGGTTACGCCAATGCCTTCGCCGCATGGCAAGCCGGCATCCGTTCGTTCGATGCCGCGCTAGGCGGGATAGGGGGCTGCCCCTTCGCCCCCCGCGCCGTGGGCAATATCGCTAGCGAGGATTTGGTTCACATGTTTAACGGCATCGGCGCACCCACCGGCATTGATCTGCCGGCGCTGCTGGCGGCCTCAGATTGGCTGAGCGCCACGCTGGGCCGGCCCTTGCCGGCGCTCGTCGGTAAGGCTGGGCCGGTATACGCACAGGTCGCCACGCCGGCCAACCACCGATAGTGGTCTGCGCTCACACGTGGAGGGTTTTGCGATGAAACAGGTGACATCTCCACATCACGGTGCTCCCCTTTCTAGGTGAGCGAAAGGGGCCGGAGGGATGATTCGGAAGAGACACACCACACACGCACCAAACTTACTCCTCCCTCGCCCATAAGGGGCGATGGAGGCTGGGGGGATGAGGGGAACAGAGGCTATTCTGGTTCAACGGGAGGAATGGAGACATGAGTTACCGTATCGGAGTCGACGTCGGCGGCACCTTCACCGACCTCATGCTCTTCGACGAGGAGAGCGGGCGCTACTGGCGCCACAAGACCCCTTCCACGCCACATGATCCGTCAGAGGCGGTGCTGGCCGGCATCGCGGCGATCTGCCAACAAGCCGGGATCGAACCAACGCAAGTAGCCCAGATCATGCACGGCACTACCGTCGCTACGAACGTCATTCTCGAAGGCAAGGGCGCGCGGGTTGGTCTCATCACCACCGAAGGATTTAAGCAGATTTTGCACCTTGCACGCTCGCAGACGCCGGGGCCGTTGGCCGGCTGGATGATCATGATCAAGCCGGAGCCGCCGGCAACCCTCGCCGATACCCGCGAGGTCAACGAGCGCATGAGTGCTCGCGGCGAGGTGGTGCGCCCGCTCGACGAGGCTCAAGCTGAAGCTGTTATCCGCGAGCTGGTTGATTCGGGGATTGAGTCGCTGACCATTTCACTGATCAATTCGTATGCTAATCCTGACCACGAGCGCCGCTTGAAGGCGATTGCCCAGCGCGTCGCGCCCAACCTGCCGGTGACCATCTCGTATGATGTGCTGCCGGAGTTTCGTGAGTATGAGCGCACGCTCACCGCGACGATGAATGCGTATGTCAAGCCAAAGGTCAAGACCTACGTTCACAACCTTGATCAAAACCTGCGCCGGCAAGGCGTGCAAGCCAAGCTCAATATTCTGCGCTCGGACGCCGGTCTGATGACGGCTGAAACGACCGAAGAGAACCCCGTCTACACCCTGCTCTCCGGCCCATCGGGCGGCGTGGCCGGTGCGTTGCACATCGCCATTCGAGCCGGCTATCCGAACATTTTGACCTTCGATATGGGCGGCACTTCCACTGACGTGTCGCTCTGTATGGGCGAACCGAACATCGCCCGCGAGACGGTGCTCGGTTACTTCCCGGTCAAAGTGCCCTCGGTCGATGTGCGTTCGGTCGGCGCCGGCGGCGGCTCGATCGCACACGTGCCCGCCCTCACTCGAGCGCTGCGCGTCGGTCCCCAAAGCGCCGGCGCGGTGCCCGGCCCGGCCTGCTACGGCAAGGGTGGCACCGAACCAACCGTTACCGATGCTAATCTGGTCTGTGGCTATCTGCCACCTAGCATCCTCGGCGGGGCGATGCAGCTCGATATAGCGGCGGCCAAGGCGGCAGTGCAGAAGATCGCCGATGCCACCGGTCTCAGCTTGCTCGATGCTGCCGAAGGTATTTTGCGCATCGTCAACGAGAATATGTTTGGCGCGTTGCGGCTGGTCAGCGTACAACGCGGCTTCGACCCGCGCCAGTTCGCGTTGATGGCATTCGGCGGCGCTGGCCCGTTGCACGGCAACGCACTAGCCGAACTACTCGGCTGCTACCCGGTGATCGTGCCACCCGCGCCCGGCCTGCTCTGCGCCCTCGGCGACCTCAGCGCCGACTACCGCGACGAGTTCGCCCGCACCTATATCCGCACTGTTGATCGAGTCGAGCAAGAGGAGATGGTCGGCATGCTGCGCGAACTAGGCCGCGAAGCGCGCGCAATGCTGGTCGAGGAGGCGATCCCACCCGCCCGCCAAGAGATCCGCTACTTCGTTGATATGCGCTACTACCGGCAAGGCTACGAGATGCCGATTGCGGTCAGCGAGGCCGAATTCGAGCAAGACCTGATCCCGCTGCTCGTGCAACGCTTCAACGAACTACACGACCGCACCTATGGCTTCATGCTTGACAGCAATGTTGAGATCGTCAATCTGCGCGCAGTCGGCATTGGTCGAGTGACGAAGGTTGAACTGCCCGAAGCCGAGCCGGGTGACGCCGATGCTAGCAGCGCCTACACCGGCGACCACCAGATCTACCGCCACGGCGAGTGGATCACGGCCAAACTCTACGACCGCAATAAGCTGCGCCCCGGTATGCAGGTCGAAGGCCCGGCAATCATTACCGAAGTCGATAGCACAACGGTGGTGCTGCCCAACCACACCGCAACCGTTGATCGCTACTTCAACCTGTTGATTAACCGTAGCTAGCGCTGTGCTCCGGCAGCGTTGCGCCAAGATGAATAGCGAGGAACAGTGATGGCCACCAACCTCAGAATTGCCTCCATTCCCAAGATTGACATCGATCCGGTAACGCTCGACATTATCGAGAACGCACTTAAGAATACCCGCTACGAGATGGACGCCGTGCTCTACCGCACGGCGATGAGTCCGGTCATTCGCGAGCAGCACGACCAGTTTCCGATGATTACCGATCCGCACGGGCGCATGATCGTTGGCCAGTTTGGCTCGTACATCGCCGGCCTGCTCGACAACTGGGATCAGACGATTGAACCGGGTGATGTCATTTTGCTCTCGGACCCCTACCTGTGCGGCGGCGCGATCAGCCACATCAACGACCTGCTGGTGATGCTGCCAATCTTCTACGGCGAGGGCGAGAACCGCGAACTGATCGGCTGGGCTAGCATGTTCGGCCATGCCCAAGACGTCGGCGGGCCGCTACCCGGCTCGCTGCCAACCACCGCCACCACCATCTTTGGCGAAGGGTTGCGGCTGCCGCCGGTCAAGATCTACGAACGCGGCAAGCTCAACCGGGCCGTGCTTGACATTATGCTCAATAACGTGCGCCAGCCCGAAATGAACCGCGCCGACCTGATGGCGATTATCGCCAGTTGCCGCACCGCCGAAAAGCGCGTGATCGAGCTGTGCGACCGCTTTGGCAAAGATGTCTATCTGGCCGCCACCCAAGCTCTGCTCGACCGCACCTACCGGGCGATGAAGGAGCTGATCGTGCGCAATCTGCCCGAAGAGCCGCAGTCGTTTGAAGATTATGTCGATGACGACGGGCTAGGCAATGGGCCGTTCAAGATGAAGCTGACCATCTGGCGCGAAGGGCATGAAGCCTACTTTGACTGGACGGGAACCGACCCGCAGGCAATGGGGCCGATCAACTTCTATCTCAACGAGTCGATGTTCAAGATGTTCATCGGCGTCTACCTTATCATGGTCTTCGACCCTCAAATCCTGTTCAATGACGGCTTCTACCCGTTGCTCCACGTCACCATGCCTAAAGGCAGCCTGATTCAGCCCGAATTTCCGGCAGCGCTAGGTTGCCGCACCCACGCTCTCACTCGCCTGTTCGACGTGCTCGGCGGGGCGTTGGCCAAGCGCGCGCCAGAGTTTACGACCGCCGCCGGCTATGGCACCTCGCCCTACCTGCTCTACTCCGGCTACGACAAAGACGGCGAATTCTTCTACCTGATGGAAATCAACTACGGTGGGATCCCCGGTCGCCCAATCGGCGACGGCATGGACGGACACTCGTGGTGGCCACTCTTTACCAACATCCCAACCGAATACCTCGAAAGCTACTACCCGATCCGGATCGAACGCTACACCAGCATCATGGATTCGGGTGGAGCGGGCTTCCATCGCGGCGGCAACGGCATCGAAAAGATTTACACCTTCCTTG
This sequence comes from Chloroflexus sp., assembly GCA_025057175.1. Lineage (GTDB taxonomy): Bacteria > Chloroflexota > Chloroflexia > Chloroflexales > Chloroflexaceae > Chloroflexus. The sequence continues at coordinate 8,390 of JANWYE010000025.1, read as the reverse complement.
AACCGGGCGAAATCTCGATCCATGACGACCGCTGGCTAACACCGCCGTGGGGCAACGTCGGCGGCAAGCCGGGCAGCCGGTCGAGCAAGTTGCTAGTGCGCACCGATGGCACCCGCAAGGTATTGCCGAGCAAATGCGACCAGATCGCCGTTGAGCCGGGCGATCAACTGATCTACCGCACGGCTGGCGGCGGCGGCTGGAAAGACCCGCTCACCCGCCCCGCAGAGGCCGTGCAGCGTGACGTGCGCTACGGGTTGGTCAGCCGGGAAAAGGCGCTCAACGACTATGGCGTCGTGCTGACCGACACGCTTGAGATCGACATAGCCGCCACCGAAGCCAAGCGCGCCGAGCTAGCCGCCGCTCGCGGCGAAATCAAAGGCTTCGACTTCGGCCCGCCGCTGGAAGAGCTACTGGCCAACGCTGAAGCCGAGACCGGCCTGCCCGCACCACGCAAGCCACAACCGGTGCGATGGGCTATGGCCCGCGCCGCTCGCCGCGAACGCATGGCGCAGCCTGCCGAACAACGCGAAGTAACGGCAGATTAGGCACTAGCCTAGACGCGGTACGGGCGACGCATTGGTTGCTCGTACCGCGTTGTTCTCACTGCGGAGGTACTATGACCAACTTCGACCATCTTGCCAGCGACTATCGCCGGCACGGGCTAGCCGGTCGGGTTGGCTTCGGCGAACGGCCAGCGCTGCTGGTAATTGACTTCATCAAAGCCTATACCACCCCCGGCTCGCCACTCTACGCTGCTCCCGGCGTTCCCGATGCGGTGCGTGCCAGCCAGCCGGTCTTGGCCGCCGCCCGCGCCGCCGGCATCCCGATCATCTACACCACCGTCGCTTACGCGCCTGATGGTCGCGACGGCGGTGTCTTTGTGCAAAAAGTGCCGGCCCTACGCCAGCTCACCCACGACTCACCGCTGATAGCAATTGTTGACGAGCTGCGCCCGCAAGCTGGCGAACTGGTGATCGAAAAGAAATACGCTAGCGCCTTCTTCGGCACTCATCTCGCCGCAACCCTCACCGCACTACGAGTTGACACCCTCATTATGATCGGCTGCTCGACCAGCGGGTGCATTCGGGCCAGCGCCGTCGATGGCATGCAACATGGCTTCCGGGTCATTGTGCCGCGCGAATGCGTTGGCGACCGCGCCCCCGAACCGCACCTTGCCAATTTATTTGACATTGATGGCAAATACGGCGATGTCGTCGCAGTCGAGGAGGTACTGGCGTATTTAGGGCAAAAGATGAAATCATAACATTCTACCGTCGTGTCTCTATGACTAGCATACAACCGGCAACCTGAGCGCGATATATGGAGTAAGCCACTACAATCACGTCATATCTTTCTGCTTGACTTCGCAAAAAGATGGTATTATCATGGCATATACGGCATTGCCTCCGATGCCGAGGTCTTGTATTCTCGATAGAAAGTGCATGGTTATAAGCGATGAGCCACTACTATCGCTGGATTTTTCTGGCAGGTGTGGTCGTCGCGCTTAGTGGTTGTCTGTCAACACTACCCACAACTGTTGATGTGAACGGGCCATTGCCGGCTACCCTACCGCCATTAGCGCAAACCCTGCGCGCCACGATAGCGCCGACGAATTCTACGCCGGTGCAAGAAACGTCTGTGCCTTCAGTGACAAAGACCGCGACTGCGGCTTTGATTGTCGCCACGCCTCAACCGGCGACAGTGGCTCCGCCTACACCTACTATAGCGCCGGCCCCAACCCTCGTCTTGCCTACTCTGCCAGTATTGTCAAACGAAGAACGTTGGCGCGCCCAACAACTTGATCGCCAAATTTTTCCAGAACTGCGTTTATATACAACAAAACGCAGTGAACTATACTGGTACGACCCGATTAATCAGCAATCTGTATTAATCGGTATTATAAACGGTGAATTTATGGCCCAAGCCGCCTTCACGTTCCGCGAAAATAACCAACCAGCGCTTGAGGTTCCATACCAAATTAATCGTTCTTACGGTCTTTCTGCCCTCTCACCCACGCTGATCGAACGCATTCGCACCGCTGGATACAGCGATTGGATCGAGACGTTTGTCTTCCTAACGCCTGATGTACAGGCGAAAAGTTAGCGGTTTGTCCGCTATTTGGTTGCAAACTGGTTAGGAAACGGTTGTATAATCTTGTTGGTTTTGTGTCAATTGTTATTGTGTTAGTAAGGAAGAAGGAACCGCCGTGAGCAGTCGCTATCTTGAAATGGTGCGTGGGCAACGCCGTCGAGGTGGATGGCAATTCACTTCGAAGTCGTTGCTTGCCATTCTTGCGTTCATCGCTATGATTGGCTCTGCGGTCTATTGGTGGGGGGTTCAGAGTCAATTAACCGGCAACTGGATTATCGCCGCTGCGTATACCGCTATTTTGGTGCTCGCGCCGCCGAGCCTGATGTCGTTTTTGATTCCATGGTCGCCGGGTGGGATGTTGTTGCAAAAGATCAATGCCCGCACGTGGGGGTATGTTGCGGTCATGATTGCAGCCCTCTACCTTGTCTATTATTCCTTTGAAATTCAATGGACATGGTGGGCTTCACAACCGGTCGTGCAGAGCACCGGCTTGGTCATTCAACAGGTCCTGATCGGTATCATTGGCTTCATTATCATCCCCGCTCTCTTGTGGACTCCCGTCACCTCGGAAGAACTCGTCGAGCAGGTGCGCCAAGCCCACTTGGTGCGCCGTTACGAGTTGCAAACGCAGGCTGATATCGCTATTCTGCGCGCCACCTTGCTGCGCGCCCAAGAGAAGGCATTGATTGGGTTCGCCAATCTGACGGTGCAAGAGCGGGAAGAATTGGCGGCGGTGATGCGCGGGTTAGTGAAGGGTATTGACGCAACGTTGCGAGATATTGGCGAGAGTGTGAAGACGGTGAGTGGGGCAACCATTCCGTTCAACAGTCTGGAAGATAACGAGGATATTCGCCAATATCTCGATTTTGTCGCCGAGACGCTGACCGAGAATTCACTCCTGCCGCGCCGCTCATCGGCTACCGGCCAGCACGAGACGGCAACGCGCCAGCTTGCTACCCGCGACGATGAGGAATACTACGAGGACGACCGGCGCACGCGCGCGTTGCGACAACGCTAGGCAGGTGACAATATGCGCGGCTATCGCTTTACGACCGATGACCGTCTGCCTGAACGCGACCTGCAAGAGCTGGCCGATGAGTTAGCGATCCAGTTACACTATGCGTTGGGCGAGCGTGTCTTTTTATTGCCGCGCAGCGATGTGGCTGAGTTGATTTGGCCCTACATCGATGACCTCCATCCCGAAGACCAGAACGATCTGGTTTGGCTGGTGTGGCATCTGTTCCAAGAAGCGCACGAGCTGAACGAAGAATAATTTGCTGGCTCATGACCAACGTTCGCCGTCTTGGGATTTACGGAGGTACATTTGATCCGATTCACTTCGGGCATTTAGCAATCGTCGAAGAGGCGCGCTGGTTTTGCCGCCTCGACCAAGTGCTGATTGTTCCTGCCGCTGCCCAACCTCTGAAACATAGCCATCTCGCCGCGGCCCATCACCGGCTTGAGATGGTGCGCTTGGCGTGTGCCGGCAATGCGGCCTTGATCCCATCTTCGCTCGAACTCGACCGCCCGCCACCATCGTACACGGTAGACACTTTGCGCGCATGCCGGGAACGCTATGGGCCGGAGGTTGAGCTGTTTTTAATCACGGGGGCCGATGCTGCTGCCGAACTGCCGCGTTGGCGCGAACCCGATCAGATTGCCCGCCTCGCCCAGATTGTCGTCGTCGAACGGCCCGGTTATCGCTTTGATGCAAACTCATTGTTTACCGCCGTTCCCGCAGTGCGCGATCGGATCACCGTGCTCACCGGGCCACAGCTTGCCATCTCGAGCACCGATCTCCGTGAACGCCTCGCTACCGGTCGCCCAGTGCGCTACCAACTGCCCGATGCGGTGCTCGACTATCTCACCCGCCACCGGCTGTATCACGCTGAGGAAGAAACTCCATGACCGACGATGCCGAGCGCCTCTTAAGTGAAACCGCCACTGCATGGGGTTTCGCGCTGAGTGAGCGCCAACTTGCCCAATTCCGTTGCTATCTCGACGAGCTGATCGCTTGGAATGATCGCTTTAACCTCACTGCCGTGCGCGACCGTGCGGCAATGGTGCGCCGCCACTTGCTCGACTCGCTCTGGCTGGCCCGTGATTGGCAGACCCAACCGGCTAACCTGCTCGACATCGGCAGCGGGGCCGGCTTTCCAGCGTTGCCGCTCAAGATTCTCTATCCGGCATTGCCGGTGACGCTGGTTGAAGCGACCGGAAAAAAGGCTGAGTTTTTGCGCCACATCGCCGATTGTCTCGAACTCAACGCGGTGCGGGTGTTAAACGAACGGATCGAGATGGTGGGACGCAACCCTGCCGAACGCGAACACTACGAGGTAGTAACCGCGCGCGCCGTCGCCGAGCTGCGCGTGCTAGTCGAGTACGCCCTGCCACTGTTGCGCATTGGCGGGCGATTGCTTGCCCCCAAGGGGCGCGACCCCGCTGCTGAAATCAGCGCGGCACGCAATGCGCTCACCCTGCTCGGCGGCGAGATCAGTTACTGCCAACCGGTTGACATCCCCGGCGAAGAGCGGCGCAGCCTAGTGATCGTGACCAAAATCGCTCCCACCCCCGACCGCTTTCCCCGCGCAGTTGGCGTACCGGCCCGCCGTCCGTTGTGATCAAGTGAGCGACGACCGATCATACGCCCCCACGGGTGCAACTTTTTGGTGCCGCATCCGTACAGATCAATGGTTGTGGATGCACCATCGACGTGCTACAATGCAGGCAGTGTTCCCGTCGCAACCATTCCGCAGCCTTGATGACGCGCACAAACATTCAAAGGAGGAGCGTCCATGTCCATTCTCGGTCGTATTAGAGATCTGATTAGCGCCAACATCAACGCGATGCTGGACAAGGCGGAGGATCCGGAGAAGATGGCGAACGAATACCTGCGCCAATTGACCAACGAGCTGTACGAAGCCCGCACGGGCGTAGCTCAAGCCATGGCCGACGAGACCCGGCTCGAGCAGCGCCGGATCGCTGCTGAGGGTGAAGCCGAGCAGTGGCAGATCAAGGCTGAACGGGCGTTGCGCGCCGGCGATGAGGCGTTGGCCAAGGCGGCGCTAGCCCGCAAGGTGCAGGCGCAGAAGCTAGCTGAGCAGTACCGCGCCCAAGAGAAGGCGCAGGAAGAGCAGGTGGAAGCGTTGCAGCAGGCACTGATTGATCTCGAAACTCGCATTGCTGAGGTGAAAGCGCGCAAAGAGCTGATCATTGCCAAGAAGAACCGCGCTCAAACCCAAGAGGCGCTTCAGCGCACTGCCGCTTCGATTGGTCGGGTTAGCGCACTCGATAAGCTCGATCAACTGGAAGAGAAGGTTGATGACCGGCTGGCCCGCGCTGAGGCGATGGCCAAGCTCGAAGGCGATTCGCTTGAGGCGCGTTTCCGCAATCTTGAGAAGGAAACCGAGGTTGATAGCGAGCTAGCCGAGCTGAAGCGCAAGCTGGGCTTGAGCTGATACGGGAAAGCATAGGCGGGCGGGTCTAAGACCTGCCCGCATCCTCTTCCTCAATACCCCTACTACACCGCCGGCTCGTAGCAGGCACGACAGCGCGCCTCGTACATGTCGAGACCGCCTACCACAATCGTTGGCGCATCAGCAGGCGCGGGCTTGCCATCAATCAAGCGTTGCGAACGAGTGGCATAGGCGCCACACTTGACACAAATCGCATAGAGCTTGTCAACCTGCTCGGCCAGCGCCAACAAGTGCATCATAGCCGGAAACGGCTCGGCGCGATAGTTGAGGTCGAGGCCAGCTACAATCACCCGTGCGCCACGATTGGCTAGCCACTGACACCCACGCACCATCTCTGCCGGATCATCGTCAAACAAGTGTAGCTCATCAATCGCCACGACCTGCACGTCTTGAGCGTATGTCAAGATCTCACGCATCGTCGCCACCGTAATTGCCTCTAACCGGCTACCGCTGTGGCTGGCCACCTGTCCTTCGGCATAGCGGGTATCCATGCGCGGCGTGAAGATCCGGTATGACTGGCGGGCAATCCGCACCTGCCGCATGCGCCGGATCAGCTCTTCAGTCTTGCCACTGTACATGCAGCCGCAAATGACTTCAATGCGACCGCCATCACTCGGACGAGTCATCATTCCTCCCTGAAAGTGTAGTATGCTAGCTAGGTATGGATAAGCTGTGCGTACGCTACCTTGGCAGAACAAAAGAGTAAGCCGTTATTCGCCTTTATGGTCGCCATCCGGTCTACCATTAACTTGCGGAGTATACCATATGTCACGCCAAACCGAAGACGAACGCTTGTTGCGCACCGACCCACATCGGCAAGCCCACGATTTTACCCACACCGACACGTGGCGCGTGCTGCGGATAATGGGCGAATTTGTGGAAGGGTTCGAGAATATGGCCGGCCTTGGCCCTGCCGTCTCGATCTTTGGCTCGGCCCGCATCCCGCCCACCTCACCAATCTACCTTGCTGCCGTCGAAACTGCCCGCTTGCTGGCCCAAGCCGGCTTTACCATCATCACTGGCGGCGGCCCCGGACTGATGGAAGCGGCTAACAAAGGCGCGCGCGCCGGCGGCGGTCGCTCAGTCGGCTGCACGATCGAATTGCCGTTTGAAGCCGGCGCTAACCCCTTCGTCGATCTCGAAGTGCGGTTTCGCTACTTCTTCATCCGCAAAATCATGTTCGTCAAATATGCCCATGCCTTTGTCATCTTTCCCGGTGGTTTTGGCACTCTCGATGAACTGTTTGAAGCGTTGACGTTGATTCAAACGGGCAAAATTCATGATTTTCCGATTGTGTTGTATGGTTCGTCATTTTGGCAAGGGATGATCGACTGGGCCCGCCACACCTTGCTCGCCAATGGCACGATTGCGCAAACAGACATTGACCGGTTGCAGGTGTGCGATGACCCGCAACAGATTTGTGACCTGATCGTGCAAGCTCATCAGCACAGGCAGAAAGGCGGCGATCCGTGGACGCGCTAACGTGGCCGGCTGACGACGAATTATGCGCTTTGTTGCGCCGTTATTATCAGGGAGACGCAGGCCTTTGGCCAGAGATTCTGGCCCGCGTCGAAGACGAACTACGCGCGCGCCAGTTGCCGCCGGAACCGCGCCACGTGCGATTCCGGCGGGTTGGCGATAGCTATGTGGTTATGATCACGCCGGCCCAGTAAAACCACTCCGTTCGAGATACTGCCGGCGATAGTATTCCATGTATTCACCAGATTTGATCGGTCGCCACCATGACTCATTCTCAACAAACCAGCGCACCGTCTTTTCAAGCGCTTCATCAAAGGTATGGCGCGAACGCCATCCCAAAGCGCGCAGCTTTGAGCAATCGAGCGCGTAACGCCGATCGTGGCCAGCCCGGTCAGCGACATGCTGGATGAGGCTATACGGTTTGCCAAGAATGTCGAGAATCTTGCGCGCCATCTCGATATTCGGCGTCTCGACTTCAGTGCCGACGTTGTAGACTTCGCCAATTTGGCCTTTATGCAACACAATATCAATCGCTTCGCAGTGATCGAGCACGTACTGGTAGTCACGCACTTGCAAGCCATCACCATAGATCGGCAAGGGTAGGTTGTCGATCGCGTTGGTAGTAAAGAGCGGCACCGCCTTTTCGGGGTAGTGGTAGGGGCCGATATTGTTCGAGCCGCGGGTGGTAGTCACCGGCACGCCATAGGTGATGTAGTAGGCATACACGAGATGCTCGGCCCCGGCCTTGCTGGCCGAATAGGGACTGCGCGGCTCGAGCGGATCGCCCTCGCGCGAGCGGCGCGGCGCCGGGATCGCCCCATACACCTCATCGGTGCTGATCTGGTGGAAGCGTTCGAGCTTCAACTCGCGCGCTACCTCAAGTAACGCCCACGTGCCGTTAACATTAGTGCGCACCACCGCATCGGGCGCCATGATCGAGCGATCAACGTGGGTTTCGGCGGCAAAGTTGATGATGGTATCAATGTCGTAGGCGCGCACCGTTTCGCGCACTGCATCAATATCGCAAATATCGCCGCGCACAAACGCAAACCGCGGGTCGTTGGCGACCGGCGCGAGGTTGGCTAAATTGCCGGCGTAGGTCAGTTTGTCGTAAACGACAATGCGGTAATCGGCATATTTGCCTAACATATAGTGGACAAAATTACTGCCGATAAAACCGGCCCCGCCGGTCACGAGCAGATTTCGCATAGTGGAGCCAATCCCTTTCTCTGCATAACGTTGGCGTGAACGCCGAAGGGCTACGCCATCAACCTCTTACTCAAGCGCATATCACAGCTTAGCGGCAATCAACTGCCCTGCCAGATATGCTTCACAGACCATACC
>JANWYE010000259.1 GCA_025057175.1 Chloroflexus sp. | reverse complement strand
CCACCGCGCGGTAAGCTGGGCATTGGTTGTTGCTCCGGCGGCAACGCTGCCGCTGCCACTGCCTGCTACGCTCAGCCACCCTATTGGATCAATTTGCGGGCGTAATTCTATCACAAGACCATTGCTCAGGTTGAGCGGCGGGTGACTCCCGAACGCGCAGCCGATGGTTTGCGCAACACCGTTAAACTGCAACCCAATCGCACCCGAGTCATCATTGGTCAGGTTGGCAACATCGTGGTAGTGGAAGCGGATGGTTCCGTCTGGACGCAGCAAAGCTTGCACGCTTAACCGACGGCTAGTGCCATAAAGTGGTATGTTATCCCATGTGACCAATACGCCGGCGCTAATGCGGGCAACACTGATCTCGCCGCCAGCGCTGCTATCAAAATCGACGTGGAGCGGCACAATCGCCGGTGCGCTGGTCTCGTTGAGGGGGAGGCAACTAGGGCTAAAATAATTGGTAATGGTAGCAAATGGTGCAAATGCGATGATACCATTCGCGCCGATGTAGATGTGGCGGTAGTAACCGTTGCCAAACGGCATGTCAAAACCGAGATCGATCGCGCCACTGCTATTGTCATCATACAGACTCAGCACCGCACGATCAAGCGGTGGATCGATCCAACCACCGGTTGGCCCGTCCGGTTCGTCGCTGCGCCAGACGCCATACGGTTCGCTATCGATGCGCAGCGTATAACTGAGCGGAATATTCCCGTCGTTGCGCAGCGGCAGCGCTACGTTCACCGTTTGATTAAAATCAACGGTGGTCGTAATCGGATCTTGCAGCACGGTTAAGGTTGGCCGCAGCGGATCAAGCGCAAAATTGAGTGTCACCGTGTTGCCGGCGGGTGGGGTAACGCTCTGGCTCTGGGTAGTGAAGTTGCTGGCGGTAGCCGAGAGATGCTGGGTAACGCCGCCGGGCACGACAAGGCTATAATTGCCGGTATCGTTGGTCGTGACTGTCGCGCCGCCAGTGACCGTCACCGTGGCGCGCAGTGGCCGTCCGGTCTCGCTATCGGTAATCGTGCCGGCAATAGTAGCGTGCGTTGGTCGGGCTGGCACCGTCATCGTCACCGGAATCGCCAGCGGCGGATCGGTCAGGTTATTAGCGTAGATGAGCACGCGCGCCGTGTAGACTCCCGGCCCGGCCACCTTACGCGCGTCGAGCGTAATGGGAATAGTCTGCGTGCCGCTGCTGGCAAGGCTAGCCGACGACGAAGAGGGCAAGACAAGCCATGGCACATGCACTCGCGCTGCGGCGACGGCGGCAAAAGCATCTAGTCGTCCGTAGCCATAGATATTGTTTGGAACGGTATCAGGCCGGCAGGCGGTATGAGCCGAACCCATATACCGCGAATCATTCGTGATGGGTAGAGCGTTGCCGGTGAGCAAGGCATAAGTAGCCGCATAATCGCCGATCAACTGCGGATTGGCCGACCAGAGCAGTGCCACAGCGCCGGCGATATGCGGCGCAGCCATTGAAGTGCCGGATAACGAGCCATAACCGGTTGGAATTGTCGAGATGACGCCCGAACCCGGTGCAACCAGATCGGGCTTGATCCGGCCATCGGTCGTCGGGCCAATCCGGCTAAAAGACGTGACCAGATCATTTTGGTCAGTTGCGCCTACAGCCACCACATCTGGATAATCGCCGGGTGAGGCGATGGAGCTACAGCCGGTACTTCCACCTTGAATGTTTCCTGCCGCAAACACGACGAATATGCCGGCTGCCTGCCACGCCGCAGTGTAGCCGGTGTAAATTGGATTGCCGCCACTATCAAATGCCCACGAGTTATTTAAGATATGCGGCCGCATGCTTGGGCGTGGATTGTTGCCGCTAAGATCGGTAGGGGCCAGCATCCACTGGGCGGCTGCAATAATATCACTATCGTTACAATAACTACTACATGCCCGCGCTGCGATCCACTTTGCCCCCGGCGCCATACCGGTTGCCGGTTGGCTTGGAGGGTTGGCCACCATCGTTCCCATCACGTGGGTGCCGTGCATTCCTGAGTCGACCGGCGCTGATGCATTTCCCACTGGATCGAACCAGTTGTAGTTGTGGTCAAAAACGCCACCGCCGAGATTGCCGCGGTACTGGTTGACCAGCGCCGGGTGGGTGTAAGCCACACCGCTATCAATATTTGCCACGGTAATCCCGGCGCCGGTGACACCGAATTCGCGCCAAACTCGATCGGCCCCCACTTTGGCAATATTCCAGCAAACGTTGTTGCTCGTGGCGTTGCACGAGATGGAGGTAGTCGTTGCCGGCACGGTCATCTGCAGCTCATGGTCGGCGGTAAGCATAGCGACATCAGCGTGGGCAGCGAGGGCGTTGGCCAGCGCCGCATCGCCTTCGACCAGCAAGGCATTAACGATCCAGAGCGGTTTATATCGTACCCCTGCCGCATCGAGCAGCGTGCGCACAGCGCGTTGACTGCGTTCGGCATGCTCGGTCAAGGTGCGATATACATACTCGCCGCGCGCTGCCCAGTCGCGGATGAGCAATGCCTCACCTAGATCGGGCCGGTCAGCGAAGAAGACGAGAAAGCGGGCAGGACCGCTAGCCAGCTCGGTTTGCAAGTCGGGATCGATCCGTTCGGTCTGTTGTGGCAGCGGCACCGGCAACGAGGGCGCTGCCATGCGCGCTGCCGGCGCGCTAGATGGGGGGAAGCCGGCGTAAAGCAGTGGCGTGATCGGATGAGCGCCGGTATTGGTGATTGTGAGGTTGAGTGTGGCGGTGCTGCCAAGTTCGACCGTTGCGGTTAGGCTGGTTGGAGAGGCGCTGAGCGTGGCCGGGTCGGCACGCACTAGCGTAGTGGGGGAAAGCGCCAGTAGGCTGGCTAGGGTTGCGATGATAGGAACGATCAACAGCAATCGGCGCTTCATAGGCGACTGTGATAATTAGCAACATAGTAGCAATTTGCGATCTTGCATGCTCATCATAGCATATTCATAGCCTACGTAATGTTTCAGTTCTGTCACCTGTAATGTCACAGGGTGTCAATCGCCAGCGCCGACACAGTTGGGTTAGCTGGTAAATAACGCACCGGCACAGTTGTGGACTGTTGCCACGTGGCAATTAGCGCCGGATCGATCAGTTGCGCTTGGCGCAACCGAACTTCTTTGCCGTCTGGTTTAGTGATAGTCAATTCCCATGCAATGACACCCGGCTCGCCTTCAAACGCATCTTCGATCCAGCAATCAATGATCGGCGCGTCAATAATGGTCGTTGCAAACTGTAATTGCCGGGAAAAGGCGTACCGGCGCCAACCAGCGATCAGACAGGCTGTGCCAATGCCGATGGATGTGAGAGGGATGGCAATACTGGCTGGAATGGGCGCGAACAGCGGCTGCAACCAGATCAATCCTATAACTGAGCCGAGGATGAAGCTAGCGCCAAGCACGAGCAGGCCGATGCCGCGATCGCGCCGGCGCAACGCCTGTTGAGCGAGAGTGAATTGTTCGTGGCGCGAGATAGTAGCGCGGCGAGGATGTGAAATAATCATGTGTGTATTGGTGTGGTATGTTGATGACGACGCTACATCTATTGTAGCTTGCCTCGATTACCGGTTTAGTACCGAGCGGCAGACAGAGCTAAAACAACCCAACAATATTTCCTTCCTCGTCGATGTCAATCTGGTGAGCTGCCGGATGCGCGCCTAATCCCGGCATAGTCACGGTTGTGCCGGCAATAGGTAAAATGAACCCAGCGCCGGCGCTGATTCGCACTTCGCGGATGGGGAAGGTAAAGCCTGTAGGCGCGCCGCGCAGTTTCGGGTCGTGGCTGAGGCTGAGGTGGGTTTTCGCCATACAGATCGGGAGGTTGCCGAAACCGGCGGCTTCCAGCGCGGCTAGTTGCGCTGTGGCCGTTTCGCTGAACGTAATATCGGCAGCGCCATACATGCGGCGGGCGATCACTGCAATCTTCTCGGCTAAGGGCATTTCCAGCGGGTAGAGAAATACCGGCTCGCGCGGGCCGGGTCGTTCAGCGACCTGCGCTACCAGCCGCGCCAGTTCGAGGCCGCCGGCACCACCCTCGGCGTAGACAGTGCTGACCGCCATGCCAGCAGCGCCGGCAGCAGCAGCAATCTGAGCCACGGCTTCGATCTCTGCTGGCGTATCTTCGGGGTAGGCGTTGAGCGCCACGATCACCGGCACGCCAAACTGGGCAATGTTGGCAATCTGGCGGCGCAAGTTGGCGCCGCCGGCTAGCACGTCGTCAGGGTTCTCTTGCAGCAATGCGCGCGGCAGCGGCTTGCCGGCCACAATCTCATACTTGCCACTGTGAGCTTTGAGCGCGCGGA
>JANWYE010000258.1 GCA_025057175.1 Chloroflexus sp. | reverse complement strand
CCCGCGTCACCCGCATCTTTGAAGGCACCAACGAGATCCAAAAGCACGTGATCGCCAGCGAGTTGTTAAAACAGGTCGGGTACAAAATCCGGTTGTATTAACATTACGCCTCCACCCGCAGTAGGGGCGGTGCGACGCACTGCCCCGCCCCTTCACCGCTCTCGCGGATCCAGCGCATCGCGCAGCCCATCACCGAGGAAGGTAAACGACAACATTAACCCCGCAATCAAGATCACCGGAAAGCTCAGCAGCCACGGCCCAGATGACAAATTGTTGTAACCCTCAGTCAGCATGACCCCTAAACTGGTCGGAAAGGGATTATCAGGATCAACCGATGGCCGCATCCCAACGCCGAGGATGGTCAGCACCGCTTCAGTGCTGATCAAAGCCGGAATGTTAAACGAGGTCGAAACAATGATCGGCGCTAGGGTATTGGGCAAGATATGCCGCCATAGGATCGCCGCCGTCGGCACCCCAATCGCGCGCGCTGCTTCGACAAACTCCTTTTCTTTCAAAGACAGCACCTGCCCCCGTACCAGCCGGGCAATGCCCGTCCAACTGACAAGCGAGACGGCGACAAAGATCAGCAGCAAGCCGTTGAAGGTGCGACCCAACCACGTTTCGCGGAACGCCGTCGAGAGCGCGATAATGAACAGGAGGTCGGGAAAGGCAGCGACAATCTCGGTGAAGCGCATCAGTAGGTTATCGAGCCAACCGCCGGCAAAGCCTGAGATAAGACCAATCGCGACGCCGATCAGCAGAATCGCGAACTGCGGCACAATCCCGACGATCAGCGACACCCGAATGGCATACATCAAGCGCGATAGCACGTCACGACCCAGTGTGTCGGTACCGAGCAGGTGCTCAGGAACCCCCATGCGCGCCGGGTTGTCAGTGACCCATGCCGGTGGACGCAAGCTGTTATTGGGAATCTGCTGGACGGGATTGAATGGCGCGAGCCATGGCGCAGCAATCGCAACGATCATGTAGAGGATAATCACCAAAAGCCCGATCATCGCCGCTCGATTGCGTCGTAGCCGGGCTAGCGCATCGGACCACAAACTGCGCGGTTTCGTATTTAAGGCTTGTAAATCAATCGGATTCGTCAACGATTTAGCCGGTGACGTCACAGACGCTCCTCACTATACAATTATTCAATTGGCCTGTGCCAACTTCTCTATTTATTTATAGCTAATCCGTGGATCAAGCACGCCGTACGCAATATCAACCAGTAGATTGGCAATCCCCAAGAAGAAGACATATATCAGCGAACCGGCCATAATCATTGAATAGTCGCGTTTGCTGATGGCATCAACGAACGTGCGGCCCATGCCGGGCACTTGAAAAATGGTCTCAACAAACAGCGTGCCAGTGATCAAGCCGGCCAGCGCCGGCCCCAGAATCGTCACCACCGGCAGCAGCGCATTTTTCAGCATGTGACGCCACACGATCACCTGCCCGGCCAATCCCTTCGCCTGCGCAGTGCGAATGTAGTCTTGCCGTTTGACTTCCAGCACACTCGACCGAGTAAGCCGGGCAATGAAGGCCATGCTGGTAGTGCCAAGCGCGACTGTCGGCAAAATCCACGGCTTCACCGGATCGTTCCAATCGGGGATGACGGTAAACCAGTTGAGAATGACGGCAAAAATGATCACCAAAATTAAACTGGTGATAAGCGTTCCCAACGCGACAAAGATTGTAGACGACAACGAAAGCAAATAATCGAGCCACGTATTTTGCCGCAGCGCAGCGAGAACACCTAATGGAATGCCGAACACGACAGCGAAGATAAGGGCTTGCACCCCCAAGCGGGCCGAGTAATAAAACTTGCTGGGCCGGGTTGGCGTACCCTCAAACAGCTCTTGCTGCACCGTGCGCGCCCCGCGCGACGAGTAGGTCGGGCCAAGATTGCCAGCAATCGCGCCCCACTGAATCTTCCATTCGCCAGTTTTAGGATCGGGCACAATATCAAGAAACATATAGCGGGTAAACTGGCGCCAAAACGGCAGATCCATCCCAAACCGTTCACGCAAAATCGCCTCAACCCGCGGCGAGAGCTGGCGGCGCTCAGGTTGCGTGTCGAATGGCCCGCCCGGTGTCAGTTTGGCGATGCCAAAGGTGATGAAGCCAACAATGATCAGCACCGGAATGTTCCACAAGATACGCCGGATAATGTAGGCGGTCATAGTTCGCTTTCCTGATGAGCGCGCTGAACATTCAGAGGCATGTAAAGTCACGCAGCCCTTGTGTCCTTGTCGCCGTGTGTAGCGACAGCGCGGTGCCCTGCCCTGCGGCAGCGCGGTGACTTACTACCTTTCTCCCTCCCCCGCTAGCCGAGGGAGGGAGAAAGAGCTAGTCAACAACCATGTTCCCCAACCACCTAGGGCTGCACGTCCACGTTCGGCAGGTTGAAGAAACCTAGCCAGTAATCGAGCGGCGTAATCGTCTCAGGGGTAATCCCCTTCACATACGGCTTGATCAACACCGGACCGCCGTTGTTGAGCATAAAGACGACCGGCGCATCTTCGACCAGAATTGTTTGCGCTTGCGCGTACAGCTCAGCGCGGCGCACCGGGTCTTGCTCAATATCAGCCTGCCGCACCAACTCATCGAGCTTTGGATTCGAGTAGTTGACGCGCGCGCTTAGCAAGCCGTTGGTCTGGAAGAGCGAAATCCAGTTCTGCGGATCGGGGTAGTCAGCGCACCAGCCCAACGAGAACATCTGTGGCGGGTTATCCTTGGTTGCCGCAGCAAAGGCAGTTGGATCGATCGGATCAAGGATCACGTCAATGCCAAGGTTCTGCTTGAACTGGTTGGCAACCCACTCGAAGCGAGCATTGTTGCGCGCTGTGCCCGAGTAGGTAAGCTTGATCTCCGGCAGCCCCTGACCGTTGGGATAACCGGCCTCGGCCAGCGTCTGCTTCGCCTTTTCGGGGTTGAATTCCCACAACTTCAGATCGGGCTGGTAGCCGGGGAAGCCGGGCGGAATGAAGCTGTAGGTCGGCGTGCCCAGTCCTTGGAAAACATCACGCACATAGGCTTCGCGGTCGAGGGCCTGCGCAAAGGCTTGCCGCACTAGCTTGTTATCGAACGGCGGCTTAGCGAGGTTGAAGCCGAAATAGAAGGTGCAGGAACCGGGGACATCAATCGTCTCTTTGCTCAGCACTGGGTCTGATTTGACGGTGGCCAAATCTTCCGCGCCGACGCCGAGAATATCAAGCTCGCCGTTCTGGTAGGCTTGGAAGGCCACTTGGCCATCGGTAATCATGTAGTATTCGACTCGTTTGAGCTTGACCGGCCCCAGCGGACCAACATAGTACGGGTTCGGCTCCCAGATCGCTTTGCTGTCGTGTTCCCACTCTTTCAGCACGAAGGGGCCATTGCCAATATAGTTGGCCGGGTCGTACCACCAATCATCGCCCTTCGCCACATCCTCTTCACGCACCGGCGCACCGATCCAGAGCGCAGCCATGCTGAGGAAGTACGGAGCCGGCGCAACCAATTCGATCTGCAAAGTGTAATCGTCAAGCGCCTTAACGCCAAACTCATCGCGCAGCTTGTCGAGATCGAGCTTCATCACCTCTTCCATCGGCAAGCCTTGGCAGGCGGCGGCGCTATACTCGCTGTAGCCCTTGATAATGCCACAGGGCAGCGACTGGTATTCGCCGGCTGTCTCCGGGTCGGCCAGCCGCTTCCATGCATACTCAAAATTACGCGCGGTCAGCGGCGTGCCATCGCTGTACTTACCGTCGCGGCGCAGGGTAAAGGTGTAAACCTTGCCATCAGCCGAGACGTCCACCTTCTCGGCAGCGCCGGGGATGGGGTTCATGTCGAGATCGAACGTCATCAGGGCCTGATAGGCCATCATGATGAATTGAATCTCGTTGACAAAGCTGGCCTTCTGTGGATCAACATTCTCTGGCTCGGAACCGGTATTGAGGCGTAACACGCCGGGTTGAGCAGTGCCGGCAACTGGGGCAGCGGTAGGTTGGGCAGTTGTCGGTTGGGGGGCAGCAGTCGGCTGGGCGGCAGCCGTTGGCTGTTCAGCCGGCGCAGTGGTCGGTTGGTTGGCCGGAGTAGTGCCGCCGCCACAAGCTGCTAAGATGGGCAACAGCAGCCCAAATAGCAGCGTGAGGGCGAGCGCGTGACGCCAGCGTAGCAGGTTCATCGCGACACTCCTTACAGCATCTGTCCTATCAAGCACACTATCGAAACGGAGAATGATCCAGCGCTGTGCTCTGCGGCGATGGTTATCGCTATCGCGCACGTATGTGCGGGGAGAGGGTTCTGAAGATGTTCGTTGCTGACCTCCTTTCTCGGACGCAGCGTACAGCCCGAACTGCGCGATGCAGCACACAATGGTGTAGAAATTCCCGTTCGATGCAGAGGATCGTACCACGCCGAACGGATGGTTGTCAAGGCAAATGAATCTGGAGATGGC
>JANWYE010000257.1 GCA_025057175.1 Chloroflexus sp. | reverse complement strand
CCCCACGACTCAATCCCCTCACGGTGATTTTTGTTTATTGAAGCAGTGCAGCTAGGCGGGGTCTGAACTGCTGGGGGATTCGGTTTCAATCCCCTCACGGGGATTTTGGTTTTTTGAAGCTAAGAGCACGTTCAACGTATTCCCGTAATTGGCGCTTAGTTGTTTCAATCCCCTCACGGGGATTTTGGTTTTTTGAAGAGAAAAATCGGCGATACTAGCGATCCTTCCTATCTGGCGTGTTTCAATCCCCTCACGGGGATTTTGGTTTTTTGAAGGAGAAAGAAAACGAATGTACTTCCAATTTCTTGGAGGACAATTTGTTTCAATCCCCTCACGGGGATTTTGGTTTTTTGAAGACCAATCGGCGGGCGAGCAGAAAGGAGAATATGGAACTTGTTTCAATCCCCTCACGGGGATTTTGGTTTTTTGAAGATCTAGATACCGTCTATGTCACCGTCAAGGGGAAGTTTTACGTTTCAATCCCCTCACGGGGATTTTGGTTTTTTGAAGCTTGGATTGTCACGATTGTTGCTCGTTGGCGAAACGATGCGCGTTTCAATCCCCTCACGGGGATTTTGGTTTTTTGAAGGTCAAAAGCGCAATGCAAACTTTTCACAGTATCGTTGCGTTTCAATCCCCTCACGGGGATTTTGGTTTTTTGAAGTCGCGTAGCCGTGTTGCCGATGCGCGAAACCGACGAGAAGTTTCAATCCCCTCACGGGGATTTTGGTTTTTTGAAGTGGCCGAGGCCAGACACCAAGTTAGCGGCAGCGCTAGAAGGTTTCAATCCCCTCACGGGGATTTTGGTTTTTTGAAGAACTCAACGCGTTTGTTCCGGTTGGAACTGCAGAACTATTTGGTTTCAATCCCCTCACGGGGATTTTGGTTTTTTGAAGGCGATCAATCGAATGCGTATCAACAGCTCGTGCTCGGCGTTTCAATCCCCTCACGGGGATTTTGGTTTTTTGAAGGCCCCCTCGCGGGGGCGGCCCGACAACGATATGCAGACAGGGGCGGTTTCAATCCCCTCACGGGGATTTTGGTTTTTTGAAGCTGGCGGCGAAGGCCGCCGCCGGCGAGCCGGTAAAAGTCGAGGTTTCAATCCCCTCACGGGGATTTTGGTTTTTTGAAGCCTAAAGTCTCGCCGGCGACAGTTTCAAGTATCCTGTGCGTTTCAATCCCCTCACGGGGATTTTGGTTTTTTGAAGCTCACCGAGCGGGTTTGCCCGCCGGCAGGGAGCCGGCTCGGGTTTCAATCCCCTCACGGGGATTTTGGTTTTTTGAAGTTGCCGGAAATTCCATTCTGGCAAGTTATGCGCGTATACCAAGTTTCAATCCCCTCACGGGGATTTTGGTTTTTTGAAGGGAGTATCGCCTGCTGCGGGTGACGCGGCATGAGTGGGAGTTTCAATCCCCTCACGGGGATTTTGGTTTTTTGAAGGTCTTTTTTATCACAACAGCCGAAGCGCTGTTTGTGATCCGTTTCAATCCCCTCACGGGGATTTTGGTTTTTTGAAGGCACACTGCTTTCACTGCTTTCTTGCGTTCGTGTAGACTGTATGTTTCAATCCCCTCACGGGGATTTTGGTTTTTTGAAATAGGCCAGATCGATCTAGACAATGGCCAGACGTTTTTTGACGGGTTTCAATCCCCTCACGGGGATTTTGGTTTTTTGAAGCCCGCGAGGGGGGCGGATGTTCAAACAATCGACACTCGTTAAAAGTTTCAATCCCCTCACGGGGATTTTGGTTTTTTGAAGCCTGACGGTGTGCAGGCCTGCACTATCAATCGGGTTGATTTGGGTTTCAATCCCCTCACGGGGATTTTGGTTTTTTGAAGTCCATTCGTGCCAACCCCATGCGTTATTGCGATAAAGTTTCAATCCCCTCACGGGGATTTTGGTTTTTTGAAGATTCGCCAAGAGCTTCTTGAAAAACATCCGGATCATCGTGTTTCAATCCCCTCACGGGGATTTTGGTTTTTTGAAGTTGCCAGAAATCCCGTTCTGGCAAGTTATGCGCGTATACCAAGTTTCAATCCCCTCACGGGGATTTTGGTTTTTTGAAGATATTCTTTCTAATAAAATCGGCTAACGAACGAACCGTTGACGTGTTTCAATCCCCTCACGGGGATTTTGGTTTTTTGAAGGTAATCACAGTCGACGACAAAGGCATCGTCACTGTAGGTTTCAATCCCCTCACGGGGATTTTGGTTTTTTGAAGGCATGGAACGCGAGATATATCTTTACATCCCTAGCTACGTTTCAATCCCCTCACGGGGATTTTGGTTTTTTGAAGCAGTGATTAATGCTAGCGAAGATGAAATCTATGCATGGGTTTCAATCCCCTCACGGGGATTTTGGTTTTTTGAAGGGAGGAAGCCCGTATCTGGAAGTGTGAAGTTCAGAAAGAGTTTCAATCCCCTCACGGGGATTTTGGTTTTTTGAAGGAGAGGTATTTTGGCTTGTCATCGGCAATCGTGCGACCGGTTTCAATCCCCTCACGGGGATTTTGGTTTTTTGAAGCGATCTGGGATTTGCGCGGGCCGGATTTCGCACGTGTCTCGTTTCAATCCCCTCACGGGGATTTTGGTTTTTTGAAGGCCGGTTTTACGGGCAATCGGTAAAGTTTCAGTTAGTGTTTAGTTTCAATCCCCTCACGGGGATTTTGGTTTTTTGAAGCCGAGCACGGCGAGAGTGAGCGCAACAGCCGGCATTGGGTTTCAATCCCCTCACGGGGATTTTGGTTTTTTGAAGCTCTGGCTAGGGCAGGTGCTAACACCGTACCCGCTACCTGATTTGTTTCAATCCCCTCACGGGGATTTTGGTTTTTTGAAGGAAGCGCGTCATTGGCGTGCTTGTTTGCGCGCAGATCGGGTTTCAATCCCCTCACGGGGATTTTGGTTTTTTGAAGAACAAACGGCGCAATGTTCTCTTTAAACCAAGGTTGTTGCGTTTCAATCCCCTCACGGGGATTTTGGTTTTTTGAAGGAGACGGCGATGCTTATGCCGCAAGTCATCAGCAATGAGTTTCAATCCCCTCACGGGGATTTTGGTTTTTTGAAGCGACGATGATGGCGTTGTCGCCGTGAACAACACAGAGATGAAGTTTCAATCCCCTCACGGGGATTTTGGTTTTTTGAACCGCAGGTGGTGGTGGTGGTGCAGGGGTAGATGTTGGTGTTTCAATCCCCTCACGGGGATTTTGGTTTTTTGAAGTTGCCAATCAGATCAAGCAAGCGCTTGCGCGGGCGTTTGGGTTTCAATCCCCTCACGGGGATTTTGGTTTTTTGAAGTTTACAACTTTCTCGCGCATAACCTTTTCGATATTCTTTGTTTCAATCCCCTCACGGGGATTTTGGTTTTTTGAAGGCGGAGGGCCGGATCACGACGCCGCTCGCCCAGCTCTGTTTCAATCCCCTCACGGGGATTTTGGTTTTTTGAAGGGACGGGCAGCCACAGCTCAATCGTTGCCGTCATGATGTTGTTTCAATCCCCTCACGGGGATTTTGGTTTTTTGAAGATCTGAAGAGCAGACGACATGAGTTTGCCGTTTACTATTCGTTTCAATCCCCTCACGGGGATTTTGGTTTTTTGAAGTTGTACACCGCCGGGGTGTACGAAGAGCAACCAGAATACTTGTTTCAATCCCCTCACGGGGATTTTGGTTTTTTGAAGGCATTATGTTCGGCCCACCGCCACACGACCGGCACGCGGTTTCAATCCCCTCACGGGGATTTTGGTTTTTTGAAGCGAGACGCCTAGCTCGTCGATGTGCGTATAGGCAATGTTAGTTTCAATCCCCTCACGGGGATTTTGGTTTTTTGAAGCGGCAGTGGTTAGTAGTGCGGGTAGGGCGCTTGACCGTGTTTCAATCCCCTCACGGGGATTTTGGTTTTTTGAAGCGCTGACCAGCAAACGTTCTATAGCAAGCTGATCGAGGTTTCAATCCCCTCACGGGGATTTTGGTTTTTTGAAGGCGCGCATCTTGTTCTTGCGCGCATATCTTGTTCTTGCGGTTTCAATCCCCTCACGGGGATTTTGGTTTTTTGAAGTCAGCTAAGTCAAACCATGCGAATGATTCGACTTTTGACAAGCGTTTCAATCCCCTCACGGGGATTTTGGTTTTTTGAAGAAAGATATGATCCGCGATGTTGCGGATTTCAACGAACTCTGTTTCAATCCCCTCACGGGGATTTTGGTTTTTTGAAGCAAAAGCGTGGCCAGCGCCAATTCTGGCGCGCTTTGGTTTCAATCCCCTCACGGGGATTTTGGTTTTTTGAAGTGAACTTCACAAAGCTGGGGGCGCGTCACGTCGAATTTAAGTTTCAATCCCCTCACGGGGATTTTGGTTTTTTGAAGGGTACCGAGTAGGCGGGGCCGGAAGAAAGGAGTACAACACTATGTTTCAATCCCCTCACGGGGATTTTGGTTTTTTGAACAGGAGCAACCGTACTTTTGCCTGTTTCAAACTGTCTACGA
>JANWYE010000256.1 GCA_025057175.1 Chloroflexus sp. | reverse complement strand
CGTCGCAATGCGTTGCTGGCGGCGTTGGCGCACGCGATGCCGCCCGGTGTGACGTGGCGGCCGCCGCTTGGCGGGTTTTTCGTCTGGTTATGCGCTCCGGTAACGGTCGACACTACGGCGTTGCTGGCCCGCGCCGAAGCTGCCGGCGTCTCATACCTTCCCGGTGAGCGGTTTTATGCCAACGGTGGCGGGCGTAACGAGTTGCGGCTGGCATTTTCGCTGTTGCCGGAAGCCGAGCTGGTTGAAGGCGCGCGCCGGTTGGGTCAAGTGCTGAAACGAGAGATCGGATAGCGCCCTGCCGCTAGAAAATAAAAAAGGGCGCTAGAGCGTAGTCTACCGGCCCGCACGGGGGTCAAGAACGAGCAGCCGGGACGCGGGTCGCCGGCCCGCCCAAGCAATAGAGCAGTCGCAACAATACCGCGAGATTATGCCGGATCAAGCTACGTCTCATACCACCGTTTCACTGCCGCTAACTGTCGCCGATGCCGGTCGCCCGCTGGGCGCAATTGTTGCCGAGCGATTGGGCGAGGTTGGCCGGCAAGCTGCTGCTCGCGGCGGTCTCTGGCTGCGCCGGCGCCGGGTTTCGCCTGACACGCCGGCCATGGCTGGCGAGACGCTTCTGGTGCGTCTGCCGCCGGCTGGCGGCTATTGCGACGCGCCACTCACGATTGACCATATTGTCTATGAAGATGACGATCTGCTCGTAATCAACAAGCCACCCGCCTGCTATGTGGGCGATACGCCATGGGATACGCAGGGGAGTGTGCTGGCCGTGATGACGCGGTTGCTCACTGCGCGTGACTCGCAACCGCCAACGCTCCATCTGGCTCACCAGCTCGATTTCGGCACCTCAGGAATACTTGTCTTCAGCAAACACCCGCGTGCAAATGCCCCGCTCCAAGCCGCCTTCAATGACGGTCGGGTTCACAAGCGATACGAGGCAGTATGTACTGGATATATGCCATCCGAGGTGGAACTCGTGACTGGTCATGGCCGCGCTGCCGGTGGGCGCTGGCGGCTTTACGATCGGGCCGAGGTTGGGCGCGCCCTGCCTAATGGCCAGCGCGTGAAACTAGCCCATACCCGTTTTATCTTGCGCCGCCAATACGAGCAGGCCGCGCTGGTGTGGGCCATCCCCTTAACTGGGCGCACCCACCAGATTCGGCTCCATCTGGCCGCGTTGGGCTGCCCAATTCTCGGCGATACACGCTACGGCGGGCCGGTTTCAATTGGCGAGCTTGCGCTCGCCCATCCCCTCCTCCATGCCGCCGAACTCGCCCTCCCCCACCCACGCGATGGGCGTTGGCTTTATGTCTTCTGCCCGCCGCCACCGGTGTTTGTAACGGCTATTTGCCGCCTACGCGCCGAGTAGGAATGATGGCTGTGCTACAATACCATTTAATCATTCCAAAATGGCCGATGCGTGAAACTAGCCCTATTGCTGTTAGCAGATTTCACCTTTAGTTTGGTTGGATTGATGAACCCCAGTAGGGATGTGCCGTCATCTGAGACAGCCATTCGTGAGTGGTGATAGCGAATAATGGCTTCCGAAGAACCAGTAACCGAACTCACTAGCGCAATCAATGCTGTGATAAACGTTTTACAATCGCAAGCGCGCAATGATTGCGAGTTGCGCCGCCATCTGCGAGTGATTGGGGCTGCGTTGCTGCGCATTGCCGGCGATGGTGGCGTTGATGATTCAAATGACACATTCGCTGTCGATGCTGCAAGTGGATCGGATTCGCAACCAGACGAAGGCGAACCTAAAAGTGTGCAACCGGTGGCTGCGGCTGGCCCGGTGGCGGAAACGACTCTGACTCTCAGTGAACCCGCTCCAGCGTTACCTCTAGCGACTGCTGACGATTTACAGCGTTTAGTCGATCATTTTGCCGGGAAATTGTCTGTGCCTGAAGAATCGGCGCTCAAACCGCCGAATATGCCGTTGGTCGATAGTGATGATGAGCCAAGCTTGCTTGCCGAACTAAGCGATTGTTTTTGGGTCAAAGTGGCCCATATTCGGCAAGCGCTAGAGCCATCAACGCCGGCCATCCTCGAACCACATCCTTGTGCGCAATGGATCGATGCCAAACTCAAACAATCCGTTCTTGGTCGACGCGTTGATTGGGAGGCGCTGGCCGGTTCGTGTGAAGTAGCGGCTGTGGTAGCCGATACGCTTAGTGAGATTGTGAATCTTCCGGCGTTGAAGAAATATCTGCTAGAAGGCTTGGAGTTAGCTGCTGAAGCCCAATCAGCGGTGACCGCAGCCGTGCAGCGGCTGCGCAAGAAGCCCGATCCGGCGCAAGAGCGCTTCTTTCAGTGGTTGCGGCAACGGGCTACAGCCGATCAGAAGTATCTCCCGCGCTACATGCGGCGGGATGATTTGGCCGATCCAGATCAATGGCAAGAGCGGCTGATCCGGGTAAAGGAGTGGCGGGAAACGCTTGATGACGAGATCTTTCGTCGTCGCCACGAGCGGAAGTTATTTGGTAAATTGCGCTACCAACTTGGCCGAGTGGCCGATGGCGAAGCTGAACAATGGCCGCGCGCAGTGCAGACGATTATCGCGTTGGTTGATCTCGGTGTGCCACCTAGCCATCGCACATTGCGCCAGCTCCTATTGCCGTTTCGTGATCAAGTGGACGCTGTTCGCACCGAAGCGCGGCAGTTAGAGTGGGTTGCGCGCGAATTAGCGCGCGCCACGATGCCGCCCTCTGAGCCTGAACCACCTGCCACGAGCGAGCGTGACGAAAAGCTAGTTGAGCAGGTGGCCGATCTGCTCCGCAACACCAGTGTAGTCTTGATCGGTGGTGATGAGCGCCCGTTGGTGCGGCAAACCATTGAAGAGGCGTTTGATCTGCGTGAGTTAATTTGGTGCGATACGCGCCCGCATCAGAGCCATCTTGCAGTTGAGCCGTTTATTGCTCGCGCGGAAGTTTCGGTGGTGCTCTTAGCCATCCGTTGGGCGAGCCACGGCTTAGCAGCGGTGCGCGATTTCTGCGAGCGCTACAATAAACCGTTTGTGCGGTTGCCGGGTGGTTATAGCGTCAATCAGATTGCATATCAAGTTTGGCAACAGGCCAGTGATCGGCTGCGGGCAGCGCCTGACAATAGCTAGCCCGCTCGCGGCGACTTACGCACCCGCTCGGCCAACATCCCGCCTACTGCACCGAAGGCGCAGCCGATCACTTGTCCCAACAACAACAATGGCGGTACTGTTACGCCAGCATTGGCCAGCGCTGCAACCAAAATCCCCACGACGCCGACCAGCAAGCCGTGCATGGCGAATGAGTTGTCGGCTAGCCAACCGGCTACAAACCCACCCACGCCGGTTAGTGTAGCGCCAATCAGGATTAGTAGCACGTGAACGGGATTTTGCAGCGACGGATCGGTAAACACCGCGCTCTGGCCAGTGGCCAAAATGACCACTTGCAACAGAACTGTAAACGCGAAATCGGCCATAAATCCAGTGATCACCGCTGTCCAGCGAATATTCATAATAAACCTTGGTAGCGGCAACGGAGTAGCGAGTATTCCGAAGTTTTTCGCCATGGCGTGTCACACTCTGCTGCGTAGAGAGCGACCATACCGATCAAGCCTCGTTCGCATATTTGCAGAGATGTAGGAGCAGCGTGCGCCGCTGCTCCCTACCTCAATTCGCAATCACATTGGCCGGTGCGCGCAGTTGCTAGCTAAGCAAGCAGATACCTGAGCTGGCGCTAGCCTGCCATCCGCCAAACGAAGAGAAACACGAGCAGCGAAATTTGCAAGGCATGAGCGACATCATACCGCGCCGCGCCCCAGAACTCCTCTTGGCCTAGCCACCACCAAATCCGGTTAAGGCCGGATCGCACGCGAATATCGCTGTCCCACCGTTGCAGATGAGAGACTCGAGCCAAACGTACCAAGCGGCGAAGACCATTGGCGAGCGTAACCATCCACGCTCCCGCAACCAGTAGTTGCAGTAGCACCTCCATGCAGCGCACTCCTTTAGATGTGGTGTTGTGGTTTGGATTCAGCGGGCGCCGGCGTTGGCGCGGAGTGATGACGCGATCACTCTTTGTACTAGTATGCACTGATTTTGCCCGAAAGCGCAAGGGGAAAGGGCGAAGAATCCCCCGACAGCAGCGTGGAGATTATCCTTATGGGGGTTTCTGCGCGTTAAGCGGTGTAAGGTTCCATTCTCTTCCGCGCTAGTTACCAGCGGCGGCCTGCCGGGCCGGCGCTAGTCGTCGTCATCTCCGGCGATCCGGCGCATGCGGGCCACGATCGCCGCCGCTCCTGCCAACGCTAACATCGAACTACACATCACCAGCAGTAACCACATCGCATAGCGGCCAAGCAGTGCGCCAATCAACGACTCTTCCGGCGCTTGGCCGGTGCGCAGGGTAGCAATGGGCGTGGTGGTGTTCAGAGCGCGCGGCGTGGTGGGTATGCTGCTAGCCGCGCTCAGTGCCGGCGCGGGCAAGGCAAGCATTGCCAGTACAGTCGCAAACAG
>JANWYE010000255.1 GCA_025057175.1 Chloroflexus sp. | reverse complement strand
GCGTACCGATCACCCGGCTATTGCGAATCTCAGCCTTGTATTCAGGCGTCCAGCGCATACCGAGCAAACCGGAGGAAATCGGCGCGCCGGCCAGATGGACGACGCCCCACGCGCCATTGATGGCAGCAAACCACGGTCCCTGCTCGGCAGGTTGCCATGCTACATACTCGGCAGCGCCGGGCAAGGCTGTGCGAGCGCGAGCCGGATCGCGGCTAAAGATAACCAGCTCGTAGTCATTGCGGAGTTCGGCGACTAGTTTGCGACCAATCAGACCGGTCGCCCCAGTGATAACAATGCGTTTAGTGCTCATACTAGCATCGTACCCGTGTTCGGCGGCGCTGTCAATGACCAACGCGAAGATGGCGCTGTGCGAGCCGCCACCGGCGGCGAAGCAAGCTCCGCCGAGGGTGGGAGGTTATTCGCTGGGCATGGCTCTCGCGCCCTCGTGTCATTGCGAGCCGCCACCGGCGGCGAAGCAATCTCCGCCGAGCACGGCATATACCCGCTCAGCCACTCCTCCCGCTTGAGGAGGAGATTGCTTCGGGGGCTACGCCCCCTCGCAATGACAATGGGGGTGGCGTGTGTCATTGCGAGCCGCGCAACGCGCGGCGAAGCAATCTCCACCAAGCACGGTATACACTCGCTCAGCCACTCCTCTCGCTTGAGGAGGAGATTGCTTCGGGGGCTACGCCCCCGCGCAAGGACAAGAAAACGCCCCCGCGCAGGACCAACGTCAAATTGGCAAATCGCCACATCCCTTTTATGATGATACAGACTGAGCAAATCAGTCGTTTGTAATCATAGAAGCGCGATCGTTCACCTAGTAATTGCCACCCTCAGCATGGCACAAACCTTGCGCCCACAGCGCCATTTCTGGGACACGTTGGAAGAGCGTGTGACCACGTCACCTCGCCAGCGGCGTGCCCTGTACCAAAACCTGCAGCGCCGGCTGGCTACTCACCCCGCCGGCGAGGGAGGTGTGTGGAGCGCTTTGCGCCGGCGTGCTGATCCGGCGCAATATAAGCCACAGCGGATTGAGGGAGTGACCGAAGAGACGCTAAATGAAGCCGGCCAACAGGTGACGGTGCTGCGTAGCCCTAGCGGTCATTATTTGCGCCTGAGCGCCGCTGAGCGCGAGATCTGGCAGGCTATGGATGGCAATCGCACGATTGCGCAATTGGCGACGATGGGCTTCCTGCGCTTCAAGCAGTTGCTACCAGTGGCCGGCTTGGTTGAGACGCTGCGCGCGCAGGGGTTTTTGACTGATAGGCCGGTTGGCGTCTACCGCCACTTGCGGACGCATCTCGAACAGCGCACGGCAGAGGGCTTTGGTCAACGGCTGCTCAGCCTCACCCACGGGCGCAGTTTTGCCTTCACTGGCGCTGACAAGCTGTTCGATGGGTTGTACCGCTGGGTTGGGCGCTGGCTGTTTAACCGCTTCTTTGCCGGGTTGCTCGGCATTATCACTGTGATCGGTGTGATCTGCTACTTCTTGCCGGGAGTAAGCGGCAGTGACCTGATCAGTGGCGAACAGTTTGCGCTTGACTTTTTGATGTTGGGTATCGCCCTGTTCCTCACCCTTACCTTGCACGAAATCGCCCATGGCTTGGCTGTCAAACACTTTGGCCGGCACGTGCCGCGCGCAGGGATTATGCTCTACTTCGGCATGCCGGCAGCATTTGTTGATACCAGCGACATCTGGCTGGCGCCGCGCCACGCGCGCATTCTGGTCTCGCTGGCCGGCCCATTGTGCGATCTGTTGGTAGGGTCAATCGCCGCGATCATCGCGTGGGCTGCGCCTGACACTATCGGCGGCTTGTGGATGCGCCGGATCGCGACGGCTTCGTATTTGACGGCGCTGTTTAACTTCAACCCGCTGCTTGAACTTGACGGCTACTTCATTCTGGTTGACGCCCTCCGCTTGCCAAATCTACGCAACCGGGCGCTCGCCTTTATCGGCGGGCCATTTTGGCAAAAGCTCCGCGCCGGCACAGAACTCAACCGCGAAGAACGGATCTTTGCCGGATATGGCCTGCTCAGCGCGATCTATACCGGGATCGCGATTGTTATGGCCACGCTCTTCTGGCAACGCCAATTTGCAAGTATGCTTGGCTCACTCTGGGCCGGCGGCTGGTTGGGGCAGGTATTGGCGATCATGCTCTTCACACTGGTCATTGCGCCAATAGCAATTGGTGTAGCATTGGCCGGTTGGGGCATGGTAAAAGCTGCTGCGGTATGGTTGGCACGGCGCGGGTATGGACGCAATCCACTGATGATAGCGAGCACGTTCGGCGTGCTGGCACTGGCGGTTAGTTTGCTACCGCTACGCTTTGGCCTTAGCTTGGAGACTGGCGTGTTGCTGACCAGTCTATGGGTGGCGGCGGTCGTTGCCCAGTGGCGCTTGCAACGTGACTACGAAGGCGCTTGGATTGGGCGGGCGTTAGCCAGCTTTCTGCTGATCAGCGTGATCGAAATGATAGCGCAAGCCGGTTATCTGATCGCGCCCAACGCAGCGCGCCTGTGGTCGGGGATGGAGATTGCCGGTTACGCGCTGCTGCTCTTGGCCGGCTTTGTCGCCCTACTCGACGTTGACCTCCACCAACAGCGCAGTGGAGAGCTGATCGCCAGCGCCCTCCTCCTCACCCTCGCCTTCCCTGCCGGCGCCATCGCCGCCGAACTGATCCGTGACGCTCACCCTGAGTACAGCTCGTGGTGGGCCTTAATTGCGGCGATCCCGATCTACAGCGGCGTCATCGGGCAAGCTCTTCTCTTGCCATTGCTGCTCAGCCTGCGCGATGCGCGGCTCTTCTGGAGCTGGCTCTTGCTCTGGTTTGGCATTCTGGTTCAAATTGGCAGTTACTTGCTCGAACTGTTGCCTGCGTGGCGCAACACACCGCCAGCCTTAGCATTGCTGGTGTTGGCCGCCGGCTTGTGGGCAGCAGCGTGGGCTACCCATTTCATTACGCTACGCAGCATCAGCCTAAGCGGGTTGAGCTGGCCATTACAACCAGCGCTCGGCGAACAGGTGCGATTACAGCATGCTTTCAGCCACATGTATGTTGGCCTGTATCGCTTATTGCGGGCAAATTATGGCGCCCAACGCACCCGCGCGCTTGATAATCGGATGGATGTGTTGGCAGCGACCGCCAATTGGGAAATCACATTTGATCGAGATCAAGTGCGGATTGGACAAGCTGTGCTAGCGCTTCCGCTCGATGCGCAGGCAACGCGCTACGCTGAGATTCTGCGCTACACGGTGGCAACGCTAGAACAGCTTGCCGGACGAGCCTTTGCCCACCGGGCATTGCTGGCGGCGTATGATGCCCTGCCATGGCCAGAGCGCGAGGCGCTTGATCGGCATTGTCTGACCCAAATGCCATGGGCGCGTGACATCTCGCGCGCGTTTGGCGATGCCCGCGAAGCTCGCTTGCGGCTGCTGCGCCAGATTGATTTGTTTGCTACTTGTGACGATCGCGAGCTACACGAGCTAGCCGCAGCTTTTGTGCCGCAACGGGTGGCTGCCGGCGAGCTGTTGTTACGCACTGGCGAACCGCCGCGCGGGATTTGGGTGATCGAAGCGGGTGAGGTGCTGGAACGAAATGGTGAAGTGGTGCGCGAACTGCATCGCGGCGACTATTTTGGCGAATTGCAAGGGCAGGAAGTGACTGACAGCGAATATCGGGCTAGCATCGAAAGTGAGCTTCTGTATCTGCCGGCAAGCGAACTGCAACGGATGCTGCATGAAGCTGCGCCGCACACCGCTGAAGGTGTTGAACTGTTGGCCCGCATGCGGCTGCTTGAGCGAGTGCCGCTGCTGGCCGATGTGCCCCGTGCCCAACTGCGTGAGCTAGCCCGCAACGCAGAACGGATCACCGTTGCCGCCCGGCAGGTTGTCATCCGGCAGGGGCGCGCCAGCGGCAAGCTCTTCGTCATTGCCAGCGGTCAGGCAGCGGTGCTACGGCAGGAAGAGACCGAGCGCGGGCCGAGCGGGCCGGCGCGGCTAGTAGCGCGGCTTGGCCCGGCAGAATTCTTTGGCGAGATGGAGCTACTGCGGGGGACATTGCCGGTCGCTAGCGTTGTGGCCATCACTCCGCTTGAGTTGATCGCGATTCCACATCAAGCGTTGGCACAGTTGATCTTGGGTGGCGACCGGTTGACACGCCATCTTGAACAGATCAGCAGTGGCCGCTTGCTAGAGTTGCGAGCGCAGGCGAAAGCGTAACGGAGTGGCCCCTCACCCCCCGCCCCCTCTCCCACAAGGGCGAGGGGGAGTAGCCCCCACCCCGGCCCCCTCAGAGTGGCCCCTCACCCCCCCGCCCCCTCTCCCACAAGGGGCGAGGGGGAGCGCCCTCACCCCCCGCCCCTCTCCCACAAGGGGAGAGGGGGGATGGAGTACACCTCCCTCCGGAGGGGGGAGGAAGGGAGGGGGCATCCCTCCGCCCCGGCCTAGCCCCTCACCCCCACCCCCTCTCCCACAAGGGGGGGCGTAGCCCCCACCCCCGCC
>JANWYE010000254.1 GCA_025057175.1 Chloroflexus sp. | reverse complement strand
GGCAGTGAAACACGAGCTTGCCGGTTGCTGGATCTTCGACAATCCGGGCAAACTCGGCCAGATGCTCAGGCTCAAGCTCGTAAGCCGGCCATGGCGCATGGATGTAGCGCAAGCCAGCGGCGCGGGCATTAGCAGCCTGCACCGCTGCCCGTTCAGGGTCGCTGCGGATATTCAAAACCGTTTTATAGCCCGCTTCGGCAAAGCGTTGCCAGTCTTCAGGCTGCGGCTGCGCCGCTAGTAGCACCTGATCGGTGACGGCGTAGCTGCGCAGCGGCGCAATCTCGGTTTGGTGTTGTAAGGCGTTGCAAGAGGTTTGGTTCTGCATAGATGTATCCTCTAGGGTCGTAGCAGCGCGATGCTGCGGTGGGCCAAGTAGCGCTTGCAATAACTCAATAGCAATGATTTCGTGTCCATGTCGTAGCAGCGCGATGCTGCGGTGGGCCAAGTAGCGCCCTGCCTCGGTGGGGCATCGCGCTGCTATGCCTTGGTGACGGATATCGCACCACGATGCACCAGTAGGCATCGCACCGCGATGCCACTACTATCGTTGGCGGTTGACAGGGTAGCCGGCGCGCTGCCACGCAACCATGCCGCCGACCACGTTGGTAACGTTGGTGAAACCGTTGCGTTGGAGCATTTCACAAGCCACTTGGCTGCGATTGCCCGACCGGCAAATACAGACGATCGGCTGATCCTTGGGCAGCTCGTTCATCCGCATAGCCAGCATTGGCAGCGGCAACAGCCGCGCCCCGGCGACATGGCCATCATACGCGAATTCTTCGGGCTGGCGCACATCAACCAGCACCATCGGCTTGTGAGCGTCCAACTGTGCTTTCAACTCTTGCACGGTCATCGTGCCAATTTGATTGGACTGCGTTTCACGCGGATTGCGAAATAATTGACGAAACATTGTCTCATTATCCTTTCACAACAAATGACGGCGCGTTCGCCCTTGGTCGAGTGATCGCGCCGTCGTCGATCAACGTTCCCCTTTTGGCCTACTTTGGCTCTCTCTTTAAATGAACAGCGTCACTTTGGCGCGGGTAGCATCGCCAAGGAAGGTCGCTACGCCGCCGGTCTCCAACCCTTCAACCAGCTCTTCGTCTTTGATACCGAGCAGTTCGCGCGACATGTCGCAAACGACCATGCGCACCCCCAACTCACGGGCCATCGCAAACAACTCTTCGGGCGACGCGACATCGTGCTTCTTCATCAAGCTGCGGATGATCTGCGCGCCGGCGCCGAAGAAATTCATCTGCGACAGGCCCAACTCGCCCAGTTTGCCCGGCAGCATTGCGGTAAAG
The DNA here is from genome assembly GCA_025057175.1 of Chloroflexus sp. Taxonomy (GTDB): domain Bacteria; phylum Chloroflexota; class Chloroflexia; order Chloroflexales; family Chloroflexaceae; genus Chloroflexus. The sequence continues at coordinate 3,373 of JANWYE010000254.1, read as the reverse complement.
CCTTGCTCGAGCAGGTTCTTGCCGCTGAAGACCTTTTGCTTCTTGACCGCGCTGATACCCCAGAAGGTGAAGAACATGCTCACTTCGAGACCCATCGAGGCCGCGCCGGTCGCGATGATAAACGCGGCAATTGCCTTGTCGAGATCGCCGGAGAAGACGACCATTGCCAGCCGGTCTTCGATGCTCTGCGCCGGCGATTGCTCGAGCGCGGCAACGCGCTGCTCAAGCTCGGCGATCCGGGCCAACAGGGCTTGCGTGTCAACGGCTTCCGTCATCGGTGTTGTCATTCCATTCCCTTTCTTTACGTGTATCCCACCTGCCGGAGCAACCGTTTTAGGTTAGGCCGTGCGGCGCAGATAGTGAACGTACAGTTCCTGCCCGTTCTCTTGCACCGTCTCTTGCGCGATCAGCTCAACATTTTTGGCTGTCTTGGCCCAACCCTGAAAGTCGGCTACCGAACCGCGGTCGGTCGAAATGACCTGCAAGACCTTGCCGACGGGCAGCTCGGTAATCGCCTTGCGGCTCTTGACCAGCGGCATCGGGCACTTCGCGCCCTTCACATCTAGGGTCTGATCAAAATGTGGCATTGTAGTCTCCTCCTTTATCACTCTGGCGGCAGGCGTAGCTCCTGCCGCCCCATCTATTCACTATTGTACGACACTTAACCAGCCAAGGCACAGATATTCTTGCCCAATTCCAGCTCGTTCGCCTTGCCCTCGCACGGCTCGACCAAGCCGATATTGACTCGCTTGATCTCGACGTACTCCGGCGGGAAGACCGGCAGGTGGCTAAGCACGTAGCTGGTGAACTCTTCGAGCGTGCGTGGCTTAAGGCTGTCGTTCTGAGCCAGCACCTGCTTGTACGGCGCGGCGAAAATGCCATTGCCGGCGTCTTCCTCAAGCGTGCTGAAGTGGGCTGGCAGAATCATCGTATCATCGGTCAGATAGCGCGGCAACCTCTCGAACATGCTGCGGTAGAGGATGGGCGTCCACGCCTCACCCTTGCCGCCGAGGTCAGGCCGGCCAAACGAGCGCAGGAAGATGCCATCGCCAGTGAACAGATAGCGCCCGCCATCCGGCGTCTCGGCGAGGAAATTGACTTGGCCGAGGGTGTGGCCCGGATACCAGATCGTCGTCACGCGCACCTGCCCGATCTGGAAGACCTGCCCGTCGCGCAGCGGCTCGTAGGCGATCACTGCCGGCAGCATATCGATCGGGTGGATGGCGTCGTAAGGATGGATATAGTAGGGCGCACCAGTCTCCTTCGCCAACGCCGGGCCGCCGCTGATATGGTCAGCGTGGACGTGAGTGTCGAGGATGGCTGTCAACTTGGCGCCAGCGCCCTCGATCAGCTCGCGGTAGACATTGATATGGCGGAGCGGATCAACCAGCGCGGCCTGACCGTCACTGATGATCGCGAAGCTGAGATCGCCGCGAGCAGGGCGCGCAATCTGCACAATCCGACCCCAAGCGGCGTTGGTCACATCGCGCACATCGTAATAGTTGCCCCACCCGATCATGCCCTCGCTCAGCGACACCGCGCGGTAGCCGTGGTTGTTCAGCACCTCGGCCACATACTGCGAGGAGCCGCCCTTGGCGCAAATCACCACAACTTCTTCAACATCCTTCGGCAAGCGGGCCAGCGCCGCCTCTTCGTCTTCGATGAAATCGTAGTACGGCACATTGAGCGTGCGCAGCGTGGCGTGGCCCTCGACCGGCGTGCGCTTGAACTCATCTTCATTGCGCACATCGAGGATAAAGAGCGGCTGCGCGCTCAGCAGGCGGGCATACAGTTCGCGGGGAGAAATTTCAGTAACAGTCGATTGATCCTGCGTGAATGTCATTGCTCGTTAACCCTTTCTCATTCTTTGTGAACCGACACGCTTCTTTTTGTTCACTTGTAGCATACCGCGCCAGCGTTAGGGTCATACGAGAGTTTTGTAAGGGTTTAGTAAGGATATTGCCGATATAGGCATAACGCGCAATCGCCGGCCAAATGGCGAACAGATCGCTATCGCCGGTGAAGCGTTATCTCGTTGCCGGCAGCAAAATCGCGGTATACTGAAAGCAAGCCCCTTTACCCGACAAGGAGGTGCTATGGCGAGACCGATCATCCCGTTGACCGACAAATGGCGGCAGGAATTTCTCCGCCCGCGCGGCCCGGCCAACGTGCCGCCGGTAGGCAGTGAAGCGCCCGACTTCACCTTGCCCTACGCCCAATTCCTCAGCGGCCCGCCCGAAGACCGGGTTGAGTACGGGCGCACCATTACTCTCAGCGCCCTGCGCGGGCGACCGGTGGTGCTCAACTTGACCCGCATTGTCAGCGACCGCTTCTTCTGACCGAATTGCGCGCCGCAACTGGATGCGTTGCGGGAGGATTATGAGGTCTTTGTGCAGCGCAATGCTCACCTGTTGGTGGTGAGCAGCACCGACCTCGACATGACCAGTTATGTAGCCGAAGTCTTGCGCGCGCCATACCCGATTCTGAGCGACCCGGAATGGAGCGTATTCTACCGTTACGGTGTTGGTTCGGCGATGGGCGTGCCCTTGCCCGGCACGTTCGTCATCGATGCGCAAGGCATCATCCGCTGGAGCTGGGTAGCGCCGTTATCGGTCGTGTTCACGCCGCCGCGCCCGGCAGAATTGGCAGCCGTGTTGGATAGCCTAGGGGTGTAGTGATAACGAGAGGAGCGCCAAGTGCGCTCCTCTCGTTCGTGGGCTGAGGCAATTGCCAGAGGATCAAGCCTGTCGCTCATGCCGTGATCGGCATCTCACCACTGGCGCTCAAAACCAGTGCCTCAACAGCCGGGTCTATCTGCCGGCGCATCTGGCTCAAAAACATCCTCCGTGATTTTCCAAGCGCCCCCTTCCTTCACCAAAGTATAGGTCTGAGTAGTCGTGAATAACGGTTGATGATACTTACACTGATGCGTATCGCGATCAAACTTAGCCGTGCGCCAGATTTCCTGTGTCACAACCTTAGCAGTATCGCCGCGAACCCGCACAGATAGCACGGTAAAACCGCGTTGCTGCTGAACCTCGTATAGATTCTGCTGCCGTAACTGCTCGATATAAATCGTTTGCCACCTCAACCATTTGCCAGTTGATGTTGCGCGCAACATATCGACATTTAATTCGCGCACCGCGATTGTTTGATCGGCATTAAAGCGTCGAACCACATTCACTACCTCATCCTCGGCGGAAACTGGATGGAGCGCCTCTACTGAAATGGGACTAGCGCTTTGGGCATCGAGCACTTCGGCATCGAGCACGTATTCCGGCACAGCGATGACTTGGCGGATCGAAAGAGTAACCCAACGCTGGTTTTGATTACAGATCTGCTTGGGTGAACCATCGAGACTAAGCGTAATGTT
>JANWYE010000253.1 GCA_025057175.1 Chloroflexus sp. | reverse complement strand
GGGCAAGCTGGCAGTTGATACTCCTAAGTTTATTATTGAGTCGGATGCCACCATCGTAGCGCCGTTGATCTTTGCGCTGGTATTAGGGTGGTGACGCGAGCCATATCGCTGTGCGGTTGGTAGAGCCGCACAATGATGCGGCTCTGCCACGCGCAATGATCGACGCACCGTATATTCGAGATAACGCTGCTGAGGTGCGTGATGGCGGCTTCATCCAACCCTTCGCCAAGGCGTTTATCGATGCTTACGGCACTGCAATATCTGATCGTTACGATTACCATTCCCTATATTACCTTGTGCGCTGGGATCTATCTGTTGCAAGAACAGCTCATCTTTTTCCCTGAGCGCGTGCCACCGGGCACACGCTACAATATTGACCTGCCATTCGAGGAGTTTTTCATTCCGGTTGACGGCGCATCGCTCCATACCTTATGGTTTCGGGTTAGTCATCCGCGCGGGGTAGTGCTCTATTTCCACGGCAATGGCGGCAATCTCGAGATCGCGGCAGCAGCCGCGCCCGATTTCGTTGCGCGTGGCTATGATGTGGTGATGGCCGATTATCGCGGGTATGGCCAGAGCACCGGCTCGATCAGCAGTGAAGCGCAATTGCTCGCCGATGCTGAAGTTGTCTATATGTGGGTAGCAGAGCGTTATCCCGAAGCGCAGATTGTGCTCTTTGGCAGCTCACTTGGCAGTGGCCTTGCTTCACGGTTGGCTGCCGATCATCAGCCGCGCCTGCTCATCTTGGAAAGCCCTTACTACAGTGTCGAGGCGATTGCGCGCCGGCGCTTTCCTTGGGCACCGAGTTTTCTACTCAAGTACCCTTTGCGATCCTATAGTTGGATTGGTCAAGTGCGCTGCCCTGTAGTCATTTTTCATGGCACGAACGACACAGTGATCCCGTTCGCCGATGGCGAGCAATTGGCGACAGCCGTTACCGCGCCACTCTTTTTCTACCGTATCGAGGGTGGCGGGCACGTCGACTCGGCGCGCTTCCGCATCTATCACGAAGTTATTGACCAACTGCTTGGCCCTGCGTTGGTGAACTGAACGGGAAGGGAGAAAGGGCATGCTCCGCTTTGCCTTGAATGTTTCGTTGACCATGCGCGAGCGTCCGTGGTTAGAACGGTTTGAGACTGCTGCCCGGCTGGGCTTTGGCGTGGTTGAGTTTTGGTGGCCAGATGGCGTTGATCTAGCAACTCTGGCGCGCTACATCCGCGATACCGGTTTGCAGGTAGCATTGGTCAACCTTCCTGCCGGCAATCTCGCCCAAGGCGAACGCGGTTGCTTAAACCATCCCGAACGCCAGCACGAGTGGCGGGCTGCCGTGCCGCCAGCGTTAACGTTTGCCCAGCAGATCGGCTGCCCGCGCATGAATGCGTTGGTGGGTAAGCTGTTGCCCGATGAGGCGCGTGAGACGCAACTGGCGCGGGTGCGTGACAACTTGGCATGGCTGTGCGAGCAGGCCACAGCGGCTGGGATCGAAATCGTGGTTGAGGCGCTCAATGCGTGGGAGAACGAAGGCTATCTGCTCACGACCACTGCTCAAACGCTAGCGATGCTTGATAGCGTAGGAGCGCCGAACTTGCGCTATCAATACGATTGCTATCACATGCAATTGATGGAAGGGAACATCACCCGCACCATTCGCCAGCACATCAACCGGATCGGGCATATACAGGTGGCCGATGTACCCGATCGCCACCAGCCCGGCACCGGTGAATTGCGCTTTCCTTTCATTTTGCAGGCAATTGCCAGCAGCGGATATACCGGCTATATTGGGCTAGAGTTTGTGCCGCGCGGCGATTTGGCGGCATGTCTCGATTGGTTGCCGGCCAACCGGCGTGATCCCATTGATCCGGCCCAATTGCGGTGGGTGGAATAAGGCTGGGACGCGACGTATCAAGCCCTGCTTCGCGATCAGTAAGTTGCAGAGGGCTAGAGCGCGGCATACCGGGCCTCTTTCACAAACTATGCTCTGAACAATAATGCATGTTATGCTACTAACACATGCATAGCGGAGCATACAATGGCCACTGAACCATTATTACTTATCACCGGCTTGCTACTGGCAATCAGCGTCGCTGCTACCCGCGCCTCGAACCGGTTTGGCGTGCCGGCGCTCATCCTTTTCATGGCGGTCGGTATGCTGGCCGGATCTGACGGGCCGGGAGGCATTGCTTTCACCGACGCGGCCTTCGCGCAACTGATTGGCGTCATTGCGTTGATCTACATTCTCTTTTCCGGCGGGCTAGATACCGATTGGCCGATCATCAAACCTGTGCTCGCCGAGGGCTTGATTCTCGCTAACATCGGCGTATTGGTCAGCACTATCATTGCCGCGATTGGGGCACGGCTCATCCTCGGCTTCGACTGGACATTAGCACTATTGTTAGGGGCAATTGTCTCGTCAACCGACGCCGCGGCAGTGTTTAGCGTGATGCGCACGCGCGGCATTCATCTCAAGCACCGGCTCGAACCACTGATTGAACTCGAGTCGGGCAGCAATGATCCGATTGCGGTCTTCCTCACGATCGGTCTGACCCAATTGATCATCAACCCGCAGGCATCTATGCTGAGCCTCGTTCCGGCCTTTATCTTCCAAATGCTGCTTGGCGCAGCAGGCGGATATGCCTTTGGCCGGTTGATGATTTGGGTCGTCAATCGGATTCGTCTCCAGCAAGAGGGGTTGTACGTCGTCTTGACAATGGCGCTCACGCTGCTGACCTATGGTTTCACCGCCCTGATCGGCGGCAACGGCTTTCTGGCGGTCTATCTGGCCGGGATTGTGCTCGGCAATGCCAACATTGTGCATAAGCGCTCGATCTTGCGTTTCCACGACGGGGTAGCATGGCTCAGCCAGATCGCAATGTTCCTCATTCTCGGTCTGCTCGTATTTCCCTCGCAACTACCGGCAGTAGCCGGGCAGGGGTTGGCGATGGCCTTCTGGCTTGTCTTCGTCGCCCGGCCCCTTTCGGTATTCATTGCGCTAAGCTGGAAGCGGCGCTCATTGGCAGAATTATTGATGATCTCGTGGGCTGGTTTACGGGGCGCAGTGCCGATTGTGCTAGCGACCTTCCCGCTGTTGGCCGGCATACCCGACGCACCGCTGTTGTTCAATCTTGTCTTCTTCATCGTGCTGGTATCGGTGATGGTGCAGGGGGTTTCGATTAGTTGGGTTGCTCGCCGGCTCGGCGTCATGAGCACTCAACCAGAACACGTTGACAGCCATCTGTTTGTTCCCGACGTCAGCGGGGCCAGCCAGATTCTCGAAGCGCACATTCCACCCGATTCGGCACTGGTTGGCAAATCGCTGATTGACGCTGATCTGCCGCGAGGATTATTAGTCGTACAGATTCAGCGTGATGAAGGCTACATCATTCCCAATGGCAGCACCGTCTTCGCGCCAAACGACCGGCTTGTCTTACTAGTCGCACCGGCTGCGCTACCGGCAGTCACTGACCTATGCGCCAGTTGTAGCCTGACCCCGCTAGGGCCGATCCAAATTGGCGCGCAGGGTCAGGTACAGGCGCGGGAAACAAGGATGAATGCGGATTGATAGTGGCAACTAATCGTTCAATTCGACCTGATCGCCGCTTGCGGTGAAAATGATCTTTTCAGCCATATTCAGCGCCCGATCAGAGACCCGCTCGAAGTTATGGGCAATGAAGAGGAGGTCGGCGGTCTCAGGCGGGGTCAGTTTTGCCACCAATGACCGCTTCAACTGTTTGTAGTCATGGTCGATCTCATCTTCGCGGGCGATAATATCTTTAATCGCATCGCTGCCACCATTAGCGAGCGCTGCTAGCGTGCGATCGAGATTAGCCCGCGCCATCTTCCCTAGCGCCACTAGCTCAGCCGGCGCTGCCAACGGCCCCCGATTGGGGTCAGGGCTGCCGGCCACCATCTTGGCCGTGCTCTTCGCATAATCGGCGATCCGTTCCAGTTCGTAACTCATCGCCATAGCCGCCACAATCCGGCGTAGGTCACGCGCTACCGGCTGCTGAGTGGCAATCAGATTAATAGCATGTTGTTCAATCGCACCTTTGGCCGCGTTCATTGCCTCATCGCCGGCCACCACTGCCTTAGCCAATTCCACATCGCCCTGTTCCAACGCCGTAATAGCCTGCTCAAGCGCAGCACTCACGGCGCGCCCCATCTCAACCACCTGCTTGCGCAGGGCTTCCAGTTCTTGGTCAAAATGCTCACGCGGTCGCATGAAGGTTGCTCCTTCTCCAATTGCTGCTCCCGTGCCTCTAGCATACACGTTTTATGGCGCTTTTGCTAGTAGCAGGGTCAACGAATGGGGAACGAATTAACGAATAACGAATAACGAATGCTGGCGGGTGGTACACGACCATCACCGCATGCAGCCTTGCATCCGTGCTATACTGAGCAGCGGCTAGCAGCGCACGGCTGCTACGCTAGTGGATTCGGGCTTTGTTACCCGGAGGAACTATGTCAACTCTTATCGAAGCGATCATTGCCCGCGAAGTGCTTGATTCGCGTGGCAACCCGACGATCGAAGTCGATGTTCGGCTGGAGAGTGGCGATGTGGGGCGCGCGATTGTGCCGAGCGGCGCATCGACTGGCGCGCACGAGGCGCTTGAGCTGCGCGATGGTGATAAGTCGCGTTACAACGGCAAAGGCGTGCTCAAGGCGGTGCAGGCGGTCAATGAAGATATTGC
>JANWYE010000252.1 GCA_025057175.1 Chloroflexus sp. | reverse complement strand
AATTCAACGGTCGCTCGCCGGTTGGCGGCAGTGAAGTCGTTCTTTGCCTTCTTGAAAGAACGCAACGTTATCAGCCACGATCCCGCTGAGCAACTCGATGCGCCGCGCGTCGATCGCTTCCCGCCGCGCGCCATTTCCCAGCATCAGGTTGATGAGTTGCTGGAATTGCCGCTGCAAAACGGTACGCCCGAAGGATTGCGCGATAAGGCGATGCTGGAAGTGCTGTATGCGACCGGTATGCGGGTGAGCGAACTGGTCGCGCTGAATGTTGATGATGTCGCCTTTGATGCCAAAACCGTGCGCTGTTTGGGGCGGCAGGGCCGTGAACGCACAATTCCGCTCAGCGACCCGGCAGTGACTGCCCTCGAAGAGTATCTTGATATTGCTCGCCCGCAGTTGGCGCGCCAGACCAATGGCGATGACGGAGCGCTCTTCCTTAACCATCGTGGCAAGCGCCTGACCCGCCAAGGCTTCTGGCTCATCCTCAAAAGTTATGCCGAACAGGTGGGCATGCATGACTTGACGCCGCATATGTTGCGCCATTCCTTTGCGGCCCATCAATTGCGCAGTGGCGTGGATCTGCGCGAGTTGCAAGAGCGGTTGGGCCACGCGTCACTTGCCACGACGCAAATTTATACCCATCTGGCTGAGGAAGCGCCTTCGTCAAATGTGGCTAACAATGGCCATTCCCAGTAGGAATAGGTTAGCAGTGTCAATGATTTGAGCTGCTGAATGGCATTTGCGCGCCATTGTTGCCTGTGCTATACTCGAAGTGTTGGCGATGATCCGGAGGAGTACGTCGCGATGAGCGCCCAGCGAGCCGGGAATGGTGCGAGCCCGGCGGCTCGGAATGGCGGAACGGCGCCGGGGAGCCGGAATTTGCGTGAGGTGAGCGGCGAGCGCCGCTAACCGGGGTGGAACCGCGCGTCAGGCTTTGATGCGTCCCCGGGCGACTTGTTCGCCCGGTTTTTTTGTTGTGTGCGAAGGAGGATTGGCTGTGCCGGCTACATCACTCGATCAGATTGTGGCGTTGGCTAAGCGCCGCGGCTTTATCTTTCCCAGTAGCGAGATTTATGGCGGGTTGCAAGGTGTTTATGATTACGGCCCCTTAGGCGTTGAATTGAAAAACAACATCATTGCCGATTGGTGGCGCACCAACGTCTATGAGCGCGATGACATGGAGGGGCTTGATGCGGCGATCTTGATGAACCGGCTGGTCTGGAAGTATTCCGGCCACGAAGAGACCTTCAACGACCCATTGGTTGATTGCCGCGCCTGCAAAATGCGCTGGCGCGCCGATCATATTCACGGCGTTTGCCCCAATTGTGGGTCACGTGATCTTACCGAGCCGCGTCCGTTTAATATGATGTTCCGCACCCAGATCGGGCCGGTGGCTGATAGCGGGTCGTTCGCGTATCTGCGACCTGAAACCGCACAAGGTATCTTTGTCAACTTTGCCAATGTGCTGACGACCACGGCGCGCAAGCTGCCCTTCGGGATTGCGCAGGTTGGCAAAGCCTTCCGCAATGAGATCAACCCACGTAACTTTCTCTTCCGGGTGCGCGAGTTCGAGCAAATGGAGATCGAGTATTTCGTCATGCCCGGCACTGACGAAGCATGGCACCAGCGCTGGCTGGAAGCTCGGCTGGCATGGTGGGAGCGGATCGGCATTCCGCGTAGCCGGATCACGATCTACGATGTGCCGGCTGATGAGTTGGCCCACTACTCGAAACGCACGTTCGACCTGATGTACGATTACCCGAATATCGGTGTGCAAGAGATAGAGGGGATTGCTAATCGCACCGACTACGATCTCGGCTCGCACAGCAAAGATCAAGACCAACTGAACCTCACGGCGCGCGTCAATCGCAACGAGGATAGCATCGCTCGGCTGACCTACTTTGATCAGGCCAGTGGTCGCCATATCGTGCCTTACGTGATTGAGCCGTCGGCGGGGGTGGGGCGTTGTATGTTGGCGGTTCTGTGCGAAGGGTATGCCGAAGAGTTGACCAAGGCCTTGCCAAGTGACAAGCTGGCTGTGGTTGGCGAAGCGCTCCAGTCGTTTCTCAAATCGGTGGGCCGGAATGAGAAAATTAGCGCCGAGGCGCGTGATGCTATTCTTGCTCGCGGCGAGGAGTTGGGCCAAGCGCTGGCTGAGCGGCTGCCCGAAGTCGAGCAGTTATTGGCCATGCCGGGAGCGGATCAGATCGAGGTGGGCAAGAAGCTGCGCGGGCAAGCCCAACCACTCATTGACGAGCACTACCGCACTGTCTTGCGGCTCAAGCCGCGGTTGGCCCCGATCAAAGCGGCCGTCTTCCCGCTTAAGCGCAACCATGACCAACTGGTCGCCACCGCTAAAGAAGTGCGCCGTCGCTTGCAGCTCGGCAGCGAAATGCGCACCGTCTACGACGATACTGGCGCGATTGGTAAACTCTACCGCCGGCAAGATGAGATCGGCACACCCTTCTGCATCACGGTTGATTTCGACACGATTGGGCAGGGAAAAGATCCGGCCCTAGCCGGCACGGTAACGGTGCGTGATCGCGATACGATGGCGCAAGAGCGGGTCCCGATCGCCGAACTTGAATCTTACCTGCGGGATAAGCTACGTGGCTAGGGAAGACATCCGCCAATAGCGAACTGCCGTTTGGCCGGCGCCGTCGGTGATCTGCACCGCCAACTGGTGGCTACCGCCGGCAGCCGGCCAAGCGCAGGTAAACCGCCGCCATGCCCGCGGGCCAAGATCGCTATCGAGGATGGCGTCTTGCCACGGCCCTTCATCAAATGACAACGCCACCCGCGTGATGCCTTGCGCTGCCGACCAAGCCACGCCGCGGAGCGGTTGTAAGCTGTTTCCGCGCGTGGCCTCGGCGAGATTGAACAGCCGGCAATCAATGCGCAATGAGCCATCGGCGAACGCTGCCGGTGGCGCCGATTCTGGTGAGATCAGGGTCATCCGCTCGATCCACTTTAACCAGTATGCGCCGGCCCAACCGGGCACGACCAACCGCACTGGCCCGCCGTGCAGCGCCGGCAAGGGCCGACCATTGATCGCATACGCCAGCATCCCGTCTTGCCAGAGCTTGGCGAGCGGCACATATTGCACAACCGGTTGCGGGCCGTAACTCCAACAGGCGGCGAAGCCTGCCTGTGGCTTCACGCCGGCTGCCTCAAGAAAGAGCGCTAACGGCGCGCCGATCCACTCGGCGTTGGCAATGGCAGCGTAGCCGTCATGGTCGTCGTGCCGGCCAATTAGGGCCGCAAAAAAGCTGCTCACTGGTTCGCGCAGCAGATCACGGTAGTCTATTGTCAACGGATGCCGCACTAACCCATCAATCGTCAATTCCCAGTGAGCTGGCTGGAGATCCGGTATTGGTTGCCGGTGGCGCGCGAAGAGACGTTCAACGGGTGTCACTGCTTCATTGAGAATCGCAAGAGGTGGATCGAGGATGAACGGGTGATCAGACCGGCGGTGGAGGTGTTCGTCCTTAGTTAAGGAGGTCGCCAGCGAAACAGACGGTACGGTTTCAAGTGACATACGAGTATCCATGGCGCAAGGGCTGTGTTTACCTGCCGGTAGTATACGATTGCTAGGTGCAAAAATAATGACAATTGCCGGCTCTGAGACTACAAAACGTTCAACCGCGCAGTTGGGTTGACGAGGAATTGCAGCGTGCGGTATAGTGTTCATGCTATGAATATTCAAAATATTATGTTGTAAAACCGTTAGGCAGTGCGCACAACTTGAAAGACAGCGCGCAGCAATGTGTCACGGTCGTGGCTGGTAAAGAGCGGGTGATCAATGCCTGCGCAAAAACAAGCACTCACCATTGAGCTGGCGCTGCTAGGGCTGGTGCGGGGGCAATCTTTGCACCCGTATGAACTGTTTCAGCAGGTGCAGGCGCGCGATGGTTTAGGCTGCATCTGGCGGATCAAGCAGAGCCATCTTTATGCGATGCTTGACCGGCTGGAAGCAGAGGGGTACCTTCGCCATCACCTTGAAATACAGGGTAGCCGGCCACCGCGAAAAATCTTCTCGATCACTGCGCAAGGTGAAGCCATCTTTACGGAATGGGTTATCACGCCGGTTGCGCGCGGGCGTGATATGCGATTAGAGTTTTTGGCCAAGTACTACTTTGCCCGCCGGGAAGGGAACACGGTTGCGGCCCAATTACTGGCGCGGCAGATCGATTGTTGTCGGGAATGGCTGGCCGAGAATGATGCCAAAGCCATTACGTTGCCGGAGGGATCATTTGAACGGCTGGTGTTGCAGTATCGATCGGGCCAGTTGCAGGCAGTGTTGGCGTGGCTTGAGGGGTGCCAGAACTCGTTAGCTGAAGTTTAACAGGACGTAAGCAATGTTGCGATCGATGAGTCTCTTGCTGCTTGTGCTCTGGGTAGTAACCGCATGTAGCGCCCCCCAAGCTACCGTTGCCCCTGAAATTACCGTTGCGGCGGCTGCCGATCTCTCCCCGGCATTTCAAGAGATTGGCGCGCTATTTACGGAACGCACCGGCATCCGGGTCGTGTTTAATTTTGGCTCGACCGGCCAGCTTGCCCAACAGATCGAACGCGGCGCACCGTTTGATGTGTTCTTCGCCGCTAATCAGAGCTTTGTCGAAGATCTGGCGGCCAAAGGTGTGGTGGATGCATCGTCGATGACTATTTACGCGCAAGGCCGGATCACGGTCTGGACGCGGGCAGATCAGGCGCTGAAACCGCAGCAGCTTACCGATCTACTC
>JANWYE010000251.1 GCA_025057175.1 Chloroflexus sp. | reverse complement strand
ACGATTGTCAAGAACCAGCTCGAAGACGCGCGCCGGCGCAACCAGCTCCATCCGGTGACAAATCTGCCCACAGCAGAATTGCTTAACGAACAACTCCGCCAACTGCTCACGACACCGCGCTGGGGCTTGCTTAACGTGCATATTAATGGCTTCGAGACCTTCACCCAAGTTTATGGCGCAGTAGTGGGCGAGGATGTGCTGCGCTTTGTGGCGCTCATGCTCAACGAAATCGTGAGTGAGTTGGGTGGCAATGAAGAGTTTATCGGCCAACAGTCGGTTGGACAATCGTTTATTATTACGACGATTCCCGAACGGATCCAAGCGATTTGCGACCGCATCATCACCCGGTTCGACGACGAGATAGGCCTTCACTACAATTACCGGCATCGCAAACAAGGCTACATTGAATTTATTGATGACAGTGGCGAAACTCGGCAAGCGCCATTGATGTCACTCTCAGTCGGTGTGCTGACCCACGAGGATGGCCCCTTCGCCGACATCCGCGAGCTGAGTGAAGCGGCGGAAGAGGTGCGTCAGCGAGCGTTAGTGCAAGCGCGCGAGCAGGGTAAGCGCAGCTTTGTGGCTTATGGCCGCTCCTGACTAACACCGAGATGATATGGTTGAACTGCATTTGTTATGCCTGCCGTAACCGCCTGTGCAGCCTCACCATGCCAGCAGGAGCGATAGCGACACTATGAGTACGACGATCACCGGAGCGCCAACACAGGGTTGGGAGCTGCTAGCTCAACTGGCTCTGCACGGCCAGCAACCGCTTGGCCAAGTTGAGCCGTCTGAGCTGTGTGCCTTGATCAGTGAGTTGCTCGAACGCCACCTCGGCGCCGGTGGTCGCTTAACGCTCCTTGCCAATGAGCGCGAATTGGCCAGCACTGCTTGGGGTGAGGCGCCACAGAATGGCACGGCGCTAGAATTGCGCGATGCCAAGCGATCTTACGGACGGCTGACACTGGCGACAACGTTTGAGCCGGGTTTCATCAATGCCCTGACCACTCAAATCACAACTTTGCTAAGCACTTGGCAGCGCGCGCGCCTAAACGAGCGGCGTGAACAATTATGCGCGTTAGGCGACGCAGTACTTGGGCAAATCGGCATCGGCGACGTCACTAAAGAACTCGAACAGTTGTGCCACAAAGCCTGCCGGTTACTACCAGCTCAAGCTCTGGCAGTGTACTGGATCAATTTTAGCGACCAGATGTTGATCAGGGCTGCCAGCAGCGCCGATGATGCAATCTTCCCGGCAAATGTCGCGATTAACGATAACGACATTGTAGCTCAGGCGATCACGTTTCAAACGACCCAATCTGGCGTATGGTCTATTCCTCAACGCCGAAGCGATCGTTCAACATTAGAGGCGCTAGTTGAACCACTTGTCATTGGGGTTGAGTTGGTCGGGTTATTGTTTCTTATCAATCCCGGACCAGAAGCGCGATACACTCTGCATCCCTTTGCCCGATCGTTGGCGTTGCTGCTCTATGCAAGCACGCTCCAACAGCACGAGAGCCGCCACGCTCGCGAGCTGTTTGTGCTCTATGAGAATAGCCTAGAAATCGGGTCAGGGGCAGCGATCGAAGAGACGATTGCGCACGCAATTGAAAATATGGCGCTGGCGCTGGAGGCTGATTTCGGCGCTGTCTATCTTATTGATCCGAAGCAACCGCGCCAGATGCAGACCTTTGCGGTTTACAGCGAACATGTGAGCGGCGTCAGCGGATTTGAGCAGATCAAGTTGACACCGGCCTTGCAGGCATTGAGTGAGCGTAACGAACCGGTGTTAATCGCCGATGTCACAGTAGACGCCAAGAGCAACCCAATTGCCGCCCATGCCGCTCTCTTCGGCTGCCGCAGCGTGTGGTTAACATCGTTGCGCAACAAAGATCAGTTTGTCGGTTTAGTGGCAATGGGGTACGCTGCGCCTGCTCATATGCTCGACCAAATCGAGCGGAATCTCTTGCAAGTGTTGAGCGCGCAGATTGCGACCACGGTACAACACCGCCGGCTCTACGATGCTGCCCAACAGCGGGCGGGAGAATTGGAACGATTGCAACAGATTAGCGAGCTGTTGGCAGCCGATCTCTCACTCGATGAAACGTTAGAATCAACCTTAGCTGGCGCAGCGAAGTTGGTGCGGTTTAGTGGCGGGCGAATTACGCTCCTTGACGAACGCAATCAGCGACTGCATATCGCTTGCCAGAAAGGGTTGCACTGCCGGGTAGGGGATGAAGGTGATACGCTCAGTTCGTGGGTAGCCCGCCATCAACGACCACTGCGGATCGATGATCTCACTCTGCCGCCAGCGTGGCTTGGGGCGCTCGACGATACGAGCGGCCTGATGCTAAACACCAATCTGCCGGCGCGCAGTTATTTGGGCATCCCATTACGCAGCGGCAATACCCTGCTCGGCGTCTTGGAGCTAGTCTCGGCTCAACCAAATGGCTTCAATGCCGAAGATGAGCGATTGTTGAGCATCTTGGCCGGCCAATCAGCGCGCGCTATTGCCAATGCCAGCCGGTTTGCGCAAGTTGACAGCAGCCTACGGCTGCGCGTCGAGCAATTGCGCGCCCTACAACGGATCGGCAGCCAACTCGCTATCACGCTTAACCAGAACGAAATTCTCGCTTTTGTGCTCGAGCAAGCGCTGCGCGCTACTGGCGCTAGCCACGGCCTGATAGCATTGCGCGTCAATCCGGCCCATGCCAACGGCAACAACCGTTCAATGGCCGAATTGCTGCACCAATCACTCACTGACGAGTTGGAAGCGGAAGCTAGCGCATTCCTGATAGTCGAAGTTATCGGCTACGCGCCGCCATTGCGCAGCCGGCTACTCGGCAGCATTGTTGGCCAATCGGTGCTTACTGTGCAAGAGGCGCTAACCAAGCGCGAGGCGACTTTAAGCGATTATCTGAGCGAGGGCGAGCGAGAAGCATTGCTATGCCCGAACGCCAACTCGGCGCTGGCTGCGCCGATTTTCTATCAGGGCAGCGTGTATGGCCTCGTTTTATTGCTGGCAGAACGGTCGCGCCATTTCGATTACGAAGCGGTTGAATTTCTGCGCGCGCTAACGCATCAGGCTGCAATCGGCATCGGCAATGCCCAACACTATCTCGAACTAGAGCATATGTCCAAGATGCTCCAGCGCCGAGCCGACATCCTTAACGACGTGCTGGAAATTGGGCAGGCGCTACGCGCTGACCAATCTCTGGCCAGCTTGTTAGAGCAGATTGGCTATAGCATCATCGAAGCCATCGGTCTGCGCACCGTACTCTTCTGCCTCGCCCGGCTCGACGATCCTGATCATCTTTATTTAGAGGCCGCAGCCGGCATTCCCCTTGATGAGCAATCCTATTTGGCCCAACACCCATTGTCGCTAGAGCTGGCCACTCGCTATCTCGACCCACGGTTCCGTTTGGGGCGAACGTACTTTATTCCGGCAGATGAAGCCCGTAAACTTGAAGCCGGGTTTGATACCGGCATCTTCGACTATCACCCGTTCATTGATGAGCGCAGCGATAACGAATGGCAACTCGATGACCGCTTGTGCGTCCCGCTTTATTCAACCGATGGGATGCTGCTTGGCATGATCTTCGCCAGCGACACCGAGGATCGCCAGCGCCCGACGGCCCGCGTAGTTGAGCCGTTAGAGATTTTTGCCGATCAGGCGGCGATTGCAATTGAAAATCACCTCTTGCTGCGCGAAGCACGTGACCGGGCGGAAGAGATGGCAGCCCTCTTCCACGTCGGCGCAGCGGCAACTTCGACTACCGATCTCGATACGCTGCTTGAACGAGTGTATCAAGAGATTGTCGCATTCCTTGGCACGCCAGACTTTTTCTACATTGCTAGTTATAACGCTGAGCAAGAGACTGTACGGTTTGAACTCTTTAAACAGCGCGGCGAAACGGTAGTTGAATACTACAAACGCATTGCGCCAAAGGCCGGATTGACTGCCAAGATCATCGATGAGGGCAACCCGCTACGAATTGATGATCTTGCTAACGCCGGTCAGCTCCGCGACCAAGCCCTTTTCTTAGTAGACGAGGGCCGGCACGTGCGTTCGTGGATTGGGGTTCCCTTGATGAGCCAAGGCGCGGTGATCGGTGTGCTCTCGGTGCAGAGTGAAACCGCCGGCGCCTTTACCGATCGCACGCTGCGCTTCTTGGCGGCGTTGGCCAACCAATTGGCGATCGCGTTGGAAAATGCGCGGTTGTTTGCCGAGCGCGAACAACGCATTATCGAGCTGAATAGCATTAACCGTATTGGCCAAACGATTGCCTCGACGCTCGATCAGCGGCAAATGCTGCGCGATGTGTATTACCATTTGCGCAGCTTCCTCAGCCTCGATTCCTTCGTCGCCTACCTCTACGATCCGGAAAGCGATGAGATGACCTTCTGCTACGAGGTTGATGAAGGGATCGAATTGTTTACCGAACAGCGCGAACCGCCAAAGCCGGGCAGCCTGACCGAGCATATCATCCGCACCCGCCAGCCGCTCCAGTTTGTAGATTTAGCGGCAGAAGCGGAAGCGGCAGGCTTCCGCCCAGTGCGGTTTGGCTCTGATCGCGAATCGGCCGCATGGCTTGGCGTGCCACTCCTGATTGGCGATCAGACGGTAGTAGGGGTGTTGGCGGTAATGAGCTACACCCCCGGCATCTATCGCGAACGCGAACGCTCGTTCCTCATTACCGTTGCGAATCAACTAGCGCTCGGTGTGCAGAATGCTCGCCTGCTCGAACGAGCGCAGGCCCAAGTTGAGCAGCTCGCGCTCATCAACCGCGTTGCCGCCACCACTAAT
>JANWYE010000250.1 GCA_025057175.1 Chloroflexus sp. | reverse complement strand
CGAGCGCCCATTCACTTGTGCGGTCTACCGCTGGGGTGAGACCGTTGCCCTCGCAACGCTGGGTAGTATAGCTAATCCTGCCCGTTTTGTCAAGCGGCGGTCTTGACGGCCCGTATTCCGCATCACCATGCCGCACAACGCGATTCTGCCGCTCGTGTCACTGCAAGCAAAATTGGGCGAAATTTCGGCGAATCTTTTGGCCATTTGCCACGGTTTCATACATGCAAGGTATTTTTCGTTGTCATCTACAGGAGGTTAGCATGAGCGACCGGGTTCTCTCGACGGCGACGGCACGTGAAGCGGTTGAGCGCTTTCAGCGGATTGTGCAAGGGCCACTGTTGCAGCAGATTAGCGATCTGAATCGGGAGGGTCAACTGTTGTCTGATCCGAACAACTGGGATGGCCGGCTGGCTGCTCAGTTTCGCACTCACTGGGCAGAGACCCACCAGAAGTTAATGGCGATTCAGGGTGCGTTGGAAGAGTTGCGCCGGCAAGTAGCCCAGATCAATCAGAACATTATGCAGGCTGGCGGGCAGTAGGAGCGGGGTGGCCGGCGAGAGTGCTGCTCGCCGGCCAACCACAACACTGTAGCTATCTTGTGAAATGGAGGCAAAGAGATGCCACATGCTTTTCAAATCAGCCATGCTGAACTTCTTCTGTTGCTGGGTCTGCTAGAGCTGCCACGCCCCTTTGCCCTCGGCCAAGGAGCATTACCGCCCCGACCCGCCTTAGAAGGCGCGCTCAGCGCGGCAGTGGGCAGTTTGGCGGCACGCAATCTCTTGACGCTACCACAGTCGTCCGAAGGCCAACCTGTGCCGCATACCGAACTAGCTAGCCTTCTCCGCACCGCAGCGCTCGCCGATAGCCTGTTGATTGTGGCCAGTGGCCCACCTACCCGCCTCGGCCACATCAGCCGCGCCGGCGATCGGTTTGTCTTCCATAGCAGCCCAACGCCCGATGTGCATCGCTTTGAGGCGATTGCCGGCGCCGATCAGCTTGCCGATACGATGTTAGCGTTGTTAGCACCGGCCAGCCTTGATGAGGCAGATAGCCCAGCGCCGTTGCTGATCAACGGCGAAGCTTTGTTGACGGCATTTCATGCATTACAGCACAACGATCTCAAGATGGCGACTTGGGTCTTGGAACAGCAAGGCAAACCGACTGAACTGGCAAGTGCATTCGTGGCCGCGATTGGCCCGCAACCGGCCCGCTATGCGCTGGCCGCGATCCGGCGCATCCGGCAGCCGCAACCGGAAGCGCGTGGCGCCTTGCTGATCGCCGGCCAACACGGTGGTTGGTGGGCTGCGCCGGCGCCAGAACGGGATGATTGCTTGGCTTTGTGGCCGGTCGGGGGCAATAGCCTTCGCCAACGTGTAGGCGAGCTTGGCGCATGGATCTGTGAGGCCGCATGAACACTGTCGCTGCTTTTCCTGCCCGTTTGCGCCAGTATGCCACTGCCATCACAGCCGAACAAGAACGGTTGCAAGCCGAAACACGCAACCTTTCAGCCGCGCTGAGCCGGTTCGGCAACCGGTGCCGCGAGTATGCAGTGCCGGGAGTTGACGGAGTGAGCAATGGGTTGTTTGGGCATTGCCGCACCATCAGCAGCTTGGCGGAATGGGTGCGCGACACGGCCCACCGGCTCGAAGCCGCCGATGACGGCAGACTAAACGCAACCACTTTTGGCGGAACAGTTGCGCTGATCGGCGCCGGTATTGCCCACTCGGTGATGCAACGCCCGATCTGGCCGGGTTTACTCAAGCTTGACCTTGGCGCGCGCTTGGCATTCCATTTCATCTGGTATCTACGCGCTCCAGCGCGGACATTCACGCCGCTCAGGCTAGGATCGCGCGTAGCTGCGTACCTGACCGCGCGTTGGTCTGTTCAAACAGCCATTCGCTTTAACCAATGGTGGAGCCGTGTTTGGCCCGATCTGCGCGACCTAACAGTGCCACACGGGCAATGGCTGGCCCAGACTGGCCTAGCGGCAATTGCGCCATGGTTGCCGTGGCAAACTGCACTCACTTTCATAGCTACGAGGCAATGGCTGATTCAAGCGCTCGAACATTTGCAAGCGTGGCCTAGCCTCACGGTGCTGCTGCGCAATCTTGGTTGGTTGGCGCGTTTTATACCCATCAACTTTGGCTTGGTAGGCGGATATATCGCGCCATTCGTGTTATCGCCGGCGACACTGCAACGAGTGACAGACACTTTCCCTGAGCTTATCCAGCGCGGAGCAATAACGGTTTGGCAGCACTCGCACCTGCAGACCATGCGTTGGCTCTGGCCATGGCTGCCACTCTTGCCCAACCGCGCCCAGAGCTGGCAGCTCTTGCAGCAGCGTCTTGCGCTGAGCGGCACTGTTGCCACCACAAGGCCAGATCTTGCCCTCAATCCAGCGATGCTCTGGCTCACTGGCGCACAGGTAGGCGGGTTGATCGGGTTAATTAGCGGCCCACGCCTGTCCGCAATGATCAGTAATCCGGCTGACATTCCCAAGCTGCTCGAGAGCGGTTTCTGGCTCGATGCCTTCCAGTATCTGTCTCTAGACGAAATTCGCGCGTTAGTGATCTATCTAGAGCAAGCCAACCGCGAGGCGCGCGCCAGCCTGATGCTCAGGCCGCTCACACGTCCGACGGTAGGACCAGAAGCTGAGCCGCATGGTCAGGCTAGCGTGACCGATGTTTTCCCACCGCTCGAATGCATGGTTGATTCTAGCCAACCATATCGGATCACGCCGGGAGCATTGCAAGCGACAGCGCACAGCTTGATTAGCCCCTACTTTGGCGAAGAGGTGCGAGCAGCGCAAATAGGTGAAGACACGTACCTTGTCGGAATTAGTGGTCTCAACCTCGACAACATGGCATACGGCCCAAATGGGCTGGTTTCGGTGATTGAAACGGCCAGCGGCAAAGAACGCCTTGAGCATAACGCCTATTATCACACCGTGCGCGAACGGGTCGTGAGCTTGATCGAGCAGTTGCCGGCAGGCAGCACACTCCACCTTGCCGGGCACAGTATGGGGGGCGGAATGTGCATTCTGTTGAGTAATGACCCAGTTGTGCAAGCGGCGCTAGCCCAACGCCAGATTCAATTGGCTAGTGTGACTACGCTGGGGGCTGTGCGCCCGACAGGCGAATGGGATGATGTGCCAACGGTGATCAATAACCAGCCGGTCACAGTGCGACACTACGTTGACAGCGACGATACGCTGGCTAAGGCGGTTGGCGCCGGGCATGATGATACCCGCTACCGAGACACGGTGTATGAATTGAACAACCATCAGCTTGACCAACCCAGTGTGGCGCATAGCGCTTACGAAACCTTCGACTACACTCGGCTGCCGGAAGAGGCGCAAGTATTGCCATTCATGGTTGACCCGGCGCATTTTCAGTTGCTGGCGATCCCGGCGCTGCCTGCACTGCCGCCGGTTGAGCCTGAATGGGTGCAGGAACCGCCGTTGTCGGCATAGCAGGAGGCGCGTATGTCAGGACGGCACGATGTTTGGTGGGATTGGCAAGCCGCTGATGAAGCGATCGGCGCATTACGACGCGCGGCGAATGCAATCGATGCTGCGGCTCGCCAACGCGCAAGCGCGGCTGCTGAACTACTGGCAGGGTGGGAAGGGCCGCGCCAGCGTGAATGGGCCGCACGCCACGCAGCCATACAGGCTGAAGCCATTCGCTTGCGCGAACAATGTTTGCAGATGGCCAATGCGATCGCGCAGGCGAGCGCGCGAGCGCGCGCGGAGCAGGATCGGATCAACCGTGAGCGGCTTTCCGCGCAACAGGTAGCAAACTATGCCGGACAGTAACATTGCCTTTAACCGTCCACCCCGGTTACGCCCACGCTGGAGCGCCGAGACGGTTGAATTACCCGTTCCGCCTAACCCGCCGCCACCGCGAGCGACAACGGTATGGCTACAGGCAATGCTACCGGTGATCGCAGCATTGCTATTGGGGGCTGGCGCACTAGCCGGGTACGGTTCATGGCTGGCAGCGTTGCCAGCGTTGGTGTTAGCAGTGCTTAGCAGCGGCATCACCCTGATTAATGAGCGTAACACCACCCAGCGCAGCGCCAGCGAATATGCCGAGCAACGGGCACTCTTTGCCGATCGACTAGCGGCAGCGCGCGCGCGACTACGCCGGCTGCACGAAACCGAACGCGCCGCCCGGCGCTACTTAGCGCCCGATCCTGCGGAACTCTTACGGATTGCCGGGGCCGATGGGCGGCCCCGCGCACCGGAGCCGCGCCTGTGGGAACGCCGGCTCAGCGATGACGATGCGCTAGAACTGCGTTTGGGCAGCGGGATATTGCCGGCTGCGAGCCGCGCTGTCATCCCGCCGGGAGCGCCAGCCGATCGCCAGATCGATCAGCTTATCACTGAATACGCCACCCTACATCAGGTACCAATCTGCTTGCCATTGCTCCGGCTTGGTTCGCTCGGCATTGCCGGGCCACGTTCTGCGGTGGTAGGATTAGCTTATGCCCTGCTCGCGCAAGCAGCCACCTTACACGCGCCATCCGAACTTCGCATTGCCCTGATTGCTCATCCTAAAGCAGCGGCTGATTGGCAGTGGATTGCGCGCCTACCTCACTGTCAGACGGCGGGTGAAGGACAGAGCGGCCGGGTCTTAGCCGCAATTGATCCGGTGACAACCGAGCGGCTGCTGGCACACTTGCTTGACGAACTGAGCCGGCGGCGCGAATCGGCTCTGGCCAATCGCGCACCGATCGTGATCATTGTCGATAGCGCCACGCTGGTGGCAACATATACGGCGCTCGGCCAATTACTGCGCGATGGCGGCGCGCATGGCCTGATCGT
>JANWYE010000024.1 GCA_025057175.1 Chloroflexus sp. | reverse complement strand
GCGGTGGCGAGACGCTCGATATGTTGCAGGCGATGAATACCGGCCACGATGGTTCACTGACGACGCTCCACGCGAACGCGCCGCGTGAAGCGATTGCCCGTATGGAGACGATGGCATTGATGGCCGGTATGGATATGCCGCTGAAGGTGATTCGCGAGCAGATCGCTTCGGCTATTGATCTGATTGTGCAGCAAACCCGGCTTGAAGACGGTTCGCGCAAAGTGGCTTACATTACTGAAGTGCAGGGCATGGAAGGCGATACCGTCGTATTGCAAGATATCTTTAAGCTGGAGATATTAGGCAAAACCGGCGAAGGCAAGATTATTTCCGAACTCCGCCCGACCGGAGTGCGGCCGAAGTTTACTCCGCGTCTTGAAGCCCATGGCTTCAAGCTGCCGCCGAGCATCTTCGGTGCGCAGATTCCGGGCCAACGTGGCCGGTTTTAATGAGTGACGCTCAACGCACAGGCGCGTAGACGCAAAGCCTTGGCAGATAGGTTGCTCGAAGTGAGCGCATTCGCTATTTGCTGCGTCTTCGCGCCTTTATTGTTGTCTGATACGATCGTATGGCGTATACAACTCAGCTTCCGGTGATCATCGTTGGCGGTGGCCTCGGCGGCTTGGCTGCCGCGATTCGGTTGGCAACACAGGGCCGTCGGGTCATCCTCTGTGAAAAGAACGAACGAGTAGGCGGTAAGCTCAATCTGCACCAAGCAGCCGGCTATACTTTCGATACCGGCCCTTCGTTGTTAACCATGCCATGGGTCATTCGCGACCTATTCGCAGCAGCCAACCGCCGCATG
Organism: Chloroflexus sp.; assembly: GCA_025057175.1. Lineage (GTDB taxonomy): Bacteria > Chloroflexota > Chloroflexia > Chloroflexales > Chloroflexaceae > Chloroflexus. The sequence goes on along the minus strand of JANWYE010000024.1, from coordinate 25,730 downwards.
GAAGAGTACCTGTGCCTTGAACAGGTGGAGCCGACATGCCGTTATTTCTGGCCGGATGGCACGCGCTTTGATGCTTGGCAACGACTGCCTCAGTTAGTGCAAGAGATTGAACGGCTTAGCCCAGCCGACGTGCCCAACTTTTTTCGCTTTATGGCCTATACGGCGCGGATCTACGACGCCGTCGCCGGTCCTTTCCTGTTACGCCCGTTCGATGGTCTGCGCGAGTTGATCACGCCGGCGATGGCGCGCCATGCGTTGCGCATCGATGCTCTGCGCAGCGTTGATGCAGCGGTGCGCTCATTTTTCCGTAGTCCATATCTGCGCCAACTTTTCAACCGCTACGCGACGTACAATGGCTCGTCGCCATATCTCTCGCCGGCCACGTTTAACCTGATCGCCTACATTGAGCTGGCCGAGGGCGGGTGGTATGTGCGCGGCGGCATGTACCAGCTCGCTGTGGCGCTGGCTCGACTAGCTGGCGAGCTGGGGGTTGAGCTGCGTACCCAAACGCCGGTAGCCGAGATTATCGTCGAACGTGGCCAAGCGCGTGGGGTGCGCTTGGCCGGTGGCGCTGAAATAGCCGCGTCAGCGGTTGTAGTGAATGCCGACCCGCTGTATGCCTACGAACGGCTCATTCCCGGCGGCCAGCGCGCAGCAGCCCGATTGGCCCGCATTGAACCATCGTACAGCGGAGTCGTGCTGTTCCTTGGCGTTGAAGGAGATTTTCCCCAACTAGCGCATCACAACATCTTTTTCTGCGCTGACTATCCGGCTGAATTTCAGGCAATCGTGCGCGATCGCCGTCCGGCCCTTGATCCGACCGTCTACATAGCGGCAACCTGCCGTGCTGATCCCACGCATGCGCCACCCGGCCACATGAACTTGTTTGTGTTGGTCAATGCGCCGGCTGACGATGGCCGGATTGACTGGGAGGCCGCGTTGCCGGCCTATCGTGACCATATTCTTGCCAAGCTTGAGACAATGGGACTGTGTGGTCTGCGCCAAGCTATCCGCTATACCCATCACTGGACGCCGCGCGATCTGGCGCAGCGCTATAACGCTGCTTTTGGGGCCATCTACGGCATTAGCTCCAATTCGCCCTTTGCTGCCTTTGCCCGTCCTCCGCTCCGGGCGCGGGAAGTACGCGGTCTCTACTTCGTCGGTGGCGGCACGCATCCGGGTGGCGGTATTCCGCTGGTGTTGCTTTCCGGGCGAGCGGTGGCAGCGCGCATTGCGGCTGATATGCCACTATAACGCCGAAATGTTTTACACTTCTTTTTGAGTAGTGTACCTGATTTTAATCGTTTCTTAACCTTACGATGGCCGGTAGCATGAAGAATTGTGTTTTATCATCGTTAAGTTACGATTAAATACTTGATTTTCTGCCTTCAGGGTGCTATGATAAGGCCGTAGCCTCGAGAGAACATCAGAAAGCGAAGGAGGTAACAACCACTTACGTGCAACCGGAAAGCAAGCGCTTCACTTCTAATGTAAAGAGTTATGTGTGGGTAAGTTTGCAGAAGTGAAGCGTAAGTTCGGGGAAACGACCTTCATCGTAAAATGAGGAAAAAATGATGAGGTCGGGGAGACGAACAGACAAGCGCCGGATTACTGCTGAGTAATCGGATGCTCTGCGAGCCATACGGTTGCCTCCCAAACAAACTCACCGCGTTGGGTAAGAAGGAGCTGCTGTCCCACGCTAGATGGTGAGGAAATCCAATAGCAAAAGCTAGCCCGGCGCATAATCTGCTGAAGGCGGAGCAGCTAAAGGACCTGTGCGGGTACGGTGGTTTGAAACCTACTTATCGCTCTGGTGAACTCTCGAGGCGGTTGGTTTCTGAGAGGGTTGTGTTAGGTAGGTCGCTAAGTTAATATGTTTAGTCGCGATGCGGTAGGCAACTACCGCATCTGCGTTTTTAGCCGGCGTTACGCCATCGTCCAACCGCCATCAACGGCGAGCGTCTGTCCTGTGATGTACGACGCCGCTGGCGAAGCGAGAAATAGCACAGCGGCTGCCACCTCTTCCGGTTTCCCCAACCGGCGTAAGGCGATGATGTTGGCGCTCCACTCCTGTATTGGTTTGGGAATAGCTTGCACCAGCTCCGTTTCGATCATCCCCGGCGCAACGGCATTGACCGTAATCTGCCAAGGCGCTGCTTCGCGTGCCAAGGCGCGCGTCAGCCCGATAATGCCGCCGGCTGCGGCGGCAAAGTCGGCTTGGCCGGGGAAGCCGGAAACACCGTACAGCGCAGCCAGATTGATAATCCGCCCATAACGTTGTTGCATCATTGGCCGCAATGCTGCCCGGCAGGTGTGGTACACTCCGCTCAGGTTGGTCTGGATTGTCTGCCGCCAGCGTTCGCTGCTCATGTCGCTGAGCGAGCCATAATCGGCGATGCCGGCGCTGTTGATCAAGATGTCAAGCTGCCCCCACCGTTCGATGGCTGCGCTCACGAGCGCATTGCCACTCTCAACCTCGCGCACATCGACCGCTAGCGCTATCGCTTCGCTGCCATACGCCTGCGCTGCGGCCACGAGGCTAGCTGCGGCAGCTTCGTCGTGATGGTAGCCTACTAGCACGCGCGCGCCATGCCGGGCCAGACCGCGCACAATCGCTTGCCCGATCCCGCCTGACCCGCCGGTGACGATTGCCACTTGTCCGGTGAAGTCTATCATGGTTGCGTCTACTTTGCCGTAGGGGCATTCCCCACAACGTTCCTACAATGGCTCCTACGGCATCACCCATCCGCCATCTATTGTCAAGACGTGACCGGTAATGTACGAGGCGCGCGGCGAGACCAGAAACCTAATCGCCGCAGCAACCTCTTCTGGCCGGCCAAACCGGCCCAGTGCGATCGCCTGCAATGCCCACGCTCGCAGGGCCTCCGGCACTGTCTCAACCATATCGGTCTCGATATAGCCGGGGGCCACGACATTGACAGTAATGCCGTCGCGGGCAACTTCGCGGGCCAGTGAACGGCTCAACCCGATGATGCCGGCTTTAGCGGCAGCATAGTTAGTTTGGCCAACATTGCCGGCCAACGCCGCTAGCGAGCTGACCGACACGATCCGGCCATAGCCAGCAGCGCGCATGATCGGCACAACAGCGCGGCAGCAAAGAAACACCGAGGTCAGGTCGGTCTCGATGACCTGTTGCCACTGTTCGGGGCGCAGGCGAGCCAGCGGCGCGTCGGCGGTAATGCCGGCATTGTTGACCAGCACATCGATCCGGCCCCAGCGCTCTAGCGCTGCTTGCACCATCCGCTCAACCGCCTGCTCATCAGCGACATCAGCCTGATAGGTGAACGCATCACCGCCGCCAGCACTGATTTCAGCGGCCAATGACTCGGCAGCGGTGGCACTACGCTGATAGTTAATCAACACTCGCGCTCCAGCGGATGCCAGCTCGATCACAGTGGCGCGCCCAATGCCACGCGCGCCGCCGGTAACAATGGCAACTTGTCCCTGCAACTCCATAGTGGTTCTCTACACCGGCTGCATTGCGGTCAACGCCCGTATATCCTCGAAGGTGGCAACATTGATGAGGCGCGCCTCCGGCGCGATGCGGCGAATTAAACCGGTTAACACTCTGCCCGGCCCAATCTCGACGAAGGTCTCGACGCCCATGGCTACCATGTGCTGTACCGAAGCGATCCAGCGCACCGGCGCCACGACTTGAGCCACTATCTCGCGCCGCACATCATCGGCGTCGCGCAGTGGTTCGGCAGTGACATTGGCAATCAGTGGAATATCTAGATCGTGTACCGTCGCACTAGCGATAGCCTGCGCCATACCCTCGGCGGCTTCGACCATAAGGGGAGAATGGAAGGCTGCGCTGACTTTGAGCGGAATGACCCGTTTGGCGCCACGACTTTTGGCCAGCAGGCTGGCATGTTCGACAGCAACTACACTGCCGCTAATCACGAGTTGATCGGGAGCATTATAGTTTGCGATGACGACCGTACCGTGCAAGTGATTGTTGTGCTGAAGCGCGGCGCTGACCTCTTGGCAAACCTGTTCGAGGATATTGGCATCAAGCCCGATCACAGCGGCCATACTGCCTTCGTGGGCAGCGGCCATCAGTTCACCGCGGCGACGCACAAGGCGGAGGGCAGTGGTGAAGTCGAGCGCGCCGCCGGCGACCAGCGCCGAATATTCGCCCAGACTATGGCCGGCAACAGCGATAGGCTGTTCGAGCCGATCGCCAAGGAATTCGCGCATCGCGGCCAATAGGGCCATACTAGTGGTGAGAAGCGCCGGTTGCGCATTTTCGGTCGCAGTGAGGTCGGTTTCAGGCCCGCTAAAGCACAAGGCACTCAGCTCAAAACCAAGCGTCTCATCCGCAGTGGCAAAGATCTGGCGCGCTGCTGCCGAGGCGGCGATCAAGTCGCGCCCCATGCCAACCACTTGCGATCCCTGACCCGGAAATACCCATGCAATGCTCATGGTTTGTCCGCTTTCTCCTTCCCTGCCGGCACATCACGTTTCCCCCTACGATCCTGCGCCAGCCTGACCGCTTATTGTCTGTTCTGGGTCGCCACCTTCCTGTGCCTCACAGTGCGGCCCAGCAAACCCGCTATTACGCTGGGCGCCCCCAGCGCACCACCCCTGATCCCCATGTCAAACCGCCGCCAAAGGCGGTGATCAAGACATAATCGCCAGACCTAATCCGGCCCTGTTGGGCGGCTTCGCATAAGGCAATCGGGATTGATGCCGCCGAGGTATTGCCATACCGGTCGAGATTAATCATTACTCGTTCGGGTGGAATTTCGAGCCGGCGCGTAACGGCATCAATGATTCGCACATTGGCCTGATGCGGGATCACTAGCGCAATATCATCGATGGTTAGCCCGGCAGCTTGCACCACCTGCATTGCTGAATCGCTCATCTCACGCACAGCGTGCTTAAAGATCTCGCGCCCGTTCATGTAGACATATTGCCGGCCTTCGGCTAGCAATTCAGCGGTGAGCGGCATGCGCGTGCCGCCGGCATCAACCGCCATCAAATCTTCGAGCTTGCCGTCAGCGTTGAGGTCAGATGCAATCAAACCCAGTTGCTGATCGGTCGCCTCAAGCACCACAGCGCCAGCGCCATCGCCAAACAAGACGCAGGTATTGCGGTCATTCCAATTGATGTAGTGGGTAAAGATATCGGCCCCAATCAGCAACAGGCGCCGGCTAGCGCCACTTTTAATCAAACTTGTAGCGACAGTGAGGCCATAAACGAAACCGCTGCATGCTGCTGCCAGATCAAACGCTGTTGCGCGCGGAATTTGCAAATTTGCCTGCACTGTGCAAGCGGTCGCAGGGAATGGCCGGTCGGGGGTGCAGGTTGCGACAATCACCGTGTCAATTGCTGCTGGATCGATCCCGGCCATTGCCAGCGCCTCGCGCCCGGCGGCAGTAGCCAACGTTGAGGTGCTTTCACCGGGACTAGCGACCCGGCGTTCACGGATGCCGGTGCGGGTGCGAATCCACTCATCGGATGTGTCAATCTGTTGCGCCAGTTCATCATTCGTGATCACGCGCGAGGGGACGGCCATACCCCAACCGATCACTGCCGCGTAACGTTCCCTGCTCACCCTCACGGCCTTTCTATCTACAGTAAAGGGCTGCCAAACCGATCTCATCGGCAGGCAGCCCTTCCATGCCTGTATCCCTGTGCGTATCGCGATCAAGCTAGGCCGATCACTCGGCGTTCACCTTGAGGACCTGCCGGCCCTTATAGTACCCGCAAGACAGGCATGCGCGATGCGCCCGCATCAATTCGCCGCAGCGCGGGCATGTCACCATCACCGGTGGCGTCAGCGCCAGATGCTGCCGCCGGTTGCCGCGCCGGTGGCGCGAGACTTTTCGCTTCGGTACTGCACCCATGATCGTTACTCCTCAGTTTTGGTTACGTTGTCGCTCCGCCCATTCACGCAGCGCAGCGAAGCGGTCATCGACTGGAGCATCATCTTCCTCGATACCTTCCGACTCAACCGTGTAATTCACCGGTTGGTCGCGGTAGGCCGGCGCGACCGGGTTCATTGGCAGACTGATCAGCGCATAGCTACGAATCGCTTCACCAACGTCGATATGGTGCAACTCATCGAGCATAAACGGATCATCTTCCACCGGTTTCGGCAACCGATGCCCATTAACGACATCGACCACAGCGTAGAACTGATCGCTGAAATCGAGGTCAAGCTCATAATCAAATTGTTCAAGCGAGCGCACGCACGTCAGGGTCACAATACCGTGAACTGTCACCTGTGCGTACACACCGGCCGCCGTGCGTGTTAAGCGGAGGCGACCGCTAATATTGCGCAACGTCAATTCATCATCGAGCCGCAGCGACGGTTCGGTGAATGAAATATCACGTCGCGCGCCCATCTCTTCGCGCAGCAATTGCGCGAGGTTAAACCGTAAGGCTGTCATAGCATTCACCTGTGGCGCGCCATTGGCCCCGCCACAAGCGCCAAATTATAGGCGAGAGGGCGGAGGGTTGTCAAGCGCCCGATTGGCGCTCATCCAGCGCGTGCAAGCCATTTCGCACACTTGTGAGCAACTTGCTCAGCCGCTCATCAAGTTCTTCTAACACTTGCCGAGCGTAAGCATCGGCGCCGGCCCGCACTTCGGCAGCCTCCTGTTCGGCTTGTTGCAACAGGCGTGCGCGTTCGGCTTCGACTGCTGCCAACAATCCGCGCTCGCTCAGCACCTCTTGCACGCGGGCTTGCGCAGCGGCGAGTAATTGCTCTTGTTCGGCGATAATCCGGCGCGCGCGCCTGATCTCTTCGGGAATGGCTGTGCGCATCTGATCAATGATTTCAAGCACGCGGCCTTCATCAATCAGCGTCCGTCCGCCGCTGAGAGGTAGGCGAACTCCGGCGGCGATGACCTCTTCCAACTCATCAATCAGATCATCCAGCTCGATGGCGATCACCCCCTCTGCGCGAACTTTTCTCGTAATGCTGCAATCACCACCGGTGGCGCGAACTCCACCGGGTCACGCCCCAGACTTGCCATCTCGCGCACTGCCGTCGAGCTAATATGCGCGAATGGCCGCCCGGCCATCAGCACCACGACCTCAATATCCGGATCAATGGTCTGGTTCACCTGCGCCATCTGGAACTCGGCTTCAAAGTCGCTCCCAGCGCGTAAACCGCGCACAATCGCGCATGCGCCTACTTGGCGGGCAAATTCGACCGTGAGGATGTGATAGCTCGTCGCCTCAACATTGGCCAGATCGGCGGTAGCAACCCGCAGCAGATGCAGCCGTTCTTCGGTTGAAAAGAGCAACCGTTTTTGGGGTCGATCGAAGACAGCCATAATCACGCGGTCGAAAATGCGCGCTGCGCGGCGGGCAATATCGAGGTGTGCATACGTAACCGGATCGAAACTGCCGGGATAGACGGCGATGCGCATAGCTTATCCTTCTGGTTCCGGCGTAGCTGTGGTCGCGATCTCGTAGATCGAAAAGCAGGAATCGCCCAGCCGGCGAAATTTGATCCGGTGCAGGCCGGGGTACGCATCGGCAAGCGTTACGCGGGGCGAATGCCCGACTATCAACAAGCTGCCCTCTTTGCCTACGCCACTGCTTGCGACGAGTTGCATGGTCGCCTCGATCTCTGGATCGGCATACGGCGGGTCCATAATGATTATATCATAGCGCCCAACGCCGCGCTGCCAACGCAAGAAACGATCAACTGGCATGTGATGAATGCGTGCCTGTTGATCAAACCGAGTGTGGCGCAGGTTTTCAGCAATGATCGAGCAGACATGCGCATTACGCTCAACAAAATCAGCGCTATCGGCCCCGCGTGACAGGCATTCAATGCCAAGCGAGCCGGTGCCGGCATAGAGATCGAGCACAGCGCCGCGAATTGGCCCGTAGCCTTCCAGTACCGAGAAGAGCGCCTCTTTGACCCGATCGAGCATTGGCCGGGTACCGAGGCCTTTTGGCGCTTTCAGGCGATGCCCTTTAGCTTTTCCAGTAATGACGCGCATGCCAACCGCCCCGATCATGATAATGCGCGGCAGACGGTCGCAGATTTGACCGCCTGCCGTTGTGCATCGTTGCGATAAGCTCTGGCCCCGCGTTAGCGCTTGGTGTACTGAGGCGCCTTGCGCGCGCGCTTGAGACCGACCTTCTTCCGCTCTTTGGCACGCGGGTCGCGGGTAAGCAAACCCGCCTGCTTGAGCGTCTGGCGCAGCTCGCTATCGTAATCGAGCAGTGCGCGGGCAATGCCGTGCCGCACCGCGCCGACCTGCCCAGAAATCCCGCCGCCCTTGACCTTCACCAACACGTTAAACGTATTGAGGTGGTTGGTCAAAACGAGCGGCAGTCGCAGATCGCGTTGAAACAGATCGCGATTGCCAAAATAGTCCTCCGGCTTCTTGCCGTTGACGATAAAATCCCCATTGCCGGGGAAGAGGCGCACCCGCGCCACCGCCGTCTTGCGGCGACCGGTGCCCTGATAGTAGCGCTTGGCTTCCATTCCTTCTCCTCACCACCTGTGCGCCGAGCATGGCGCGTACTCGTGACTAGCGCGCGAGGGCGCGAACTTGCTCCGATAATGGCCCACGCTGCGCTAGCGCGGGATGTAAGGCTTGGGCTGCTGCGCGGCGTGCGGGTGATTTGGCCCAGCGTAAATGCGCAACTTGGTCAGCAACCGGCGCCCCATGCGATTCTTCGGCAGCATCCGCTTGACTGCAAGGCGCAGCACGCGATCGGGGCTTTTCGCCATCATCATCTTGTACGGTGTCGCCTTGATTCCACCCGGATACCCAGTATGGTGATAATAGATCTTCTGCTCTGGCTTGCGGCCGGTCAACACGATCTTCTCGGCGTTCACCACAATTACGAAATCACCGCCGTCAATTGACGGGGTATAGGTCGGCTTGTGCTTGCCGCGCAGCAGCGTGCTAATCTGCGTCGCCAACCGGCCGAGCACTTTCCCGCTCGCATCGATGACGTACCAGTCGCGCTGCACTTCTGACGGTTTCTGATGATAGGTCTTCACAGCACCTATTCCTCGTGTACGTAGGACGAAGGCTGTTCGACCTTCGTCGTGCCATTTTGCCGTTCTAATGGTTCAGCCCAGCGAATCAAGCCGGGCGGGTAGCGCACCGCAGTGAGTGTCAACCCGTGCGCTGGGGCGGTGGGGCCGGCCAGCCGGCGATCCCGGCTGGCTAATACCTCACCAAATTGATCGACGGTCATGCGCCCGCGCCCAACTAGCAGCAGCGTTCCGACGATCATCCGCACCATATGCTGGAGAAAGGCATTTGCCGCTAACTCGATCGCTAATAACTGCCGGTCAAACCACTCCCGCTCGACAATTCGAGTCCACAGCATCGTCCGCACTGTCGAGCGTTGGGTTGGCGTTGCCGTCGTAAAAGCGGCAAAATCGTGCGTTCCCTCCAGCAACTTAAGCGCTGCGGTCATTGCCGGCACATCAAGCGTTCCTGCGTAGTGCAGCGCCTGATGGCGGAGTTGCGGCAATGGCGCTGGCGCGCAATCGATTAAATAGCGATATTCACGCTGGATCGCGCTATAGCGGGCGTGAAAATCGCGTGCCGCTTCGCCGACATTCTGCACCGCCAGATCGGTAGGCAGATGCGCATTCAGGCCGCGCCAAATCGTAGATAGTGAATGGCGGGTTGCGGTTTGCACATGCGCCACCTGCCCAGAGGCATGGACGCCGGCGTCGGTGCGTCCGGCCAACACAATCCGGCGTTGTTCTTGTGTCAGCGCCTCCCACGCCGATTCGAGCGCGCCTTGCACGGTGCGAATGTCGGTTTGCCACTGCGAGCCGGCGAAATCGGCGCCGTCATAGGCTAGCAGCAGCGCTATCGTCCGCATCAGATTAACTCGATCAAGGCCATCTCGGCCCCATCGCCACGGCGCGGGCCGAGCTTGGTGATCCGCGTATAGCCGCCATTGCGACCGCCGTATGTGGTTGGCGCAAAGGTAAACAGTTTGCGCATAGCGTTCTTACTGGCCAACTTCGAGAGCGCCATCCGGCGCGCATGCGGCGTATCCTCGCGCGCAATCGAAAGCAGTTGTTCAATTTCCGGCTGGACCGCGCGCGCCTTCGCCAGCGTCGTCTTAATCTTCTTATGCTCAATCAGGGCGATCATAAGGTTACGATAGAGCGCCTTGCGGTGCTCATACGACCGCCCTAACAATTTTCCGGCATGTCGATGTCGCATGGTCGTATCCTCTTAGCGCGACGCCCCGTTGGCAGGCAATCGCGGAATATAACCCCGTTCGATCAGTTTGTCGCGAATCTCTTCCATTGACTTCTGACCAAGATTGCGCACTGACAAAAGCGCCTTCTCATCCATCTGCAACACCTGACCGATTTTGGTAATCTCGGCCCGCTTCAGACAGTTGTAGGTGCGGGTTGAAAGTTCCAAGGTCTCGATCGACGTGTCGTAGATGTTCGCCGGAATCTCCAACCCATTCGCTTCGGGCTGAGCTTCCGGCTCGGCGGCCAGCCGGTTGAAATTCGCGATCGTGGTGTTGTAATGCACCAGCACCCGTGCCGCATAGTCAAGCGCATCAACCGGTCGCACGGTGCCGTTGGTCCACACCTCAAGAATTAAGCGGTCAAAGTCAGTTGCTTGGCCGATACGGGTATTTTCCACGATGTAATTTACCCGTGGCACCGGCGTAAAGATTGCATCAATCGGGATCTCGCCCAACGGCAGAATCCCACGCTGATCGGCTGACAGATAACCGCGACCGCGCTCAATTGTGGCCGTCAATTCGAACTGCGCCTGCGCGTGTTCGAGGGTGCAGATGTAGTGATCAGGATCAACAACTGCCAGCCCTTCCGGCAAAGCTAGATCGGCGGCCGTCACGATCCCCGGCCCCCGTTTCCGAATCGTCGCCGTCGCCGTTCCCTCGTGGCGCCCACGCAGATGGATGCCTTTCAGGTTCAAGATAATCTCGACCACATCCTCAGTCACACCGGGGATGGTATCGGACTCCTGATAGACACCGGCAATGCGCACATGTGTAATCGCCGATCCAGGAATGGCCGTAAGCAGGACGCGCCGCAGCGCGTTGCCGAGCGTATGTCCATAGCCCGGATCAAGCGGCTCGATCTTAAAGCGCCCAAAGGTCTCGGTCGTCTCGACAACCTCGATCTTTGGTTGAGCAATATCGAGCACTGCTGCCTCCCATTTCTTCGTGTGCATCCCGCAGCCGGGAGCGTTTACCGGCTATAGAACTCGACGATCAACTGCTCGTTGATCCCAGCTTCAGCGTCTTCACGGCGCGGCAGTGACACCACGGTGCCCGAAAGATCGGCTACATTGAGCCGGAGCCATTCGGGGGCGCGATGCTTATTTAGTACGCCGCTATCAACCAGATTCTTAAAATAGGTGCGGCTACGGCTCTGCGGGCGCACCGCAATCACCTGCCCAACCTTCACAGTATACGACGGGATATTCGTCTTGCGACCATCAACAACAATATGCCCGTGATTGACCAACTGGCGGGCTTGAGCGCGAGTGGTGGCGAAGCCAAGGCGATAGACCACATTATCTAGCCGGCGCTCGAGCAAGCTGAGCAGGTACTCGCCGGTCACGCCACTACGGCGCGACGCCTGCTCGAACAAGCGACGGAACTGGCGCTCAAGGACGCCATAGAGAAATTTTGCCTTCTGCTTTTCGCGCAACTGCATGCCGTAGTCGGACAATTGCCGGCGACGGGCGGCAGCCCCATGCTGGCCCGGCGGATCCGACCGCTTATTCAGAATGCGCTGACCTTTTTCGGTAATACCAATCCCTAGACGCCGGCTCACCTTGCCGACAGGTCCAATATATCGCGCCATAGTCGTACTTATCCTTTATCAAGATAACGCGCGCAGGTTATTCTGCGCTCCTTTCCCCAAGCCTGTGAGATGGGCGCCGGTGCTGCCGATAGGCATACACCACCGCAATGGGCGTCCGGGAACGAAGCCCTCCGGTTCCAGTTGCGGTCGTCTCACAGCGCAATACAACAACCTCGCATACCTTGCCGCCTAACCGTTGCGTTTAGACACGGCGACGCTTAGGCGGGCGGCAGCCGTTGTGCGGAATCGGCGTCACATCGGTAATCGCCGTGATCTGCAAACCGGCAGCCTGCAATGATCGGATCGCGGCCTCGCGGCCGGCGCCGGGACCTTTCACAAACACCTCGACCGACCGCATGCCGTTTTCCATCGCCTTGCGGGCCGCATTTTCGGCAGCAACCTGCGCAGCGTAAGGCGTGCTCTTGCGCGAGCCTTTAAAGCCGCTTTGGCCGGCGCTTGCCCAGCACACCACAGCGCCCTGCGGATCGGTAATGGTCACAATGGTGTTGTTAAACGTGCTTTGAATATGCGCCTGACCCCGTGGCACATTCTTGCGCTCGCGGCGCTTGCCGCGTTGGCGTGCCGTGGTCGTGGTCGCTTTTCCCTTCGCGGGCATGCCTTACTCCTTATCGTAACTACTTCTTGGTCTTCTTCTTAATACCGATCGCCTGACCGCGGCGCCCGCGGCGAGTGCGCGCGTTGGTACGAGTGCGCTGACCACGCACCGGCATGCCGCGGCGGTGGCGCAGGCCACGGTAGCAGCCAATATCCATCAGCCGCTTGATATTCAACTGCACCTCGCGGCGCAAATCACCCTCGACCCGGTACTCGCGATCGACAATCTCGCGAATCCGGCCCACTTCCTCCTCGGTCAGATCACGCACCCGGCGCTCGGGATTGACATTCGCCTTGCGCAGAATCTCCATCCCATTCGAGCGGCCGATCCCATAAATATAGGTGATCGCAATCTCGATCTTTTTATTGCGGGGAATATCAACCCCGGCGATACGTGCCATGCCTTTCCTCTTCGCTACTGATAGGTTCCGCCAACCGGATGCGGCTGGCGGAGCTTCGCTCTCGGCCCGTCAGCGCGGGCGAATATTGCCTGCCGTTACCCTTGCCGCTGTTTATGCTTCGGCGTGCGCGAGCAGATCACCCGGATCACACCCTTGCGCTTAATCACCTTGCAATACTCGCAGCGCGGCTTTACCGACGCTCGCACTTTCATCTTAGCCTCCTTGCGGCGGCGGACGCCGCCGTGCTGCGTCGCGCCCCCTACTTATAGCGATACGTAATGCGTCCCCGGGTGAGGTCATACGGCGACAGTTCCACCAACACCCGGTCACCCTTCAAGATGCGGATGTAATTCATGCGCATCTTGCCCGAGATGTGAGCCAGCACTTCGTGCCCATTATCAAGCTGCACGCGGAACATCGCATTCGGCAATGGCTCCGTAATCGTGCCCTCCATCTCGATCACGTCTTTCTTTTTCGACATACCCCTCCTAACCTACGGCTGCGCTGGCGCCAGATACGGGCTAAGCGCTTTCAGCATTGCCTCTGTCACGAGCGCGATCTCACGTTGACCATCGATCTCATGCAGGATGCCCTGCCGCTGATAGTATTCGATCAGTGGCATCGTTTGGGCGAAGTAGACATCCAGCCGGTGCTGCGCCGTCTCGATCGAATCATCGCTCCGCTGATAGAGTTTGCCGCCGCAGGCGTCGCAGATACCCGGTCGGTGCGACGGGAAATAATAGATATTGAAGATGGAGCCGCAGGTGCGGCAGGTCTGCCGACCGGCAATTCGGCGCAGCAGCACATCTTGTGGCACGGCCAGAAAGAGAACGGCGTCGATGCGAGCGCCGTCTCCCGCGAGCGCCTCTTCAAGCGCCCGCGCTTGATCTTGCGTGCGCGGGAAGCCGTCGAAGATGACACCAGAAGCGCAATCCGGTTGCCGGATGCGCTCAAGGATCATCCGAATCACGACCTCATCCGGTACCAATTCTCCGCGATCCATATAGGACTTTGCCAGCATACCTAACTCAGTTCCCTCGCGCAAAGCTGCGCGAAAGAGATCGCCGCTGGCAACGTGGGTCAAACCCGTTCGATCGGCGAGGGTCTTTGCCTGTGTTCCTTTGCCGGCCCCCGGCGGTCCTAACAAGATAACGTTGGTCATGACTCGGCGCTCGCTCAGTTTCAGAACCGCACAGCACGCTGCGCGGTATGACCGTCTGCCTGTCTCACAAAGACGCTGCCCAACCGGCATGCCGGCGAGCAACGACTCGTATTGTACTACACTTTTGCCGTTTGTGTGCAGCGCCTACCGGGTTAGGAAGCCCTCGTAGTCGCGCATAATCAATTGCGCCTCAAGCTGGCGCATCGTATCAACTGCCACACCGACCACAATCAACAGCGCAGTACTGCCCAACCCAATCTGCACGCCGGTAATCGACTGCGTGAGGAAGGGCAACACTGCAATCAGGCCAAGGAAGAGCGCACCGGCGAGGGTGATCCGGTTGAGCACCTTCATCAAGTACTCTTCCGTCTTCTTGCCGGGGCGAATGCCGGGGATAAAGCCACCATTGCGCTGGAGGTTCTCAGCCAGATCCTGTTGGGTGAAGATCACCACCGTGTAGAAATAGGTAAAACCAACTGTCAACAGGAACAGCAAGGTCATGTAGACGATACCGCCGCCCTGCCCGGTCGGGTTGAATGTATTGTAAAAGAAGCCAGCAATCGCATTACCAATGCCTTCCGCGCCGGGCCGGTAGAACCACGAAGCGACGATGCCGGGGAAGATGATAATGCTTTGGGCAAAGATCAGCGGAATCATGCCGGCCGAATTCACCTTCAGCGGAATGAAGCTGCTCTGACCGCCATAGACCTTATTCCCGCGCACCCGGCGCGCGTATTGCACCCGAATGCGGCGTTGGCCTTCTTGAATCAGCACAATGCCGACAATGGTCAGCAGGGCGATGGCGATAAAGCCGATCAGTCCCAGAATAGTGCTAAAGTCACCGGCTTGGCTGATTTGGAAGCCCTGAATAATCAGACCCGGCAACCGCGAGACAATGCCGCCGAAGATAATGATCGAGATCCCATTGCCGATCCCACGCTCATTGATCTGTTCGCCCAACCAGATCAGCAACATCGTGCCGCCAACCATCGTGGTCAGCACGGTGAAGGTGGGCAAGAAATTTGCTCCTAGATCGAATGGGGTGCGGAACAACGATTGCAGCGGGTCGTTGTTCGGGTTAATTGTGCGCTCGAGGGTCAAGGTCTGGCCATAAGCCTGCAGGTAAGCGAGCGGAATAGTCAACCACAACTGGTAGCGGTTGAGCCGCAGACGGCCTTGCTCACCCTCTTTTTGCAATTCTTGCAGGGCCGGAATCAACGGCTGCAACAACTGCATAATGATTTGGGCGGTGATATAAGGGTACACACCCATCGCCGCCACCGAGAAATTCTCAAGAGCGCCACCGGCGAACAGATTGAGCAACTGGGCTAGTTGGTTGGTTGCCAACGCCTGCCGCAACTGCTCGAGCGTCACCGGGTTAATATTCGGTACCGGAATGTGCGCGATCAGGCGAAACAGAAACAACATCCCCAGCGTAAAGAGGATGCGGCGCCGTAGATCGGGCAACTGAATAGCGCGAAGTACAGCCTGCAGCATGGTGATGCTTCCTGTGGGCGGCGAGAACCGCAAAGTTCTCGCCGCGCTGACCGATTACGATTGGCGCGCGTTGCGCATGCTCGGATTAGGCCCGCGTGAGCGTGAATGCCGCTCGACGACCCACGCCAGATCGATCGCCTTCCCGCCGGCTGCCTCGATCTTCTGGCGGGCGCTGGCTGAAAACTTATGCGCCTTAATCACTAACGGCTGGCTCAATTCGCCGTCACCAAGGATTTTAACCGGCATCTTCTTGCGGCGCACCAGCCGGCGGTCCAACAGCGACTCTGGAGTCACTTCCAGCTCAACCGGCCAATCAGCCAGACTACCGACATTCACCACTTCATACTCTACGCGGAACTTGTTGGTAAACCCGCGCTTGAAGGGCATGCGCTTCACCAACCGGTTCTGGCCGCCCTCAAAGGTGCGATAAGGACCGGGCCCACTGCGCGCCTTTTGGCCCATCATACCCTTACCGCCGGTCTTGCCTTTGCCCGAACCGTGGCCGCGACCGATACGCTTGCTTTTGCGGTGCGAACCCTCGGCGGGGCGCAAATCGTGAAGTTTCATGCCTGCACCTCGTCCTCAACCTCTTCCACCTTCACGAGGTGCTGAATCTTAAACAGCATCCCACGCACCGATGGATTATCAGGTTTGAGCACACTCTGATTCAAGCGGCGCAAGCCTAGCGCGGCCAGAGTCGCTTTCTGGTCGCGCGCATAGCCGATTGCGCTCTTGACATACGTTACGCGCAGCTTGCCCATCACGCCGCCTCCGTTTCGCGCCGCGCCCGGCGTTCCATCAGCTCTTGCGGCGTCATGTCGCGCCGGCGGGCCATCTCTTGCAGCGAAGTCATCTCGCTGAGCGCCTTAAACGTCGCCTTGACCACATTAACCGGATTGTTGCTGCCATAGACCTTCGAGAGCAGGTCTTTGATCCCGGCCGCCTCAACTACTGGGCGCACCCCGCGGCCAGCGATAACGCCGGTGCCGGGCGCAGCCGGGCGCAGCATCACCTTCGTTGCGGCATACTTAGTAACGACCTCATGGGGCACGGTCGAATGCACGAGCGGCACGCGGATAAGATTGCGCTTCGCCGCCTCAGCCCCCTTGCGGATCGCGTCCGGCACTTCTGCCGCTTTGCCCATGCCAATGCCAACGTGGCCCTTGCCATCGCCGACCACAACGACCGTGCTGAAGCTAAAGCGCCGGCCGCCCTTCACGACCTTTGACACGCGGTTGATCTGGACGACTCGCTCCTCGAGCTCCAGCGTGTCGGGGTTGATACGTTCTCGTTTCACAGTTCCTCCGCTACGCTGCCCTTGGGCAACTAGAAGTTCAGACCAGCTTCGCGGGCCGCCTCGGCCAGCGCTTTCACCCGTCCGTGATACTTATAGCCGCCGCGATCGAAGACCACCTTCGTAATCCCGGCCTGCAACGCTCGTTCGGCAATCAACTTGCCAACCAGCGCCGCTTCCTGTGTCTTGGTCATCTCCGGTGTGCCACTCCAGCCTTTCTCGATGGTGGAAGCGGCTACAAGGGTATGACCGATGGTATCATCAATCACCTGCGCGTAGATATGGGCATGGCTGCGGAAGACATTCAGCCGCGGCCGTTCTGGCGTGCCCGACACGCGCTTACGGATGCGATTATGCCGGCGAAGCCGGAGTTCACGTGGTGTTCGCTTTCCCATACTATCCTCAATACTGCCGCAACGGAGATTCTATCCCCCGTCGCTCGCTTGGGTCAATCTAGCCAAATGAATGGCGTCGGCAGCAGTCTCACGCTGAGCGTTGGTCTTGATCCCTCGCCAGAGGGACAGAGGCCAAAAGACTGCTCGCCAGAGTGGTCTACGCTCCCATTAGGGAAGGCACGGTGCGTGGCCGTGCCACTAACCCAACTACTTCGCCTTACCAGCCTTACCGGCCTTGCGGCGGATCTTCTCTTCAACGTACTTGATGCCTTTGCCCTTATATGGCTCTGGCGGACGCAGGCTACGAATGCGCGCTGCCTCTTCACCAACCTGCTGCTTATCGATCCCAACCACCGTCAGCGCCAACGGGTCATTAGCTGACTTACGCTCGCCGACGATGTAGCTAATGTTTGGTGGCGGTTCGATGCGCACCGGGTGCGAAAAGCCAAGGTTCAACACCAGCGTCTTGCCTTCGAGCTGCGCGCGGTAGCCGACGCCATTGATTTCAAGCGCCCGCTGCCAACCTTGCGTCACGCCAATGATCATATTGTTGATCAGGGTGCGGGTTAGGCCGTGCAACGCTCGGTGCAACTTCTCGTCCGAAGGGCGTTGGACGGTAATCACATCCCCTTCCTGCTTAATCAGCATATCGGGATGCAACTGCTGGCTCAGGGTACCCTTTGGGCCTTTCACCGTCACAAGGTTCTGCTCGCCGATAGTAACCTGAACACCCTTCGGCACGGTAATCGGTCGTTTGCCAATTCGCGACATGATACTCCTCCGTGCGCGTTACCAAACGTAGCAGAGCACTTCGCCGCCGACGCGCTCGCGCCAAGCCTCGTGATCGGCGAGCACACCCTTCGGCGTCGAGAGAATGCTCAGCCCGAGGCCGCCGCGCACCCGCGGAATGTCAGCGCGCTTGGTATAGATGCGCAGCCCCGGCTTGCTCACCCGGCGCAGACCGGTGATTGCCGGCCGGCGGTCGGGCATATACTTCAGCGTAATCGAGATGGTCTTATACGGCTTGCCATCATCGATCACCGCATAATCCCGAATAAAACCTTCGCGCTTTAAAATGTCGGCAATCGCAATCTTCATCTTCGATGCCGGCATCGTCACCGTTGTATGGCGGGCCATGCACGCATTGCGGATGCGTGTCAGCATATCGCCGATAGGATCATTCACACTCACGGTATGCCTCCTCACCAGTCGGGTGTCAACAAAGGGTCTGCTCGCCGCACATCAATCACCAGCTTGCCTTCACGACACCCGGAATGAGGCCCTTCAACGCATGCTCGCGGAAGCAGATGCGGCACATCCCGAACTTGCGGATGTAGGCCCGCGGCCGGCCGCAGATCTTGCAGCGATTATAGGCGCGCACCTTAAATTTCGGCGGCCGCTGAGCCTTCACGATCAACGACTTCTTAGCCAACGGAATACCTCCTCAAAGCGTTGAACCAGTCAGCGCACTGCGCGCTCTTAGTTCAAACTAATCACGAAATGGCATGCCGAGCCGCTTGAGCAGCGAGTAGGCCTGCTCGTCATTCGGCGCGCTGGTGACAATCGCCACCTCTAATCCACGAATCTTATCGATCTTATCGTAGTCAATGTCTGGGAAGACGATCTGCTCGCGCAGGCCAAGGCTGTAATTGCCGCGGCCATCGAACGAACTGCGGCTGACACCGCGGAAATCGCGGATGCGCGGCAGCGCCAGCGAGCACAGCCGGTCGAGAAAATCGTACATCCGATCGCCGCGCAGCGTCACCATGGCGCCAATCGGCATCCCGGCACGCAGCTTAAACGATGCCACCGACTTCTTAGCCCGCGTCACCACCGGTTTTTGGCCGGTAATAGTGGCGAGATCATTCACCGCAGCCTCAATCGCCTTGGCATTTTGCACTGCCTCGCCGACGCCAACATTGACCACAATCTTGATGAGGCGTGGCACCTGCATGATGGATTTGAACTTAAACTCCTCCATCAACGCTGGGACGACCTCTTTTTGATACTTTTCACGCAATCGAACGGTCATGGCTCTTTCTCCAGGGGCTTGGCGACAGTCTGCGCTGCGCCGGCCCTGAAATAGAATTACTTATCGATAATGGCGTCACAGGCCTTGCAATAGCGCACCTTGCGCGGACGGCCCTTGTGATCGGTCTCTTCGAGGAAGCGCTTGCCGGTGCGCGAGGCTCGCCCGCAGCTTGGACAGATCAACATCACATTTGAAGCGTGCAGTGGCGCTTCCATCTCGATAATCCCGCCGGGTCGGCCAGGGCCGCGCGGCTTCTGGTGGCGCTTAATGATATTCAGACCTTCCACCACCACCCGATTGACTGCCGGCAACGCGCGCTTGATCTTGCCGCGGCGCCCCTTATCTTTGCCGGCGATCACCAGCACTTCATCACCAGTCTTCACATGCATCACAGCACCTCCGGGGCGAGCGACACGATCCGCATAAACTGCTTCTCGCGCAACTCGCGGGCCACCGGGCCAAAGATACGGGTGCCGCGCGGGTTGTTCTCTTTACCGATCAACACTGCGGCATTATCGTCAAAGCGAATATGTGAACCGTCTGGCCGGCCATACTCTTTAGCCGTGCGGATAATCACCGCCTTGACCACATCACCCTTCTTGACTTGGCCGCCGGGCGTAGCCACCTTCACCGATGCGACGATAATATCGCCGACCCGGCCATAGCGCACCCGCGAACCACCGAGGACCCGGATGCACATGATCTCCTTGGCCCCGGTGTTATCGGCGACCTTGAGCCGTGTTTGCGGCTGGATCATGGCTGTTCCTCCTCGCCACGCTGCACAATTTCCACCACCCGCCAGCGCTTAGTGCGGCTCAGCGGGCGGGTCTCCTCGATCCGCACCACATCGCCCACTTTACAGGCATTCTCCTCATCGTGGGCGTGAAACTTCTTCGTCCGCCGAATAATCTTGCGGTAGAGCGGATGGGGCTTGAGGTAATCCACCGCTACCACCACTGTCTTGTCCATTTTATCGCTGACGACGCGACCGACCTTTATCGTCTTGCGTTTCTGTTCTGCGGTCATCATGCTCTGCTCCATCATCCGTTAGCCGAGCTCAGCCTGCGCCAACTCGCGCTCGCGCAGAATAGTCAGAATGCGCGCAATCTCCTTCTTGACCTGACGTGGCCGAGCAGTATTGGTCAGTTTACCGGTCGCTTTCTGGAAGCGCAGGTTAAACAACTCAACCTTATACTCAGCCAACTTCGCGCGCAGTTGAGCGTCATCGAGGGCGCGCAGCTCATTCGCTTTCACTGCTCACCTCCTCGGCAGTAGCCATCGTGCCCTGCTCTTCGCGGTCAATGACCTTGCACTTCACCGGCAACTTTTGCGCCGCGCGGCGCAGGGCCTCATGGGCGACATCTTCACGCACGCCGGCCAGTTCGAACATCACCCGGCCCGGCTTAACCACCGCCACCCAGTGATCAACTGAACCCTTGCCGCCACCCATACGAGTCTCGGCGGGCTTGCGAGTCACAGGCTTATCCGGGAAGATCCGGATCCAGACCTTACCACCACGCTTGACATAATTTGTAATAGCACGGCGGGCGGCCTCAATCTGGCGGCTGGAGATCCAGCTCGGTTCGAGCGCCATCAGGCCATACTCACCGAAGACAACATTGTTGCCGCGGTACGAGAGGCCGGTGCTGCGCCCTTTCTGCATCTTGCGGTACTTCGTGCGCTTAGGCAGAAGCATTGCTATTCCTCCTCGGCTGGCGTTCACGCCGTTCGGGTATGGGCGCGGCTGCCGCCGGCTGTTCGGCCTGCACCTTCGCGGTCTGGTTCGGGAAGACATCTCCCTTGTAGATCCAGACCTTCACGCCGATGCGGCCGTAGGTCGTATGAGCATGCACCTGCGCATAATCAATATCGGCGCGCAGCGTATGGCGTGGCACGCGGCCCTCGGCCTCTTCGTGAACGCGCGACATTTCGGCGCCACCGAGGCGACCCGAACAACGCACCTTCACGCCCTGCGCCCCCAGCCGCATCGCACGCTGGACGGCCTGCTTCATTGCGCGCTTGTAGCTGACACGCTTGGTGATCTGCTCACCGATGCTTTCGGCTACCAACTGGGCATCAAGTTCAGGCTGATTGATCTCTTTGATATTCAGCTTGATCTTCTTGCCCGTTTTGCGCTCAAGCGTCGTCTTCAACGTATCGACATTCGTGCCGCGCTTGCCGATCACAATCCCGGGCTTTGCCGTATAGACCGAAATCTCGATCTTATTGGCCGAGCGCTCGATCTCGATCCGCGACACGCCTGCGCTCTGCAATTCCTTGCTAATCAGCTTACGCAGCTCGATATCTTCGTGGAGCTGGCGAGTGTACTCTGCTCCACTGGCAAACCACTTCGATTGCCAGTCCTTGATATACCCGAGCCGGAAGCCGATCGGATGTACTTTGCGCCCCAAGCGAGCCTCCCTCTACTAGTACTCCGACTTATCGGCCACCACTACCGTGATATGGGTGGTTGGTTTGCGGATGCGATTCGCCATACCGCGCGCCCGCGGCATAAACCGTTTCAAGACTGGGCCTTGATCGGCGTAAATGGTCTTGATGTACAGCTCTTCGCGATCCATCTCGAAGTTGTGCTCGGCGTTAGCGATCGCCGACTTGAGCGTGCGGGCCACCTCGCGCGCCGCCTTTTGCGGCATATAGCGCAGGGTAGCTAGCGCGCGGTCAACCGGCATACCGCGCACAACATCCATGACGAGGCGAACCTTCAGCGGCGAGATTCGCACATAGCGGGTCACAGCTTTTGCTTCCATTGCTCTTCTCGTGTCGCTATCCGATGCATCTCCACAAGCGTGCTATTCTACCACGTTTTTCAGGCGATGCCATCGGACCTAAGCGGGAGCTACTTGACTTTCCCGCGCTTATCGGCCTTCTTGCCACCGTGGCCGCGGAAGACGCGAGTAGGCGCGAATTCGCCCAACTTGTGCCCAACCATATTTTCGGTGATATAGACGGGCACGTGACGGCGGCCATCATGCACGGCGATGGTATGGCCAATCATCTGCGGGAAGATGGTCGAGTCACGCGACCAAGTACGGATAACCCGCTTCTCGTTAGCCTTATTCATCGCCTCAATCTTATCGAGCAACCGAATATCGACATATGGCCCCTTCTTCGACGAGCGGGACATAGTTCCTCCTCACAGGACGCCGGGCAGCAACGATTGCCACCCGGCAGCGTAACGTTACTTGCGCCGGCGGACAATAAAGCGATCGAAGCGCGGATTGTGGCGGGTCTTGACGCCACGGGCCGGCTTGCCCCACTTTGTCTTCGGCGTGCTCATGCCACGCGGAGCGCGCCCCTCGCCACCGCCGTGGGGATGGTCGCGGGGATTCATCGCAGCGCCACGCACGCGCGGCCGGCGGCCAAGCCAGCGCGAACGGCCAGCCTTGCCAATCCGAATGTTCTGGTGATCGATATTACCGACCTGCCCAATGGTGGCCATGCAGCGCACGTGAATCAGGCGCATTTCGCCAGACGGCATGCGAACGGTAGCGTAATCACCCTCTTTGGCCATCAACTGGGCAGCCGTGCCGGCTGAGCGCACCAGCACGCCACCGCGCCCGATCTCCAGCTCGATGTTGTGAATCTGTGTACCGAGCGGAATGGCGCTGAGCGGCAGCGCATTCCCAACCCGAATTTCGGCGTCGGGGCCACTCATCACCGTATCACCGACCTTGAGGCCCAGTGGCGCGATGATATAGCGCTTCTCGCCATCGGCGTAGGCCAGTAGTGCAATGCGGGCGCTGCGGTTAGGATCGTACTCAATCGCCTGCACCTTGGCCGGAATGCCGAACTTGTTGCGCTTAAAGTCGATAATGCGATAAAAGCGCTTGTGACCGCCGCCACGATGACGTACAGTGATGCGGCCCTGATTATTGCGGCCGGCCTTCTTGCGCAGCGGCTCGATCAAGCCCGGCTCAGGCCGCTTCTTGGTAATCTCCTCGAAGGTCGCAACCGACATATTGCGGCGACCGGCCGAGGTTGGCTTGTAGATGCGAACTCCCATACGTTGTCTCCCTTTAGCGGCGCCGGTTCTTCAGTGCGAACCGGCGCCGGTCACTGCTTTCTATTCAGCAGCGACGTTATGCGCCGAAGATCTCGATCCGATCGCCTTCGGCCAGCGTCACAATCGCCTTCTTCCAATCGCGAGTATAGCCAACAGACTGGCCACGACGGCGACGCTTCCCGCGCACATTCATCGTATGCACCTTCGTGACCGTCACGTTAAAAATGGTCTCAACCGCATGCTTGATCTGGGGCTTGGTCGCCTCGCGATGGACCTCAAACGTATACTTGTTGAGTTCCATCAGGCTCGTATTCTTCTCAGTGATCAGCGGGCGGATTAAAATGTCATACGGCGTCAGCATGGTTTATTCCTCCTGAGCCGGCGCCGCCACGCGCGAGCGTTCGCCGAGATAACTCTCGACTACCTCAACGGCCGCCTTGGGCATCACGATATGGTCATAGACCAGCAGATCGCGCACATTGAGGTAGTGGGCCAGCAGCGTCTTCACCTGCGGCAGGTTATTCGCCGAGCGCCGCAGATTCTCATTCGCCGGGCTTTTGCTATCGATCACGACCAACGTCTTCTTATCGGCGAGGCCGTGCGCCTTGAGGAAGGCGATAAAATCCTTGGTGCGCGGCTGTTCAAAAATCAGCTCATCAACAAACCGGATCTGATCAGCGGCGAACTTAGCCGACAGCGCCGAACGAACGCCAAGCCGGCGCATCTTGCGCGGCATCGAAACCCGATACGAGCGCGGATGCGGGCCATGAGCAATACCACCACCCTTGTGATGCGGCGCACGGATCGAGCCTTGGCGGGCGCGACCGGTGCCCTTTTGGCGGTAAAGCTTGCGGGTTGAACCCTTGACCTCGCCGCGACCACGGGTATTGTGCGTGCCGAGGCGGGCGTTCGCGTGCTGCATCAACACATACTGATGCATCACTGGCACATTCGGCTCGATGCCGAAGATGTAATCGCTGACCTCAATGGTGCCCACCTGTTCGCCGGCCTGATTGTAGAGTGTTGCCTGCATCGTCTTCCCCCTTTAGCTCTTCACCGCTTTGCGGATCTGAAGCAGGCCATTGCGGGCGCCGGGAACGGAGCCCTTCACCAGTAACAGATTCTGAGCGGGCAGCACTTCAACCACTTCCAGATTCTGGATGGTGACTCGCTTGCCGCCCATCCGGCCAGCCATGCGCTGGCCCTTCCACACGCGGCCGGGCGTAGTACCGGCGCCGATCGAACCGGGCGCGCGGTGGCGGTCGCTTTGGCCGTGGGTTTTGGGGCCGCCGCGGAACCCGTGCCGCTTGACGACACCGGCAAAGCCGCGACCTTTTGAGGTGCCGGAAATATCAACCTTCTGGCCGGGCTTGAACAGCTCGACAGTTACTACCTCGCCGGGCTTGTGGGCCATCGGGTCATCGGCGCTAAACTCGCGCAGATAGCGCAGCATGACGCCGCCGGCTGCCTTGAGGTGGCCTTGCTGTGGCTTAGTCAGCTTGCGCGGCTCAACTTCTTCGTAGCCGAGCTGCACGGCGCTGTAGCCATCGCGCTCCGGCGTGCGAATTTGAGTGACGATGCAGGGTCCCGCTGAAATAACCGTCACCGGAATAGCCATGCCTTGCTCGGTGAAGTACTGCATCATCCCGACTTTGCGACCTAACAATCCGTGAATCATAGGGTACCTCCGCAGCATGCGTCAGTCGCGCAGCGGCTGCCTTTCCGGCGCGCGTTTCCACTGGTGACCAAGAACGAAGTTGTCGTCAGCGGAGCGCAACGCCTACTTTTCTTCTACAGCTTAATCTCAATATCGACACCAGCCGGCAGATTGAGTTTCATTAGGGCATTAATCGTTTGCTGGCTCGGATCGAGCACATCGATTAATCGTTTGTGGGTGCGAATCTCAAACTGCTCCTGCGAGTCTTTATCGATGAACCCCGACCGGATCACGCTATAGCGCTCGATTTTAGTCGGCAGCGGAACCGGCCCGGCGACGAGCGCGCCTGTCCGCTCGGCTGCCTCGACAATCTGGCGCGCCGATTGATCGAGGATCTTGTGGTCATACGCCTTGAGGCGAATCCGAACCTTTTGCTTAGCCATCGTTTTTCTCCAATCGACGGGGACGTGGGAAGACCACGCCCCCGTTTCCGGTTCACATTCTGCTAATCAAGGATCTTGGTGACAACGCCAGCGCCGACGGTGCGGCCACCCTCGCGGATCGCGAAGCGGAGACCATCCTCAATCGCCACCGGCACGATCAGATCAATCGTCATCACCACGTTATCGCCCGGCATCACCATCTCCATCCCCGCCGGCAGACTAATCGCCCCCGTCACGTCGGTCGTGCGGATGTAGAACTGCGGCCGGTAGCCGGAGAAGAATGGCGTATGCCGGCCACCCTCTTCTTTCTTCAACACGTACACCTGCGCCTCGAACTTCTTGTGCGGCTTGATGCTCCCCGGCGCGCACAGCACCTGCCCGCG
>JANWYE010000249.1 GCA_025057175.1 Chloroflexus sp. | reverse complement strand
GAAAGAGCAGGTGGCGCTGATCTGCGGCACGCTCGGCGGGCCGGAACCGGTGCTCACCCGCTTGCATTCCGAATGTCTAACCGGTGACATCTTCGGTTCGCACCGCTGCGACTGCGGCGAGCAGTTGGTCACGGCGCTCACTGCGATCCAGCAAGCCGGGCGCGGGGTGTTGCTCTATCTGCGCCAAGAGGGGCGCGGCATTGGGCTGGTGAATAAGATTCGGGCCTACGCCCTTCAGCAACAGGGTCTCGATACGGTTGACGCCAACCGCGCCTTGGGCTTGCCCGATGATATGCGCGATTACGGGATTGCCGCCGCTATGTTGCGCGATCTGGGTGTTGACTCAGTGCGGTTGTTGACCAACAACCCCGCCAAGATTGCGAGCCTCGAACAGTATGGCATCGCAGTGCGCGAACGGGTGCCGCTGCAAGCGCCGGCGAATGCCTATAGCGCGCCATATTTGTTGGCCAAGCAATTGCGGATGGGGCATTTGTTAGATGGGCGGATGTTGTGACGTTACAATGGCCCATGCATAAAGGAGCGGCTTACCCCTTCGCCGCTCCCTGCGGTTGGCGAAACAGACTCTGGAAGACCGCAGCATAGCGCGGATCACGCTCAAGCATATTGACGTTAAACGAGTAATTGCATGCAGCGAGCAGGCGATTATTGGCACGGCTGTTACGGTGCGGTGAGTCGTACTCAAAATAGACCACTCCCACCCGCACCCCGTGCTTCATCAACGAGCGCGTCAACGGCGTTAGGTCGCCATCACCGGTGACCAACACTGCTACGTCCATCTTCCCTTCTATGGCTCGCTCCATCGCATCAATCGCCAACGAGACATCAACCCCTTTTTCGTGCCCGTTGGGTGCCATCGGGACATATTTTGGCTCGATCCCGGCATGCATCAAATCAAGATGGCGATTGCGCTCCACTTGAAACTGCTTTTCATTCGTTTGCGACGCCGGAAAGAGGCCCTGATGCCAACTGGCATACACGATCCGGTGAGCAGCATAGCGCTGCTCTTTGCTGCTGACAAATTGCTCGATCAAGCGGTGAAATGGCGGAAATGACAGCCAACCAACTTTCTTTTCTGTGTAAAAGTAGGTTTGCGCATACGAGAAGTACGACCCGTCGTAAAACACACCGATGCGACAAAACGTCTCCATGGCCTCCTCACGTAATGGCTCCAAGGCAAGATTGCGATGAACGTGAGCGCTTGCGAGCAAGGGTATGCTTTACCCTACTGGCCCATCATCCGCACTGCGCGCAGACTAGCAGCAGCATCAATCCGCGGCGAGTATTCCAAACCGACATAGCCGCTGTAGTTATGTTCACGCAAGATGCCAAAGATGTGCTCGTAGTTGATTTCGCCCGTGCCGGGTTCGTGGCGTCCGGGCACATCAGCGACGTGAATGTGACCGATCAGATCAAGGTTAGCCAGAATGCGTTGGGTTAGATTGCCTTCGCTAATTTGTTGGTGATAACAATCGAAGAGCAATTTGACATGGGGCAGGCCCAATTCACGCACAATCGCAAACCCTTCATCAGACGACCATAAGAAACTGCCGGGGTGATCGATTTGGTTACGTGGCTCAAGCAACAAATTGATTCCAGCATCAGAGGCCGTCTCCGCTGCTTCACGCAACGCTTCGACCAGATGCGCGCGTTGCGTTGAGCGATCAAGATCGGCGCGGGCAACTCCGCCATGTACAATCAGATGATCGCAGGCGAGATCCACCGCCAGCGCCGCACTCCGGCTAATCTCATCGCGAAATTGCGCCCGCTGATCGGGGTCGTTCGGTGAGGCTTCACTATTGCCGGCAATCGCCACGCAGTGCAGCCGCAGCGCCGTCTGCAAGGCGATGGTAATGTTCATATCCTTGCCCCGCCGCGTCCAGAATTCGTAAGCGCGAAAACCCAGATCGGCAATATGTTCGAGTCGCTGCTCAAACGGGCGATCGGTGAAGATCATATCGAGACAAACTGAAAAGCGGAGGGGTGCGAGGGTCGACATCTTCAACCTCACTTTTCTGCGCAACAACCGCTCTGGCGCCGGCGCTCCGAATCGTTCGACAACACGTTATCACCTTGCCATATTGTACGTCCCATTATACCGTTGATTGGCAATCTTGGCGGCTACTTGCGCCGCTGCACCGACTTAAGCAGCGTTGCGACAGCGGCGTCAAGCTGCCGATCACGTCCGTTGGCCCACTCACCCAACGGACGAGTGACTTCGACATCAACCGGACGTCCGCTTCCTTCGAGATCTTCACCTTCCGGCGTCACCACATACAATCGCGGCAAACTCAGCCACGCGCCATCGAGCAATTGGATGCTATACGTCCAGATGACAGCGCCGGCTGTTGGGCGACCTACCACTTTCCCCAGACGCAAGCGCCGGTAACTTTCGCTCAGCATCTCGGTATTGCTCGCCGAACGCTCATTCGTCACCAGCACGGTTGGCCGGTCGAGCACCCGATTGCCGGCCAGATGGCTGGCATCGGTTGCGCCAAGATCGCGAAATCCGCTACGCAATGCCGACCGCCGCATCAAGACATCAAGCACGAAGGTCGCCGTGTGCCCGCCACTATTGTACCGCACATCAATGATAACACCTGCTTTACTGTGCGTTTCAGCGTCGAGATCGACTAAAAATTGTTGGTAGGCGTCGTAGCTCATCGCTTCGATATGCACATAGCCAAGCCGGCCACGACTTATGGTATGCACATATTGCTCATTGGCTGCCACCCAATCACGATAACGCAGTCGCTGGTAGGCGTGAGCATTGATCGGGCGCACCACAATCTCGCGTTCAGCGCCATCGCCTGCGCGCAAAGCGAGCCGCACCCGCCGTCCGGCGCTACGCAGCAACAGCTTATGCAATGAGAGGTTCGCGCTCAGACGGGCGCCATCAACCGCAACCAGCTCTTCGCCGGGACGTGGCGGCTCATTTGTCAGCGCTGCCGGGCCATCGGGCAAAACCCGTTCCACCACCAATTTGCCCTCGCGCAGCAACGGTTCAGCGGCAAAGAGAATGCCGATAAAGCCATCATCGCTCTCCCAACCGTAGAAGCCGCTGCCGAGATGCGATGCCCGCAGCTCACCCACCATCAGATTGATGAGAGTATGCAGCTCTTCGGTCGTTTGCACCGCGCCAATCAGCGGCGCAAAACGCGCGCGCACCTGTTGCCAGTCTTGGCCGCGGAAGGTCGGATCGTAAAAGCTATCGCGCAACTCGCGCCACGCTTCAGTGAAAATCTGCTCTTTTTCGCGGTGAAAATCAACCTCAACCTCAGCCCGCAACGATAAGCGATTTGGCTCATTCCCGCCGGGAAAGCGTCGCACCACCACTTGCCCGTCTTCGAGATAGTAGAAGCTACGCCCATCAGGCGCAAACTGCAAAAACCCTTTTCGCGTATCGCTGGCCGTGAGTTGGCGCGGCGGCTGGCCGGCGCGCGGCTCGTCGAGCGGCATTGTCCAAATATCCACTTTGCCGGCAACCGATGCCAAAAAGAGCAGATCTTTGCCGTCAGGGCTGATTGGACCGGCGACCGCATTCATCTGGGGTGGCGTGAGCAGGCGTAGCCGCCGCTCGATCCCCTCGTAGACGATTGGTTCGCTCACTGGCTTAGCTGCTCTCGTCTTTTCATCAGATTGATCGCCGGCTGGAGCAGTCTTTTCCTCTTTCTTCTCTTTTTCAAACAAGCGTTCAAACGCCGCTTCGCGAAAGACCGGCTGTGGCGGGCGCAAATCGACGCGCGCAATCTGCGATTCCAGCCGGTATTGTTCAGTGGTAAAGATGATAAAGCTACCATCAGGCGACCAGCGCAAATCCCCGCCGCCGATATTGCTCAGAAAAGTAATCTGGCGCGGCTCGCCGCCGGCTGCCGGCACAATGTAAACATTACTAAATAGGTGATCATCTTGGGCAATGAAGGCGAGATAGCGTGAGTCGGGCGACCAGCACAAGTCGGCAGCGACGGTAAACCGTGCCCGGCACAGCTCACGCGGTTCACCACCAATCTCTTCCAGAATATCGATCGCCATGCGATCGCGAATGTAGGCCACCGCATTGCCATTCGGCGCAATACGCGGCAGCAGCTTAGGCCGTCCATCGCGAGTCAGTTGCATTTCTTGGCCGGTGTCAAAGTCGTAGCCAAAGAGTTCGATCTCGCCATGACGATCCGAGAGGTAGACTAAACTCTGCGAGTCAGGCGTCCACGCCACCGACCATTCGCGCGCCGGCGTGTTAGTGACCCGAAACGCCGGCCCTTGACGCAGATCACGTTCGGTCTCTTTGTCGGCAAAATCGGCAAAGACATCGCCACGAGCCACCAGCGCCAACTTCTTGCCATCGGGGCTGAGCCGCACCTCGCTGAAGCCGCTGCTCCAGCGTTCGATCCGCACCGGCGTGCGCTTGGTATCGACGCGCACCCGGATCGGGATGGGGGCCGCATCGCCAGTAGCCGGATCGATCCGCCACAATTGGCCATCACCTCGCTCACAGACGATCACCCCGCTGCGCCGGGCAATGGCTGGGAAGAGCAAGCGACCATCGCGAAAGCAGGTAATCTGGCGCGGCACACCATCGCCGAGCGGGATGTACCAGAGATTCTCGTGGCCATCGCAATCACATACGACATACAGCCCTTGACCATCGGGCGCCCAGAGCGGCCAGCCGAGTTTGCCGGCATACTGGAACCGTTCGCCAAACGGGCCGGCCAGTTGGCGCAAGGCGCGATAATCGGGTTGAGCCGGCCCCAGCCAAATCTCGTTGGGCGAGAATGGGTGGGGACCACGCCGCCACCAGCGTTCACGACGGTTGACAAACGCTAGCATCGCACCGTCAGGTGAGACTGCCGCTTGGTCGAGTTGCTCGTAT
>JANWYE010000248.1 GCA_025057175.1 Chloroflexus sp. | reverse complement strand
ACGGTTATGGTACAATGCAAAGCGTGTATCTACTGCATTGTTTGCTACCGATAAAACGCCAGATGAGTACTGCGCCTGCCGTATGCTACTAGAGTTGCAGATTCAGGATTTCGCCATTATCGACCGTCTGCATCTGCGCTTTGAGCAGGGCTTTAATGTGCTGACCGGCGAAACCGGCGCCGGCAAGTCAATCATTATTGACGCCCTCGGCACTTTGCGCGGCGAGCGAGTCGATCCGACCTTTGTCCGCGCCGGCTGCGCCCGCGCTCGGGTTGAAGGCATCTTTAGCCTTGATGATTGCCCGCATTTGCTGCCACTCCTTGCCGAAAATGATCTGCTCGCCGAGGGTGATGATCAGCTCATCCTTGCCCGTGAAATTTCTGCGGAGTCGGGGCGAAGCGTGGCGCGCGTCAATGGTCGCGCCGTGAATAGCGCCATCTTGCGTGAAATCGGCAGCCGCTTGATTGATATTCATGGCCAGCACGAAGGCCAGTCTCTGTTTAATCCGCGCACCCATCTTGAGCTGCTCGACCGCTTTGGCGAGCTGCTGCCGCTCCGCCAGCAGGTGGCCGATCAGTTGGCTGCCTTGCGCGCTGTGCAGGCCCGCCTAGCAGATTTGCGCACCGGCGAGGCCCGCCGGCAGGCCCGGATCGAGGAACTCGAGCTGCTGCGCGCTGATGTGGCCGCAGCTAAGCTCAAATTGGGCGAAGAGGAAGAGTTGCTGCGCGAGCGCTCGGTTATGCAGAATGCGACTCGCATTGCTGCGCTGGCCGATGAGGCGTACCGGGCGCTTTACGCCGGCGCAGAAGGGCGCAGTGGGCGATCAGCAAGCGAGGCGATGGCAACCGCAGTGAATGCGCTCAACGAACTGGCCCGCCTCGACGAGCGCGCCGGATTGCTGGCGCAGCAGGCCACTGAGCTGCAATACCAACTCGAAGATTTAGTGATTGGGCTGCGTCGCTATCGCACTGATCTCGATGTCGATCCGCGCCGGCTCGATGCGATCGAGGATCGCCTGACGGTGCTGCGCGATCTGCAACGTAAGTACGGAATGGATCTGGCGACGTTGATCGAGCGGGCAGCCCGCGCCGAGGCCGAGATTGAACAATTGAGCAATAGTGCGGCTCAGATCGCAGCCCTCGAAGCGCAAGAACAGACTTTGCTCGCCGAATTGGCCCGCCGCGCGCAGGCGTTGTCGCACCAACGGCGACAGGTTGGCGAGGAGTTGAGCCGCCAAATCAGCGCGGCAATGCATGATCTGGCGATGCCAAATGTGCGTTTTGCCGTTCAGATCGAGCACGTTGATGATCCCGGCGGCCCACTGATCAATGGTCGCCGGTTAGCCTGTGATCGCACCGGCATCGATCGCGTTGAGTTTCTGATCGCGCCTAACCTCGGCGAGCCGCTAAAGCCGCTGGCTCGGATTGCTTCGGGCGGTGAGAGCGCGCGTTTGCTGTTGGCCTTGAAATCTATTTTGTCGCAGGTTGATGAGGTACCGACGCTGGTCTTTGATGAGATCGATGTCGGCGTTGGCGGGCGCGCCGGGCACGTGGTCGGCCAGAAGTTGTGGATGATTAGCCAACGCCATCAGGTGTTATGTATCACCCATTTGCCCCAAGTCGCCGCTTTCGCCAATACGCATTACCATATTCGCAAAGAGGTCGCCGCCGGGCGCACCCGCACCAGCGTCGAACTGTTGTCGCTTGATCAACGGATCGACGAGATCGCCGCGATGCTCGACGGCGCGCCTAACGACCATAGCCGGGCCAATGCCCGCCAGATTCTGGAACGGGCGCAGACTTGGAAGCAGCACCGGCAGGCAGAATTGGCGGCGAAGCATTGATGACAGTAGCAGAGTACTACAGATTGTCCTAATATTCAGCAGAGAGTGATTCCATCAATCACTCACTCTCACGAAGAGGCTACTACATATCCTATGTCTTCCCAGAGCACGATCAGTCAATGGAGCGCGCGGGTTGTTGAGGCAAGCTGGTTGTTGGCACTCACGTTGGTGCCGATCTATTTCAACCTCTACTCCGCGCGCCACTTTGAGCCTGATAAAGCGGCCGTGTTGCGCTCGCTGGCGCTGATTGGTCTCGCTGCCGCGATTGTCTGGTTCCTCGATTGGCTCAATCAACGCGCTCTTGATCAGCAACCGGCCACCGGTTCGTGGTGGGCAACTCTGCGCGCCACTCCGCTCTTTTGGCCAACGGTGGCCTACACGACCGTTTTTGTGCTCACGACCATCACTTCGATTACCCCTGCCACCAGTCTCTGGGGATCGTACCAGCGTATGCAGGGGTTGTATACCTACCTCTCGTACTTGATGCTCGGCGTGCTAGTTGCGGTGGCGTTGCGCACTCCCGCCCAACGCGAACGCCTGATCACGCTGAGTCTCGCTGCCGGCGCAGTGGTGGCCATGTACGGGATTATGCAGCATTACCAGCTCGATCCGCTGCCTTGGCGCGGCGATGTGATTGCGCGGGTCGCCTCGACGCTGGGCAATTCGATCTTTGTGGCCGCCTACCTGATCATGATTGTGCCGCTGGCGCTCTACCGGCTGCTCGCAGCGTTATCTGCCGCTCGCTCCGCGCCAATCGCGCCCCAACCGGCAGCCGAATGGCGCTGGGCGATCGGGCGTGGCCTGCTTTGGTTGGCCGGCGCGCTGCTGATTATCGCG
The DNA here is from genome assembly GCA_025057175.1 of Chloroflexus sp. Classification (GTDB taxonomy): domain Bacteria; phylum Chloroflexota; class Chloroflexia; order Chloroflexales; family Chloroflexaceae; genus Chloroflexus. Next base: position 2,223 of record JANWYE010000248.1, on the reverse strand, counting down.
ATCTTGAAGTTCAGCGTCGCGATCCGCACCATTGACTTTCGCTATTGGTGGCTCTTTCCGGGAGCAGTGATCTGCGCGACTGCGATCTGGTGGTTGCTGGCTACCCATCGCCACCAGCCGCTACCCCGCTGGCCATTGTTGCTTACGCTTGCGTATTTGCTCGGTTTTGGGCTGGCGTTCGCCATCAATGCCGCTGCCGGCACACAACAATTTGCTACGCCAGATCTTGCTGCCAATGCGCTCGATTGGTGGCTGTGGCTAGCACTGGCCGTGGTGGCGTTGCTTGCCGGCTACGGGCTATCGCTCTTCGGCAGCGCGCCAGCGGAACCGTCGCGATTGGCTTGGCACCTCCATGCAGCGGCTAGCGCCATCGTGCTTGGCCTTGTCCTTGTCACTATCTTCTTTAGCCAGAGCCGCGGGCCATGGATTGGGCTAGGCGCAGGGTTGTTTTTGTTTGTTTCGCTCACGCTTTGGTATGGACGAAAGCGGTTGCAAGCGAGCGGCAACTCGCGCGGTAGCCGCTTACTGGCCCAAGCATTGGCCGGTTGGGTGGCAATCACACTAGTCACCGGCGGCTTTCTTATCGCGTTTAACCTTTCGGATGCGCCATTCTTTAGCCAGTTGCGCGAGGTGCCGTACCTTGGCCGGATGGGCCGTCTCTTAGAAGTTGAAAGCGGCACCGGCTTGGTGCGACGCTTGATCTGGTTTGGCGATGAGCATGCCGGCGGCACGATTGGGCTGATTACCAGTGATCCGCTGCGGTTGCTGATTGGCTGGGGGCCAGAGAGCATGTTTGTCGCCTTCAACCGCTTCTACCCGCCATCGCTGGCAAATGTCGAAGCGCGGGGCGCTTCGCCTGACCGCTCGCATCAAGCGTTGCTCGACGAGATCGTGACCAAGGGGTTGTTGGGGCTGGCAGCTTATCTCTGGCTGATCGGCAGCTTTGTCTGGTTCTGCCTGCGCCAGTTACGCCAGCCGGCCAGTTGGCGGCATCATCTGCTCGTCATTGCCATGTTAAGCGCCGTAACGGCCCACGTTGTCGAAGGCCTGACCGGCATTCCGATCGTGGCTACGTTGATGATGTTCTGGCTGCTATTGGGACTAACGATCGCGGCTGAGCGGATCGAGCGCAACCAAGAGCCAACGCCCGAACCGGCGGTGGCCAAGCCGGCTGTGCGCCCACCGGCCCGCCGCGGCCAGCAACGCGCGCCGGCCCGCCGGCCGGCTGCGCGCCAGCCCGCAACCGGCATGATCGGCACCGCCGGCTTGATCGGCTTTGTCGCCGCCGTGCTAATCTGGTGGCTTAATATCCAGCCGGTCTACGCTGATATGCGCTTCCAGCAAGCGCAGACCTACAGTGAGCAAGGACAAACCTCGGCGCGCGCGTTACTAGCGGCGCTCAACGAGTCGATCGCCACTATCCGCGCCAATCCCGGCGAAGACTTCTACTACCTGCACTTAGCCCGCACCCTAATGTCGCTGGCCGATGCGCTGCGCGCGCAGGGTGTGGCAATTGGCGATGCCGGCAAGCCTGATCTCGATGCGTTGTTGCGGCTCGATGGCGTTGAAGCCGTCACTGCCTTCACGCAACGTTCATCGCCCCAAAGTCTACTTGCTCTTGCCGAAGCCGCGTTGCAGCGCGCTCACCAGCTCAACCCGCTCAACAAGGATCACTACGCTAATCTGGGCCGGATCAACACCTTCTGGTATAGTTGGACGGGTGACGCACAGCGGTTGTACACAGCGCTGAATTGGTACGAGCGCGTCGCTGAGATTGCGCCGCAAGATGTGGCTTTGATGAATGAGCGGGCCGGTGTGTTGCTGCAATTGGCCGAGCACGCAACAACGAATGGCGACGCCGCTCAAGCCGGGGCCTTCTTCCAGCAAGCCGACGAGTTATTGCAAACATCGGCCCGGCTTGATCCACGCTTTGGCGACACTGCGCTCCGGCGCGGCGATCTGGTGCGCTTCCGCAGCGGCGATCTCGACGCGGCAACCGCCTTCTATGTACAGGCTATCGAACGTGCCCCGCAGCAGGTGGTTGATAACCTCGATCGGATTGCGCGGGCGCTCAGCAGCCGGCCTGATCTTCTCAACCAGCTTCGCACCGCTTTTGCTGCTCAAGCCGAACGGGCCGATCAGGAGCTTGCCCAAGCGCAGGGCAAACCAGAACGAGCCTTTGAACTGCCAACCCTAGAAACCCAAGCCGTCAATCTATACGCT
>JANWYE010000247.1 GCA_025057175.1 Chloroflexus sp. | reverse complement strand
AAGCGCCGGTCACAATTGCGACCCGGCCGGTTAATTTGCCCATTCCAGCCTCCCAACCAGCTTCATACCATGTTTCATTCCTTGAGCAGGCGCTCTAATCCGATCAGAGCGCCTGCTCACAGCCCAACAATTGTAGCACACTACATGCGTTCAAAGATCGCAGCAATACCCTGCCCGCCGCCGATACACATTGTCACCAGCGCATAGCGGCCACCGGTGCGGTGCAGCTCGTGGATAGCCTTCACCGTCAGGATACAACCGGTGGCGCCGATTGGATGGCCGAGCGAAATCCCGCTCCCGTTGGGATTGGTGCGATCTAATGGCAAGCCAAGATCGCGGATCACTGCCAAGGCTTGCGCCGCGAACGCCTCATTAACTTCAAACAGATCGATATCATCAATCCGCAGGCCGGTGCGCTCAAGCAAGCGGCGCACCGCCGGCACCGGCCCAATACCCATATACTTCGGTTCCACGGCGGCATGACTGTAACCCACCAAACGAGCCAGCGGCTTATAGCCACGCCGCTCGGCGGTGGCGCGATCCATCAACACCACCGCGGCGGCAGCGTCGTTGATGCTCGACGCATTGCCAGCAGTAACCGTTCCATCCTTCTGGAAGACCGGGCGCAGCTTAGCTAACTTGTCAAGGGTGGTATCGCGACGCACACCCTCATCGACAGTAAACTGGGCCGTACCGCCTTTGACCTTAATTTCGACCGGCACAATCTGATCGGCGAAGCGTCCCTCTTCGATCGCGCGCGCGGCACGCATGTGGCTCTCGTAGGCGAGTTGATCTTGATCCTCGCGGCTAATCCCCCACTTGGCCGCCACATTCTCGGCCGTCACCCCCATGTGGCAATCGTCGAACGGATCGGTCAGCGCGCCGACCATCATATCGACCACTTTCGAGTCGTTCATCCGCGCGCCAAAGCGCATTGCTGGCAAGCTGTACGGGCCGCGGCTCATGCTTTCGGCGCCGCCGGCCACGGCTGCATCAACATCGCCTTGCAAAATATACTGCGCCGCCGACACAATGGCCTGCAAACCGCTCCCGCACAACCGGTTAAGCGTGAAAGCCGGCGTCTCGACCGGCAGACCGCCGCGCACCGCCGCATAGCGAGCCATATACATATCGTGCGGTTCGGTATTGATCACGTGGCCAAAGACAACGTGCCCGATCTCATCAGGTTGCACACCGGCGCGCGCAACTGCTTCGCGCGTGACCAATGCCGCCAACTCGGTAGGGGGATGGTCTTTAAGACTGCCGCCGAACGTGCCAATAGCCGTGCGCACGCCGCTGAGCACAACGACTTCGCGCTTTTCGCTCATGACGACCTCCTTGCGACGGATCGCCGGGCGACTCCGCCGGTTGATACTGATCCAAGGAACGGTTACAATTATACCAGTTTCGCTAACACAATCTGTGAAAAGAATTGACCACTTCAAAGAGAAGTTACACAGCGTAACCCGGCTGTAACTTCATGTGGTATATTTCACACACTTCATACGAAACAGTTCCCTCATCACACAGCAGGAGGCTGGGCATGGCCCTACGCAGCGAAGCGATAAGCAATGCAGCACTAAAAGATGGCCGGCAGGTAACCATTCGCCCGCTGGCCGAGAATGATCGGGCGGCGCTGGCCGATTTCGGCCTGAGCCTGCCCAAAGATGATTTGCTCTATCTCGAAGAAGATTTCACTAACCCCGAAATTATCGCGCGGTTGGCCAATGCTTCACACGCCGAAAACTGGCGGCAGATTGTGGCCATTGCCGACGATGGCTCGATTGTGGCTTATACCTCGGCGCGACGGGTGCCCGGCTGGTCAAACCACGTGGCCGAGCTGCGCCTGATTGTCAAGCCGGGTTGGCGGCGCAGCGGGTTGGGCATGCAGATGGCGCAAGCGATTGTCGAGGCGGCCCGTGAATTGGGCGCGCAGAAGGTGACAGTCGCGATGCTGGCGGCGCTAAAGGCTGGCCAAGCGATCTTCTCGCGTTTAGGCTTCGCCGTCGAGGGGCAATTGGCCCGCCATGCCATCGATCGCAACGGCGATTTGCATGATGTGGTGATTATGTCGGCCTTCCTGCGGGTGTGATGGCGATATAACGAGACGTAGCGCGCCCTGTTCCTTTAGGGGATATAGCGCGCTACGTCTTTTGGGTGTGGATTGACAATTCTCCTTGCTTCCTGTTATACTTGTCTCAATTGCAGAACGCTGCACTCATCCAGAGCGGTGGAGGGACCGGCCCGATGAAACCGCGCCAACCCGGCGGATTAACGCCTGACGGGTGGCAACTCCGGCAGCATGAAGCTGGCAGATGAGAGGAGAGCGGCGTCTTCCCGCCTAATGGCAGAAGCGCGTCATCTAATCTCTCGTCGCCCTGATGAGAGGTTTTTTTATGCCCACTACCCAATCTCCCGGCCCCTGTACGGCCGCCGTTCACGCTGGCGAACCGCGCCGGCGCGCATTCGACTCAATTACGCCGCCAATCGTGCAGAGCGCAACCTACACCTTTCGCGATAGCGCCGAATTGATCGCTTTTCAGTCGGGTGAACTGGAGCGCGAAGAGTATGGCCGTTACGGCAACCCCACTGTGCGCGCCGTTGAAGCCCGCCTCGCCGCGCTCGAGTCGCCGGATGCGCCAGCAGCAGCATTGCTCTGCGCTTCCGGGATGAATGCGCTGACCACGGTGATGTTGGCGATGCTTCCGGCCGGCAGCCACGTGATTTTAACCGACGATGGCTATCGCCGCACCCGCCAATTCGTCCGCACGATGTTGGCCCGCCTTGGCGTGACCCATAGCGTGGTGGCGGCAGCTAGCCCGGCAGCAATTGCCGCAGCGATCGAGCCGGGCCGCACCCGTCTGATCGTCACCGAAGCGCCAACCAACCCCTATCTACGGGTGATCGATCTGGCTGCGGTGGCGGCCATTGCTCGCGAACACCGGATTAAGACCGTCATTGACGCTACCTTCGCCACGCCCTACAATATGCGCCCGCTTGCCTACGGGATCGATCTAGTAGTGCATAGCTGCAGCAAGTATCTCGCTGGCCACAACGATTTGCTGGCCGGGGTGATTATTGGTCGCCCGCCGATCATTAGCGCTCTACGTGAGACACAGGGTGTGCTGGGCGGGATCTGTGATCCGCACGCTGCCTACCTGCTGGGGCGGGGCCTTAAAACCTTCGCCCTGCGCATGGAGCGCCACAATCAGAATGGGCAAGCGGTAGCCGAGTTTCTCGCCCGCCATCCGCGCGTCACCAAAGTGCATTATCCCGGCTTGCCCGATCACCCCGATCATGCCATCGCCCGCGCCCAAATGCGCGGCTTTGGCGGCGTCGTCTCGTTTGAGGTGGCCGGCGATCTGCACAGCGCAATGGCAGTCGTTGACCGTCTCCGCTTGCCATACATCGCGCCGAGCTTTGGCGGGGTCGAGAGTCTGGTTGAACAACCAGCGCTCATGAGTTACTATGAGTTGAGTAGTGAAGAACGGCTGGCGGTCGGCATCCGCGATAATCTGATCCGGCTCTCGTGCGGGATTGAAGATGCCAGCGACCTGATCGCCGATCTGCAACAGGCCCTTGCCGACGAATAGTTATGCATTCTACCTTGCAACGCCGGCTGGCCGCCGGCCAAGTCGTAGTGACAGGCGAGATCGCGCCGCCAAAGGGGGCAGCCCGCGCGCATCTTGAGACACTAGCCCAAAATATTCGCCATTATGTCGATGCGGTCAATTTGACCGATAATCAGCGCGGCATTGCTCGTATGTCATCGCTAGGAGGCAGCGTCATCTTGCAGCAGCTCGGCATCGAGCCGATTATGCAGATGACTTGCCAGCACCGCAACCGGATCGCGTTGCAAGCCGACGCTCTTAGCGCGTCGGCGTTGGGTGTGCGCAACCTGCTGGCCATGACCGGTGATCATCCGCGCATTGGCGATCATCCCGACGCGAAGAATGTGCTCGATTTGAATTCGTTTCAACTGATCCGTATGCTGCGCACCTTGCGCGATCAGGCGACCTTTCAATCGGGCACACCGCTGAAAGAAGCGCCACGCTTCTTTATCGGCAGCGTTGCCAACCCGAATGTCGAACGCGCGGCGCGGCTGGAAAAGAAGATTGAAGCCGGGGCTGAGTTTGTCCAGACCCAGTTGATCTTCGATGTCAACCGCTTCCGCCACTGGATGGCCGATGTGCGCGCTGCTGGCCTGCACCAGCAGGCGTACATTCTGGCTGGGGTGATGATCTTGCGCCGGCCTCAGTCGGCGGTGTATTTGCGCGATCACCTACCCGGCACGCTCATGCCCGACGCCGTGATCGAGCGCATGCAACGCGCCGCCGACAGCGAAGCCGAGGGCATTGCGTTGGCTGCCGAGCTGGTCAACGAACTGCTGAGTATCGAAGGGGTCGCCGGCGTGCATATCATGTCGGTCGATTGGACGCGAGCCATCCCGCGCGTGGTCGAGCAGGCCGGCTTGCTGCCGCGCCCGCCGGCGCCAGCGGTTGAGGTCGAGGAAGTTGGGAGTGAGGGCGCAGCGAAACACCAGTCTTAACCTTTACGCTGGATAGGTGCGTTCTATGCTATAACATAGGTAGCATCTTTTGTAATGACGAGAGAGCCAATCCATGCCCATCATTCTCAAGTCTCCAGCGCAAATCGAACTACTGCGCGCCGCCGGTCAATTGGTGCGGCAGACGTTCAATGTACTGCGCGAACATATCCGCCCCGGCGTGACGACCGCCGAGCTTGACGCAATTGCCGAAGAGTTTATTCGCTCGCGCGGGGCCGAACCGGTTTATAAGGGGTATGTGCCGGCAGGCCGGCGCAATTATATCCCGCCTTTTCCCGGCACGATCTGCACCTCGATTAACGATGTGATCTGCCACGGTATTCCTAACAAGCGCGACCGGCTCCGCCAAGGCGATATTGTCGGCATTGACATT
>JANWYE010000246.1 GCA_025057175.1 Chloroflexus sp. | reverse complement strand
TGTCGAGGTAAATGCGCGGCGCGCTTACCCCTTGGGCCAGCGCCTGTTCGATGACCCGATCAGCGGCTCTCCCACTGCCTTGGAGCATCGCCTCGAGGTAGAGGTGTTGCAGATGGCTTGGAATAGGAGGACTCATCGCGGTCATTCCTGTGCATAGTGGCGGCAGAACTCGGTAGCCGCGAACCTAGTGTTAGTGTAAAGCGGATAGAACATTACAACAAGAGGAGAAATGGCTACCGGAGGCGAAGGCGACTGCACATAGCCGCCCAATAGTGGTGCCGGTTGCGCCACACGGCCTTTGGCCGGTAAGGTGCGCTGGTCTAGTGAGAAGGCATTGCGGGCGGGAGCCGGTGTTATGCCGCCAATCCGATTGGCTGGCGCAATGCGTCGGCTAGAGTATCGCCCCGTTGCAGGCGGTAAACGTCAATCTTCAGCCCGGCTAGATGGTTCAACAGCGGTTCTGGATCATTCAAACCACCGTAGCTGAGCGGATCGATGAAGATAACTGCTGCCCGGATGCCACGGTAGAGATGATGCTGCAATGCCGTAACCCAGCGTGGGTCAAGATCAGATGTGATGATAATGAGGGTGGTGTCGCGCCCAAACCGTGGCCCTTCGGCTACCAGCAACTCGGCGAGCGAATGATGGCCAGTAGCGCGCACCACAGCCAACAGCTCAAGCATCTTCCATAGTTGGCGTTCTTCGCGTTCAGCGGGGATCACTTGTAGGTGGTCACTCCACGCGAGCAAGCCGACGATCCGGTTCTGCGACAGCAGGGTTCGCGCGAGTGAGGCGGCAACTGCGACAGCGTGCTCTTCAGTGGAGTCAGGTAGCAACCGGCGGCGCGCCGCCGGTTGGCGTTGCCACCATGGTGCGATCAGGCGTTCATCGATTGCCTCAGGTTCAGGTGGCAGGCGCATCGTTGCTCGTTCATTAAGATCGAGCACGAGATAGATGTCGGCAGCCGGATCAAGTTCAAACTCTTTCACCATAAGCCGGCCATGCCGGGCAGTGCTGCGCCAATGGATCCGGTTGAGGCTATCGCCGGGCTGGTAGTCGCGGATGGTGGCGACATTAGGAGTGACGCTGTGCGTCCGGATCAGGCTGTTCGATCCGCCTGATAGTTCCGCGCCGGGCAGGCGAAACGTGGCTATCTCTTCGGTTCGTGGATAGACAATAATTTCGCCGCTGCCGGGGATCAAACGGGAAAAGCGGAATAGGCCAAACGGATCGCTGCTGATAATCCGAGTCGGCCCTAATCGAAACCGGCCACGATGGGTGCAGAGGGTGCGCGTCGTCCAGCGGGTTGTCTCGCGTCTGCCAAGGTAAGCGACAAAGCCGGCTTCATGGTTGGGCAGGTCCGATTCATCTTGCAGCTCAATCCACAGCTTAGGCAACCACCAGCGGTTTTCGATCGTCATCCGCTCGCGGGTGTAGTCGCCTACGCTAGCGCGTAAACTGGCATGTTCGCGCTCAATCTTAAGGCCATACAAATTAAGCCATGCCCACGCCAATGCTACCAGCGGCAAACCGGCCAGAATGTAGCTGAGATGGAAAAAGAGGCGTTGGCCAGTAGTCTGGGCAGCGAGATAGCTCGCACCGGCGAGCAGCAGAATAAGCAACGGACGAGTGAGATTCATTGTGCCTCTCTGTCATTGCGCGGGACGGATCACCCACAGCAATCTCCTGTTTCAGCGCAAAGCAGCCCTTGGAGGAGATTGCGGCGCACACCGTCCCGGATCTCTCGCCGGCAGCGCACGCTCCGCCCCTACTTGCCTTCGGTTAACGCCTCGGCAAGGAGGCTAGCGGCGGCGGCACGCGGCAACGAACGTTGTTCGCCGCGCTGTAAATCTTTGATCACCACCTCGCCGCGAGCAATTTCGTCGGGGCCGAGCACCAACGCAAAGCGGACGCCGCGCCGGTCGGCTTCTTTAAACTGCTTGCCGAGGTTGCCCGGCTCAAGCGCGATCAGGGTGTTGATCCCAGCGGCGCGCAGTTCGGCGGCTAGCGCCAGACTGCCGGCAACTTGTTCGGGGCCGAAGAGGGTGACGAATGCGACCGCCGTTGTGCGCGGGCGCGGGCCAAGGTTGAGTTCGAGCATTACGTCGTGCAGGCGGTCGATGCCGAAGGCGAGACCGACCGTAGGAATATTGCGCCCGGCAAACAGGCCAATCAGGTCGTCGTAACGACCGCCGCCCAAGAGCGAACCTTCCGGCCAATGCGGCGTAATGGCCTCGAATACCACGCCGGTGTAGTACGAAAGGCCGCGCGCCAGTCGAGGCGCGACGCGGTACTGCTCGGCAGGAACACCCATCGCGGCGAGGCCGGCGATCACCGCGCGCAGATTGGCGATTGCAGCCAGCGCGCGCTCATCGCCAGCGAGGCGCAGTTCGAGCGCAGCCAGCACCTCGTCCGGCGCGCCATCAATCTGCACCAATTCGAGGATACGGTCGGCGGCGGCCTCCTCTACTCCCGACTTGAGCAACTCGGCGCGCACACCGCTAGCCCCGATCTTGTCAAACTTATCAATTGCGCGATAGACGCCGCCGGCAGCCTCTTCCGACAAGCCACTAACGCGGGCAATGCCGCCGATGATTTGGCGGTGGTTGAGCAAGGTGACAAAGCTAGGGAAACCAAGCGCGGCTAGCGCCTCGCAAAGAATGGCGACGATCTCGGCGTCGGCTAGCGGCGAGGCGCTGCCGACAATATCGAGATCGAACTGATAGAACTCGCGATAGCGCCCGCGGGCGGGCCGTTCGCCGCGATAACTCGGCCCGTAAGCGTAGCGTCGCCACGGTAGCGCCAATTGGCCAGCGTATTGAGCAGTGACGCGAGCTAGCGGCACCGTCTGATCGTAGCGCAAGGCTAGCCGGCGACCGCCGTGATCCTCGAAGCGGTAGATCAGCTTTTCGTCATCACCCAGCTTGCCTTCCAACGTCTCGGCATACTCGATAATCGGTGTTTGCAATGGCTCGAAGCCGTGCGCTTCGCTGATGCGCGTGAGGGTATTGACGATATACTGCCGCAGCATCATATCTGCCGGCAGATGGTCGCGCATCCCTTTGACATTCTGAATAGCGGGCATAAAGTCTCTCAGCAAAACTCAGAGCATGGACAACGGTCTTAGTTCGGTTCCACCATCAACGCCTGTTGCCCGGCCAACTGGCCACACGCAGCAGCAATCTCGACTCCGCGTTCAACCCGCACTGTGCAAGGGATGCCGTAATCGGTCAAGATCTGCTGGAAGGCAGTGACTCGTTCCCATTCAGAGCGGCCAAGCGGCGTACCGGGCACCGGATTCCACGGAATCAGATTAACGTGGAAGAGCAGCGGGCCGCGCGGTGCGGCGCGCCGGAGCAGGCGGGCCAGCGCGATAGCTTGATGCGGATGATCATTCTTACCCTGCAAGAGCACATATTCAAATGATACGCGCCGTCTGGTCTGCTCGATGTAGGCCCGAGTGGCGGCCATCAGTTCGGCAATTGGATAGCGGCGATTGACCGGCATCAACTCGCTGCGCAGGGCATCATCAGGCGCGTGGAGCGAAATAGCGAGGTTAATCGGCAATTTCTCGGTAGCCAACCGCTCGATGCCCTTCACCAGCCCCACCGTCGAGACGGTCATACTGCGCGCGCCGAGGTTAAAGCCCTGCGGATCGTGCAGCCGCTCAACTGCCTGCCACCAGCGATCATAGTTGGCAAACGGCTCGCCCATGCCCATAAAGACCAGATTGGTCACGCGGCCAGACGGACCGGCAGCGCCCATGGCGCGCAGTTCTTGGGAAGCCCAAATCGCTTGCGCCACGATCTCGCCGCTGCTCAGGTTACGCAGCAGGCCAAGCCGGCCGGTGGCGCAGAAGACACAGCCCATGCCGCAGCCAGCTTGCGTCGAAACACAGACTGTTGAGCGATCGGGGTAGACCATCAGCACCGTCTCGACGACTGCGCCATCGGGCAGGCGAAAGAGCGCCTTGCGGGTCAGCCCCTCGTCGCCGATCTGCACTCGCTCAAGGTGGAGGGTTGAGAGCGGAATCTCGGCCAACCGCGCGCGCAGCGCTGCCGGCAGGTCGGTCATCTGCGCGACATTCTGAGCCAAATTCACGTACAGTTGGCGGTACAGTTGGCGAGCGCGAAAAGCCGGTTCGCCCCAACTCTGCAACAACTCGGTGAGTTCGGTTAGGTTGTAGTCATACAAACAGCGTTGTTCCATAGCATGATGCATTGTACCACGTTGCAACCGGCGTGATGGAACCGAGTAGCGTGTATTGCCGTCTTGTATATGAGTTGCACACAGATTGCTAAAGGAGAACAAACCAATGCTTCACCGGATAATCTTGCTAGCGATTACCGCTCTGATGTTGATGCTCACGGCTTGCACGCCTGCGACTACCACGCCAATGCCGCGACCCGGCATTGTGACGATTGAGCAGGTTGATCTGTCGGTCATGGAGTCAAACCCACCGCAGGTGCAAGCACACATTACCGGCTACCTCGGCGATGGTTGCACGACGTTTGCCGGCATCACCCAGCAGCGCGAGGGCAACACAATTACGATCACGGTCAGCGCGACGCACAGCGGGGCTGAGATGTGCCCGGCCATTGCGCCGCTGGTCGATCAGCGGGTGATGTTGGAAGGGCCATTCGCGCCCGGCCAGTATACTGTCATCGTGAATGGCACGGAGTATCAGTTGACGATCTAGAGGTTGCTGGCCCCCACCCCCAACCCCTCCCCCGCTGGGGGAGGGGGGAGGCCCCCACCCCGGCCCTCCCCCGCTGGGGGAGGGGGGGAGGCCCCCACCCCCACCCCCGCTGGGGGGTACACCTCCCCCCGGAGGGGGGAGGCTGGGAGGGGGGCAGATTCCGCACTGGGGGGAGAGGCCCCCACCCCCACCCCCTCCCCCGCTGGGGGAGGGGGGGAGGCCCCCACCCCCTCCCCGCTGGGGGGGATACCTCCCCCCGGAGGGGGGAG
>JANWYE010000245.1 GCA_025057175.1 Chloroflexus sp. | reverse complement strand
TTGAACAGCATCAAGAGTTCGTCAAGCCAATTCCAGACACACGAATCGATGGAATTACCCATGAATAACACGAATAATATAGCGAATACTATGATCAATCCATTTGTGAGCAGCATGGAGATCTGCCATCCAACTACACTGGCGAAAATAGCAATAAGTGTGAAGGGAATAACGTCTTTGGACAACATAAGGTGTTCCTTGGTAAGCAAGCAGAAAAAACGTTCGCTCACGTTTCATCAGTGACAGCGTGAACGGCGCTCTGTCATCGCGTGACTCCCAATCGCTAAACGAAGACTTTGGCCCGCAGCGTAGCAGCAATGTTGTGAACCGGATGAAAGATTGGATCGTGTTTTCAAACCATTATTATGCCCAACCATACTGCGCTCTACAACCCATGCTGCAACGCAATCAACGCTGCTTGCACCCGATCGCTTACCCCTAGCTTGCTCAGAATCGAGCTGACGTAATTCCGCACCGTGCCTTCCGAGAGCGCCAGCCGCTCGGCGATTTCGGCATTGCTCAGACCGCGCGCCAGCCAACGCAGCACCTCAAGCTCGCGCTCGGTGAGGGTCTTAGTGAGCAGAGTGGCGGTTTGGGCTTGGGGGCGAGTGGCTTGTTCGAGTACACGACCGGCGACATTGGGGTCGAGAAAGGTTTGGCCGGCGACGGTGCCGCGAATGGCGCGCGCGATGTCTTCGCGCCGGGTGTCTTTGAGCAGGTAGCCGTGCGCGCCAGCGCGCAGGGCATCGAAGAGCCATTCGTCATCATCGTAAGTTGTTAATACCAGCACTTTGACATCCGGATAGCGGGCGCGAATCTGGCGGGTGGCCTCGATGCCGTTCATGCCCGGCATTTTGAGATCCATCAGCACGAGGTCTGGCTGATGCTGCGCGACTAATTCAAGCGCTTCAGCGCCATCGCTGGCAGCTCCAACCACCTCAAAGTCGCGTTCAAGCTTGAGGAGCAAGGCTAGTCCATCGCGCACCACAGCTTGATCGTCGCAAATCACAATTTTCATAGCGCTGCTCCAATCGTCAAGATCACGGTCGTACCGTGGCCGGGGGCACTGGCAAGATCGAGTTCGCCACCGGCCATCCGCGCGCGCTCACGCATGCCGATCAACCCGAAATGGCCACTGTCCGCCAGATCGGCAACACAAAAACCGCGACCATTATCTTGCACCGCCAAGCAGAGACTGTGGTCTTGCCGCGTGAGGCGCACCGTCAGGCGAGTAGCGTGGGCATGCGCAACCACATTTTCCAACGCTTCTTGGGCAATGCGGTAGATGGCTTGTTCGATGTCGGGCGCGAGCACAGGCAATTGATCGGGCAATGTGAGCGTGAGATCGAGCTTGGCCCGCGCCGCTGCCGATTCGGCCAACCGGCGCAACGCTGCCAGCAAGCCAACTTCGTCGAGCGGCGAAGCGCGCAAGGCTTTCAAGGCGCGCCGCGTCTCTTCCAAGCCAGAACGGGTGGCGGCATGGGCCTGTTCGACCAATGCCCGCGCTTTGGCGCTGTCCTGTTCCCAGTAGGCGCGGGCGGTTTCGAGTTGCACCGCGATTGCGCTGAGTGAATGGGCGAGAGTGTCATGCAATTCGTGCGCCAAGCGGTTGCGTTCGCGACTGATAGCCAAACTCTCTAGAGTGCTGGCGTAATGGGCGAGACGGGCGTTGGCCGCCTGCAACGATTGTTGTTGCTGATTCAGCCGTTCTATCAATTGATTAACAAAGACACCGACGATGGCAAAGCTGATTGTGCGCACTAGCCCCAAGATCAAAAAGACATTTATGCCCTGCAACGGTGCCGGCGCAAAACCGCCGGGCGGCCCAGCAGCCGGCGCCAGCAGCAAGCGCGCCAGCGGCGCAACTATGACGACGGTCAGCACCTCGATGAGGGCCGTCGCGCCACTGAAGGCCAACACCCCGGCGAGGCGATATTGCCATGCGGTAATGATGAGAGCGAGAAACAGGATCGGCAACTGGCGCAAGGCCATGCCTTCGGGGTTGGACAAGGGGCCGGGCGGGAGGCGCACGAGCAAGAGATGGTTGCCGATGAGCGGCATGATTGCGAGCAAGATGAGCATAACCGGCAAACGCATCTCGCTTAAGCGGTGGGATGGCGGTTCCCAGTATGCCGCGAGGAGAAACGCTAGCGCTGCGCTGCCGTTCAGCAGATAGTAGATCAGCAGCGTGTCAAGGCGAAGGTACAACCACGCATCAATCAGTGACAGGGCGGCCAAATAGCCCAGCCACATCCACGCGGCAGCGCGTAACAAACGTGAAATGTCAGCGTCAATATACGGTTTCATGGCTTGATCATAGCACGCTTATCCGGCACTGGCGATGGTCGAATGTCATCGGTTGGCAAGGCAAGGTATGACATCTGTCATCCAATTGTGGCCAAACGGATGATGAATGGCACTTGGTGAGCAACGATGGCAGCGGTACAGTTGGGATGGCGCAAAGGCGTTAATTGTCGTTTGGCATAGATGTTTTTACGCTTTGTGCGGAAGCGACGCTTGGCAACAACACGATCCCAGCCAGCGATAGTTATAAGGACACACTGCAATGAGCGTCTCAACGGCTATCCAACCCTTCACCGAACAAACCTCTTGGCTCGAACGCCCGCTCTGGAAGGGCCTCACTCTCAATCGCGTGCTGCTTTTAGGGCTGATGGCGCTTTCTGCCAGCTTGCATCTGTATAACATCCAAGCAATCGGCGACGCCAACGCCTACTACACGGCAGCCGTCAAAGCGATGCTGCAATCGTGGCACAACTTCTTCTTCGTCGCCGCCGAACCGGGTGGTTCGGTGACGGTTGACAAACCACCGCTTGGGCTGTGGATTGAGGCAGCCTTCGCTTTTGTGCTCGGCGTAAACGGGTTTGCCGTTAGCTTGCCGAACATCCTCGCCGGCATTTTTGGGGTTCCACTGCTGTATGCGCTGGTCAAGAAGCACCTAGGCGTCTTGGCCGGCTTGGTTGCCGCCGCCGTCTTTGCGATCACGCCAACTGTGATCGGCACCGATCGCAACAATACAATGGACGGCATGCTAGTCTTTGGGTTGTTGCTGGCAGCGTGGGCCTTCATCAAAGCTACCGAGTCAGGCCGATGGCGCTGGCTACTGCTCGGCGGCTTGCTGCTCGGCTTGGGTTTCAACATCAAGATGCTACAAGCGTTTCTGCCGCTGCCCGCGTTCTACGCCCTCTACTTCTTTGGCGCGAGCAGCTCGTGGCGGCAGAAGATCGTTCGGCTGGCTGTGACAACTGTCTTGTTACTGGCGGTATCGCTCTCGTGGGCGATTGTAGTTGATCTGACACCGGCCAGCGCTCGCCCTTACGTCGGCAGCAGCCAGACCAATAGTGTGATCGAGCTGATGATCGGCTATAACGGTCTTAACCGGCTGCTTGGAATGCAGCGCAATCTCGGCGGCGCACCGCCAGCAGGTTTCAATGGCCCCGGCGGCTTCAATCAGAATCAATCACCTGATAACCCGAATAGCCTACCGCTCGGCCAACCACCGCAGTTCGACGATGGTCAGCTAATAGCTCCACCGCAGGGCATGCCCGGCGCGGCTGCTGGTCAACCGGGTGACACACCGGCATGGGGCAACCGCGCCGGCGGCGGGATGTTTTCACAAGAAGTCGGCACACCGTCAGCTCTCCGCTTCTTCGTGCCGCCGCTGGCCAAAGAGATGAGCTGGCTACTGCCGTTTGGGTTGATCAGCCTTCTCGTCGTGATCGCAAGCGCGCGCTTGTCGTGGCCGCTGGCTACTGAGCATAAGACGGCTTTGCTCTGGGGCGGCTGGCTGATCATCGGCGTTATCTTTTTCAGCGTCGCCAACTTCTTCCACGACTACTATCTCATCATGCTGGCCGCACCGCTGGCAGCAGTCATCGGCGGCGGCGCAACGATCTTGTGGCGCGAACGCGAACGGCTCTGGGTGCGATTGGTGCTGGCGCTGGCTGTCACCGGCACGCTGGCCTTCCAATGGTGGTTGGCAGCGCAATATGGCCGCGATGATTGGTGGTTGCGGCTGGCAGCGTTGGCGCTATCGGCAGGATGGATAGCGCTGGTGATTGGGCAGCGGTGGATGCGACCGATTGCGTTGCCGGCTGCCTATGCCCTGCTCTTCACCGCCATCCTCGTCACACCGTTGGCGTGGTCGGTGCTGACCGCGACCGCGCAAAACCCGGATGTAGCGCTACCCGGCGCGTATGGCGGGCAAGGATTTGGCATGGAGCGTCCGGCGATGAACGACTGGCCGGCGATGGCAAATCAACGCCAGCCCGAACCGGCTTGGGATAGCACAGCACTGATCGACTATCTGCAAGCAAACACGCGCGGTATCGAATACCTCGTTGCCGTGCCCAGCGCGCAAACCGGCGCGCCGCTGGTGCTAGCCACTGGCAGGCCAGTGTTGTACATGGGCGGCTTTGGCGGCAGCGATCCAGTGATTGATGCCGAAGGGTTGAAGGCGCTGGTTGAAGCTGGCCGGCTACGCTATGTGCTCATTGGCGGGCGCGTGCCGAACAGTGAGATTACCGCGTGGCTGCAAGCGAATTGCACACCGATCACAGGCTTCAGCCAAGGGATGCAGGCATTGTACGAGTGCCGCGCCAGCGCCGGTTAGGCGATCTACAACGCGACGAATGAGGCTCTCCCCCTCTCCCAGCGGGGGAGGGGAGGGCCGGGGTGGGGGCCTCTTCCCCTCTCTCGTAAGGGCCATCCCATTTCCTCATCAGGGGAAGGAACAAAAATCGTTTTACACTACCCACCTTGCCTCATCGTTTCCGTATATAAGTAGTGTATCCAAATTAGAATTATTGAGATGATACAAAAAATCTGTATGATTGACACAGAGATGCAGCCTTCCATTGCTTCATTCTTGACCTTGCCTGCTTCAGGCTGGTTCGGCGGGTAGCGTACAGTGACGCTTTGACCAATAGTGTAATTTCTCAAACCTTTGATGGT
>JANWYE010000244.1 GCA_025057175.1 Chloroflexus sp. | reverse complement strand
ACCCTAGAAACAAGATATAAAAGAGTGCTCCGGTCAGATTGGTGCTATTCACATCTCTGGTGATGGCCACAATAACGGCCACCAACACCTCAGCGCCAGCCGGGAACCAGAACGAGGTAAACGTCGCATTCACATCAACATAATACGGGTTCGCATGGCGCGCAATCTCGACCGCCATCGGAATATGGTAGGCATTATCATCAACAAAACGGCGCACATACGCCACACCATTGAGTAAAGCGGCCAGCGCCAGCACGAGCACAATGAAGCCTACCGAAACAAACCAGACCGGCGCAGCGCTTTGTTCATCGTTCCGCATACGAGCTATCCATTGCGAGTATTCAGCAGCGTAACGCGCAGCGTATAGCCAAATGGTAGTATACGAACGTTACTATGCCGTATCATCGCTCCAGCCACCGCTCACACCCGCTGCCAGCACAACCTAGCCGCCACTTGCACAGATCACTCCACCTCGCTATAATAGGCGCTGACGCGGCACGGGGAGATGACGGAGTGGTTGAACGTGCCCGTCTCGAAAACGGGTAGGGCCTAATAAGCCCTCGTGAGTTCGAATCTCACTCTCCCCGCCAGATAGACTGCGCCCGACCTGCAATCAGGTTGGGCGCACCGATTCTTGAGGTAGCCTATGACACCGGCGGAACAGCGGTTGCGGGAACAGCTAGAGGAACAGTTGCGACTCAACGAATGGCTCTACGAACAACTTGAGCGTCAACGGGCGCTGAATGCCGAATTGCGGCGCGCCGTCGCCGACCTCGCCCGCGCCTTCCAAGAATCGCTCGCTGCCGCCGTCGAAGCGGGCGAAGCCGGCGATCTCGATGCTATCCGCCGCCTGACCCGCGCCAACCAGCAGCACTGGCAGCACTACCTGCAGCAAATCGTTGCCGCTGCCAGCCGCCCTGCCGGCGCTGACAGCGCCCCGCCATCACCGCAAGAGTAAGGAACGCCTCGCCTACGACCGCAACCGTCCCTGTTCGACATCGTACTTGCCGGCTAAGTCATCTTGCACCGTCTGCGGCGCGCGCTCGACGCCGGTCAGGTAAGCAGCCCGATCCAGCATATGCGCCGCTACCGGCGCCGTGAGGAGGAAAAAGGCGATCAAGGCGATCATTTTGGCTGCCGCTACCAGATCGCCGTGATGCACCGCTACGGCCAGCAAAACGCCGGTAATGCCCAGCGTGCCCGCTTTACCGGTCGCATGGACGCGCGTATAGAGGTCGGGCAATTTGAGCATGCCAATCGCCGCCAGAAACATGAACACCACGCCAATTGCCGCCAACGCCAGTGTGAGAATGTCGGTCACGCTCATCAACTACGCCCCTCCTCAATGTAGCGCGCAATAGCCACCGTGCCGAGAAACCCCAGCACTGCGACGACCAAGATAGCGTCTACCAGCGCTATTTGATCGGTAATGATCACATAGAGCGCCACAAGGGCCACCACGTGGATCATGAGCGTATCGAACGCCATGGCCCGATCAGGAATACTAGGCCCCATTAGTAAACGCGCGGCGCAGAGCACCATCGAAATCGCGACAATGCCCATCAAACCAGCTACGAGCATCTCAAACAGCGTCATAGCGCATTCCTCTATGGCAACAGCTCCATCACCCGCCGCTCGAAGTTCTGCTTAATATCTTCCCGCACGGCGTGAGCATCCTGCACATCAATACAGTGAATGTAAATGGTGCGCCGATCGGTGGAAACATCGAGCGAGACGGTGCCCGGCGTCAACGTAATCAGGTTGGCCAACACGGTAATGCCCGCGTCGCTCTTGACATCAAGCGGAATAGCAATGATCCCCGGTCGAATATCAGCAACGCGCCGGAAGAGCACAATCCGGGCCACATCAATGTTGGCCTTGAGAATGCTCCACAAGGCAAAGCCAATGAAAGCAATCCACTTTACCGTCATCCGCGCATAGTTGCGGCTATCCATCCGCGAACGCCCCAACCCGCCGTCGGTAAAGGGAATGCTCAAAAACCGGCTGGCCAGCGCGACAATCGCATAGCTCACCGCGAGGCCCACGATGAGATCGGGCAAGGTGAAGCTGCTTTGCAGCGCCATCCACGTGATGGTAAGAAGAAGCACCAACACTATCATACTGACCTCTACTTGAGCGCCGCTCGATACACTGCTTCGCAACCATCTACCCCGCAAACGGCGGTAATGTAGGCGCCGCGATCAAACGCCTGTTGGCCAGCAATTGTGTTGTAGTCTACCAATGGCCCGGCCAACAACCCCAACGCCACGCTCAAAATAACCAAGGCCGCTCCCGGCGCCAGCAACCCCAGCGGCACCCGCGGCAGAAGATTGACATCCTCATACGACTTCTTCCAAAAGACCTCATTCCAGATTTTGAGCATTGAGAAGAAGGTGAGAATGCTAGTGCCGGCAGCCACTGCTGTAATCAGATAGGCCTGCTGGCTTACCCCGACCTGCAAGAGAATGAGCTTGCCGATAAAACCGCTCAGGGGTGGGATGCCGGCCAGTGACAGAATGCCAAGGAACCAGAACAAGGCCAACAGCGGCTCACGGCGGGCCAAGCCGCCCATCTTCTTCAGATCGCCAGTGCCATTGATCTGTTCGGCAGCGCCACCGATAAAGAAGAGCGCCATCTTGACGATCATCACGTGCGCCGTAAAGACCAATCCGGCTGCCAACCCAGCGGCGCTGGCCAGCCCCAAGCCCATAATGCTGTACCCGATCTGGCTGATGATGTGAAAACTTAGAATACGGCGCACATTCATCTGGGCCACCGCGCCCAGCACCCCAATCACCATCGTCAAACCGGCCAGCAGCGTCAGCCACGGCCCATACACGGCCAACTCGTTCTGCAACAATAATCCAAATACCCGATACAGCGCATACACGCCGACCTTCGTCATCAGGCCACTGAAGATAGCGGTCACAGCCACCGGCGGCGTGTGATAGCTTGAGGGCAGCCAGAAGAAGAGGGGTACAATTGCTGCCTTGCTACCGAAAGCAAACAGGAAGATGCCGGCCAGCGCCGTTTGCAAACCGGGATTAGACAAGGTCGCCATCCGCTCGGCGATATGGGCCATATTGAGCGTGCCGGCAAAACCGTACATTAAGCCGCAGCCAAACAGAAAAGCTGTGCTGCCGAGCAGATTGAGCACGACATACTTCAGACCGCCCTCGAGCTGATCGCGGCTGCCGCCGAGCGTGATCAGGCCAAACGACGCCACCAACAACACTTCAAACCAGACATACAAGTTGAAGAGATCGCCGGTGAGAAACGCGCCGCTGACGCCGAGCAACAAGAGGAGTAGCAATGGATAGTAGAAATGCCGTTCGCGCTCGTAATCAACCGAGTAAAAACTGTAGACAATGGTCGTGAGCATGAGCAGCGCGGCCAGCATCACCATCAGCGCGCTCATGCCATCGGCCACCAGCGAAATGCCAAACGGCGCCAACCAACCTGATGCTTGGGCCACCAACGGCCCACTTGCCGGCACAACGCTCATCAGCCACAACCCATAACCGAGGTTGATCAGTACGCTGATCAGCGCAATTGCCCGCGCCGCTATGCGCTGCCGGTTGAAGAAGACGGCGAGTGTAGCCCCGATCATGGGGGTAATGATCGGAATAAAGAGATGAAAAACCATATCTATATTCCTATCCAACCGTTATAACCGGTCAGTCGTCGAGAGATCATCGAGATCGTCGCTACCCACCGCTTGGTTCGAGCGATAGGCCAAGGCGAGCACAAAAGCAGTAAACCCAAAACTGATCACGATGGCGGTCAGAATCAGGGCCTGCACCAACGGATCGGCCACCCCCGCCGGCGGCTGGCCATTCGCGTCAACTAACGGCGGCGCACCCCGGCGCACGCCATCGCCCATGGTAAAAATCAGCAAGTTAACACCATGGCTCAACATGATCAGCCCAAGGATCAGTTTGACCACCGAGCGGCGCAACATCAGATAGGTCGCGCCACCAAAGAGCGATCCAATCGCAATCGCCAGCAAGATGATCATGCGCCCTCCTCTGACTCAGCCGAAGCAGTCTTCATTGCCGGCAAGGGGAAGAGGATCGGTTCTTCGACCAACAGCAACGCGATCTTCGTCGTCACCCCAATCACCGTAAAATAGACGCCAATATCAAACAGCACTGGCGTGCCAATCTTACCCACGCCGGGGATCGGTTCGGGCAACCAAAACGCCTGCATATACGGCAGGCCGGCAAACAGCGCCGGCAAGCCCCAAATCGCGCCAAAGAAGACGCCAAACGCCGCCAGCAGCAGATAGTTGACCGGCAAGATGCGCCGGGCTGTCTTAGGGCCAAACGCGACGATTTGCAAAATAATCGCGCTTGATGCCAACAAGCCACCGATAAACCCGCCGCCGGGCAGATTGTGCCCGCGCAACAGCATAAAAATCGACAACAACAGCAGCAGCGGCATCATCAGCCGGCTGATGGTGCGCAGAATGAGCGAATCGTACAGCGCACTATCTCTGGGTGTCGACCGGCTCGGCAGCCGGTTCGGCAGCGGTGACTCGTTCCGGTGTTGCATCGCCTTTCCCCTGTCGTAGACGGAGCAATCCGTAAATCCCAAGCAGCGCAATGAACAGGACGGTAATTTCGCCCAAGGTATCAAACCCACGGAAGTCAACCAAGATCACGTTGACCACATTCGCGCCTTTACCCTTCTCGAGACTGTTTTCGAGGAAATAGGGCGCTAGCGGCGCAAAGGCATCGTTCGTCGCTGTCGCCAGCACCAACCCTCCCATCAAGACACCCATTACCGTCGCCACAATTGCGTCACGGCGGCGCACCCAATTGGCTGAGAAGCTCTCGAACCGCACCGGCAACACCGAAAAGACAAGCAACAAAAAGACGGTAGAAAGCACTTCGATCAGCAATTGCGTCAAGGCCAGATCGGGCGCCGAGAAGAGCACAAACAGCAGTGACACCATGGCCCCTACGACGCCAACCGCGA
>JANWYE010000243.1 GCA_025057175.1 Chloroflexus sp. | reverse complement strand
CTGCTGATCGATCTTGCCTTCTTTCTACTGCCGCTGATGGTTGGCGGTCTCGCCTTGGGCTGCGTGGGGCTGGCACTCGTCTTGGCGGCGCAGACCGCTCTGCTCGAGCCGATCATGTACAGTATCGTGACGCTGATGGGGCTGGTCTGGCTGTTCTTTTTCCTGATCGGAGTCGGGCCGATTGGCCGGCTCATCTTCGCCGAAGAGGGCCAGATTGAGCGCGCGCTCAGCATTGAGACGGTGCGGCGCGCGTTGCAGCCACCTTACCGCGCCCACTTTTGGCGAGCGCGTTGGGCGAGTCTGGCCGCCTATCTGCCAGCAGCAGTGATCGCGCTGATCACTGGCAGCTTGGTCACGATAAATGCGCCGCTGGTGGTGATTGGGCTAGCCGGCTGGCTCCTGTGCAGCGCCGGTGTCTTCGCCCAACTGGTTGGCGCACAACTGTACGTCGCCGCCGAACGACAAGCGCAGCGCGAGTTACGCGCGTAACCGGCCGCGGAATTGCGCGCCGCGCCTTGCCCTTTCCTGTGTCATTGCGCGCCGCGCTTTGCGCGGCGAAGCAATCCCCTGCGGATGCGGAGGGAACCCCCTGTTCGTAGGCATAGCTCTCGCTTTTGCGGGGGATTGCTTCGGGGGCATTCGCCCCCTCGCAATGACAGGGGGCGCTCCGCGCCCTCGCAATGACAAGGGGGGCGTTCGCCCCCGCGCGATGATAGGGGGCGTTCGCCTCCGCGCGATGACGGGGGGCGCGAGGGAGATGCGTCAACCAGCACGCAACTGCCGAACAACCTGCGGAAAAGGCATGGCTCTCGCTTTTGCGGGGGATTGCTTCGGGGGCATTCGCCCCCTCGCAATGACAAGGGGGGCGCTCCGCGCCCTCGCAATGACAAGGGGGCGTTCCGCTCCCTCGCAATGACAAGGGGGGCGCTCCGCGCCCTCGCAATGACAAGGGGGCGCAGGGTGGCCGTGTGATGGCAGAGGACAGCAAGGATATAGGCAATGTTTGATATGATATAGAGCGTGCGAACTTCCCTCTGTGCGCCAGCCATTGTAAGCTGTGCGATCACTAATCCGGAGCGCCTGCATGAATCTGACCCGCGCTTTTAGTTTTGTGTTCGATGATCCCGATTGGTGGCAACTAGTTTTGGTGATTGGATTGTTACAATTAGTGCCGATTATCGGCCAGATTGCCGCTTTGGGCTGTATCTTATATACTGCTCGTGCCGTCGCTAGCGGCAGCGACCGCCCGCTCCCTCGGCTCAGCCAATTCGGCGCTGTCTTCAGCGAGGGATTGTACGGCGCTTTTATCTATATTGTCTACTACCTGCCAATGTTGTTGATTGCGTGCGTCTTTTCGTGTCTCGTAGTGGCAGTTGTGGTAGCAAACGGCAACTCTGAGCCGCCAATTGGTATCTTGATTGGCTTGATGCTCTGTCTTAGTCTTTTGTTTGCGCCGCTGACGCTGATCACGCAACCGTTGCTGATAGTAGGCAGCGGGCGTTATGTGCAAACCGGCTCTGCTGGCGCGGCATTGCAATTGGGCGAAGTCCTTGCGCTGCTACGGCGTAACCCGGCTGAGTGGCTGGTGCTTTGGTTGCTTTCGATTTTGTGTAACATCGTTGCCGGTCTTGGCGCCATTGTGTTCGTTTTCGGCGCACTCTTTACCACAGCATACGCTGCGCTGGTCTTTGGCCATCTATTGGGGCAGACAGTTCGTTACGTGTCATCGCCGTCGTCGTTGTTGTAAGAGGAGGGACTATGGCGCTCCGCGATCTCATCGAACCGCGAGAACTCCTCTATCCTTCCAATCTGCTCACGATTAGCCGTTTGCTGCTTTTGCCGGCAACGATCTATTACATGCAGCGCACTGATCGCCGTGAGCGGGCAGTGCTGTTACTTGCAATTACGATGATTACCGATGCGCTCGATGGACCAATTGCTCGCCGGCGCGGTGAGGTCTCGAAGCTGGGCCAGATCCTTGACCCAATCGCCGATAAGGCTCTGATCGACTCGGCGGCGGTGATGCTCTCACGTACTCGTGGCTTTCCATGGTGGGCGACCGGGCTGCTCATCTTTCGCGATGTTGGCATTTTGCTGGCCGGGTTGATAGTGCTACGCCGTAAAGCGCAAATTACCACCGCCGAGAGCAGCGGTAAACTCACGACGTTGGCGATGACGATTGTCGCATTGCTTTACCTTGCCGGTGGCCCGCGCTGGGGTAAGCCGGCGCTCTATGCAGCGTTGGTGCCATTTAGCATTTCGTTTGTGCAGTACGGATGGCGCTTTATCCAGATTATGCGCGATGAGCCTGACACTAGCGGACGCAAAGATGCATTGTAGTTGGCTTCGCGTAGGTTGTTAGCGAGCTGCCTTTTCAGCAAATAACTTACGGAACTTCGCTACCTTGGGCGCGACCACAAATTGGCAGTAAGGTTGGTAAGGGTTGCGCGCGAAGTATTCTTGGTGATATTCCTCAGCCGGATAGAAGGTTGTGGCCGGCACAATCTCGGTGACGATTGGGTCACGAAACACTTGTTGCTCGCTCAACTCGCGTACCAGTTGCTCGGCAATCTGCCGTTGCTCTTCCGAATGGTAGAAGATTGCAGAACGGTATTGCGTGCCGACGTCGGCTCCTTGCCGGTTGAGCGTGGTTGGATCGTGAATGCTAAAGAAGATTTCGAGTAGTTCGCGGTAGCTGATCTGAGTTGGATCAAACCGAATCTGCACCGCTTCAGCGTGGCCGGTGTCGCCGTCACAGACCTGCCGGTAGGTAGGGTTGGGAACGTGCCCGCCAGTGTAACCTGAGACGACATCTTGCACGCCGATCACCTGATCGTAAACTGCTTCGAGACACCAGAAGCAACCGCCGGCTAACGTTGCCGTTTCGAGAGGCATAGCGATACTCCTTCTAGGCGCAATGTGCTGCTCTCTTTGTAGTCTACCGCAGATTGATAATTGATGGGGCCGTTACAAGGGGTTGTACCGGTTCATGGCCGCAATCAACCCTTCACCCAGCACGACCTCAACGGCATCGGCAATTCGCGCTAGCAGGTCGGGTAAGGCAGCCTCTTCCTCCGGCGTAAACCGGCTCAACACATAATCAGCGGCGTCCATCTTGCCCGGCGGTTGGCCGATTCCCACTCGTAACCGCGGGAATTCGGTCGTGCCCAGTTGGCTCACAATCGAGCGCATGCCATTGTGGGTGCCGGCGCTGCCCCGCTCACGCAGGCGTAGCTTCGCAAACGGTAGATCGAGATCGTCATAGATTACCAATAGCTCGCGCGCTGGATCAATCTTGTACCAATTGCGCAACGCCGAAACCGCTTGCCCACTGAGGTTCATATAGGTCTGCGGCTTGACCAACGCTACCCGTTGCCCGCGAATATTGCCCTCAGCGATCTCGCTATTCGCCCGCTGGTTGCGGAAGGCGAGACCATAGCGCTCGGCCAGCGTCTCGACGCTGCGAAAGCCGATATTATGCCGGGTGCGCGCATAACGTTCGCCCGGATTGCCTAATCCAACAATTAACCACATCCTCCAGCATCCTCCCTCCCCCGTACAGGCACAGCCCGCTGTGCCCCGGCTTGACCCTGCTTAGCCGTCGCGCCTATGGTAGAAGCGGTTGCGCTGCCCGTCAAGCCGCTTGACGAAATGCCGTTTCCGGCGAACATGGCAACAATTGCTTTGAACCGGTAAGGATGCGTTATGACTGCTGCGACGCTCGCACTGCCTTTACCCGATCTGGCCGAGCAATTTCTGCTCCGGCGCGATATGACCTTTCTCAATCACGGCAGTTTTGGCGCTTGCCCACGCCCGGTATTCGAGGTCTACCAACAATGGCAACGCACCCTTGAAGCGCAGCCAGTAGAGTTTCTCGGTCGCCGGCTAACTGATCGGCTACGCCGAGCGCGGGAACAGTTGGCCGCGTCTGTCGGCGCGCCGGCGGATGATCTAGTCTTGGTGCCGAATGTCACCTATGCGCTCAATATTGTTGCCCGTTCAATCGCCTTGCAGCCGGGTGATGAGGTGTTGGGCATTACGCACGAGTATGGCGCCATTGAACGCACGTGGCGCTATGTTTGCTTGCAACACGGCGCGACCTACATCAACCAGCCAGTCGAGCTGCCGGTTGCCACTCCTGATGAGCTTATCGAGCAGATCTGGCGCGGCGTTACTCCGCGCACGCGCGTGATCTTGCTCAGCCACATCACGTCGCCGACTGCGTTGATTATGCCAGTGGCCGAGGTTTGCCGGCGGGCGCGCGCCGCCGGCATCCTCAGCGTGATTGATGGCGCGCACGCTCCCGGCCAGATCGATCTGAACCTAACTGAGCTGGGGGCCGATTTTTATGGCGGTAATTGTCACAAGTGGCTGTGTGCGCCCAAGGGAGCCGGCTTTCTCTACGTGCGGCCCGAACATCAAGCTAGCCTTGAGCCGCTGGTGGTGAGTTGGGGCTGGCAACCGCCTGCACCGCTGCATGGCAGTTTTCTCGCCTACCCTGAAGGTCGCCCGCTTCAAGCCTACTACGAATGGATGGGCACCGATGAGCCATCGGCATTCTTGAGCGTGCCGGCTGCAATCGATTTTCAGCGCCAACACAACTGGCCGGCTGTGCGACGGGCTTGCCACGAGCTGCTGCGCGCAGCCTCGTCACAGATACTAGCTCTAAGCGGTTTGCCGCCCCTGACGCCTGATGGTGAAGACTGGTGGGTGCAGATGCGTGCGCTGCCGCTACCACCCTGCGATCCGGCGCAGGTGCAGGCTCGCCTTTGGCACGAGTGGCGCGTCGAAGTGCCATGTTTTTATTGGGAAGGCCGCCCGTTGATCCGGGTCTCGGTACAGGCGTACAATACACCGGCGGATATTGAACGGCTGGTGGCTGGGTTGCGGGCGATATTGTGAACGCGATGGCTGTTCCCCTCCCCCGGAGGGGGAGGGCTAGGGAGGGGGTTTCCCCCTCTCCCCTTGTGGGAGAGGGGGCTAGGGGTGAGGGGTAACAGCCGGGGGGCAATCCCCCACT
>JANWYE010000242.1 GCA_025057175.1 Chloroflexus sp. | reverse complement strand
CGGTGTCGCCGTGCTGGCTGCTTTTGGCGCGGCGCTACTGATTGCTCGCCAGCCTGAACCGCCAATCACTCCGCGACCATGGAATGGGGTTGGTGCGTTTCTAGTTGAGCCGCTGCGGGATGCTGCATTTGGCCGCTTTACTGCACTGGCGACGGCGTGGGCTTTAGTCACCGGTATTGCTGCGCCATTCTTTAATGCCTACGGTCTCACTGCGCTGCGGCTTGATTTCTCATTGCTGGCCCTCACCGGCGTGGTGACCAATGCTGTTGCCCTCTTCTTTTCGCCGCTAGTAGGCTGGTTGATGGATCGCTATGGCTACCGGCTGGTAGTGACGGTGTGCGTGATAGGCACAGTGCCACTGCCATTGGGTTGGATCCTCTCGACACCCGACAATATTGTGCCACTTTGGTTAACATCGATCTTCTCAGGCGTCTTCTGGCCGGGCGTGAATCAAGGCTTGAGCAACCTCTTAATGGAACGAGCGCCGGCGGAACAGCGAGGCGCGGCGATGGCGATCTTCAGCCTGCTCACCGGTTTAGGGACGCTGATCGCTTCGCTCGCTGGTGGCGCGGTTGGTCAAGCAATGACTGGTGTCACTGTTGCCTTAGGGCCATTGGTTGTGAGTGGGTTGGCAACGCTATTTGTGCTGACGATGATGGGCCGGATCGTGATGGCCGGCGCTTTTTGGCGGATGTTGGCGCGCTAGCAATTATGCCTTTGGCAGAATGGCTGCCAGTTTACGGCGCAAGAACGGAATCCGCTCGATCACTTTGGCCAAAGCCTCTTTCACAATCACCATGTCTTCAGCGGGTAATGCTCGCAACGCTAGCACAAGGCCGAGATACACGACCGCACCGAGCGGTATGGCGAGGAAAAAGAATGGTGTGGCCCGCAGCCACCAAATGGAAAGCACCATACCAATCCCGGCCAAGCCGGTTAGAAGACCAGTGCGCCAATTTTGCGCGCCAAGGGTACCCTGCGGCAACACCTTAATCGCCGCAATCAGAATGCCCAATTCGGTAATGGTATACGCCAGCGCTCCACCTAACGCGCCATTGCCGAACGCATGATCTGTCCATGGCACCAACACAAAGTCAAGCGGCAACGTAGCTACTGTCGCCGCAATCATAATGATGTTAAGCACAGCGGTGCGCTCGGCAGCGATCAGCAACTGGCTCAGCACAGTATTGAGATAGGTGCAAATCAATACCAATCCCAACACGGCTAACACAGCGCCAGTGGGACGAAAGGCTTCGCCATACAGCAGCAACGCGATCGGTTCGGCCAGCGCAAGCAAGCCCAAACCGATCGGCACACTGAGGGCCAGCATAATGTTAAAAATTGGGCGCGCTGCTTGGCTCAGATGATCTTGGCCGGCAGCAAAGCGGCGGGTAAGGGTGGGAAAGATGACCGTGCCAATCGCCATGGGAAAGAACATCAAGGTGCCAAAGAGATTGACGGCAGTGCCATACCAGCCCACCGCTTCGGTCGAGGCAAATAACGCAATGAAGAGCCGGTCAATTTGCTGGTAGACCATCAAGGTCAGCGCAGTAACCAGATACTGCTTCGAGTCGCTTAACATCGTGCGCGCTGCCGCTAGATCGATGCTCCAGCGCGGCCGGTGCTGGCGGAACAGGAAGAACGCATCACCTAGTAGGGCGACCAAGGCTGCCACCACGTTTGCCCAGCCAATCCAAATCACGTCAAAGCCGGCAAAGAGCAGGCCAAGACTGACGACGGTCAGCACCACCTTGCTAAGCACCGTCACCAACGAGACATAATGAACCTGCTCAAGCCCATTGAGGGCGGCAATCAAGCCGCTGCTTAGCACCGTGCATAGGGTTGCCAACCCAACGATCCAGATCAGCGCCGTTTGGGTCGGATCGGCAGCGACAGCGAGCAGATCGTAGCCAAACACAGCCACGCAGCCGACTGCCCACAGCGCAATCCGCACAAGCATACTGGTGCCAACAAGCGCGCCGGTGCGGTGTGGCTCGCGAGCAATCGCTTTGGTGAGATACGTGTCCATACCGAACGTGATCAACACGCCGGCAATCATCCAAATCGAGAATGCAATCGAAAGTTGGCCAATCGCGAGCGGGCCAAGAATGCGAGGTTGGAAAATAGCCACCAAAAAGGCCATCGCCCATGTGAGCAACTGAGCTGCCATCATCGCGCTCGCATTGCGCGCCAGCCGCGCTCCACTTATTGGCGGCGGAGTTGCATGGGTGGATGGGGCAGCGCTCACGGGGTTACTCCTCTCTGTGACGGATCGGCCAATTGTTCTGGCAAGATATAACAGGACAATGTTCGATTAATTGGATAACGCCAGCCTTTGCTTAAACCAACAAACGGATAATAAAGTTGATCGAATCCGAGCAACACCTTATCACGGCGGCGCCATTTAAAGATGCCGGAAGCGATCTGGCGCAGACCTTGGCTAAACAACCACTCACCAAACAGCACGAGACCGCCAAGATCACCGCAGCGGAGATATTTGCCGGCGACAGCTCCAGCGCCAATGCCATAAGCGCGATAGCTGCGGCGTACGCCCTGCCAATTCTGTCGATGGTGATGATAAGCGATGGCATTGGGCGTGAACACGATCCAGCCGCCAGCTTTGAGCGCGCGATAGCCGAGGTCGCGCTCCTCCCATGATCCAAGCGGCGCGCCGGCGCCGATCAGTTCATCGAAGCCACCCAAGCGTTCAAACGCCTCGCGTCGCACGCCCATATTGTGGCCGTGTCCAAAGGCCAGATTGAATCGGTTGTGCCGAAAAACGCGCCGCACTCCGGTGCATGTCCCAAGCACCAACTCATCAGTATTGGTAGGCTGTGATCCGGGATAAACTGCGCCGAAGGCCAGCCAGATCTGCTCGTGACGTAATTCATCTACCAGACTGGTGATCCAATTCGGATCAAGCACACAGTCATCGTTTGTAAACAGGATGTAGGGCGCATGTCCTAACGCGGCTCCAGCATTGCGTGTCGCCGAGATGCCACGCACCGGCCGCCGCAGGTATCTAATCCGCTGATCGGCAGCAGCATGGCTTTGCACACAGGCTTCGGTGCGGTCGTCTTCACTTTGGTCAAGCACCCAGAGCGTAAAGTGGGGATGCGTACTCTGCCGGAGGCTTGCGATCGTAGCATCAATCGCTGCCCCTCTTCTATAAGTTGAAATAACGACATCAACAGTGGATGTATGTGATGTGTTCATTGCCTTGCTGCCTACCCAAGTTTGGTGTTTGCCGACGGCAGCAGTGTACGCCTGCTAGTTAACACTTTGCTGAAATCATTATCGCTGGGACTTAACGAGTCCTTCACCTTGCGGCCTTATGCGCTGGATCGAGCCGGTACATGGCGCAAGAGGCGCTGTACCTCGCTAATCAAATCATCCGAGTCGACCGGCTTGGTGAGGAAGGCATTCACTCCGACACCGGCGGCTTTCACCTCATCTTGCTCTTTGACGCTGCCAGTGACGACAATGACCGGCAGTCCGGCATGGCGCGCATTTGCGCGGATGGCGCGCACCAGCTCGATCCCGTCCATTCGTGGCATCGTGAGGTCAGTTAATACCAGATCGACAGGGAATAGATCGAGGCGCTGCAATGCCTGTTCACCATCAAGCGCGGTGACAACAGCATAGCCGTGTTGTTCAAGGACAAAGCTCATTAGGCGATGGCTGGGAATATAGTCATCGACGATCATAATAGTGGTCATAGCTATTATCTCCTTTAGGCCAGACGTTTCACGAGATGCCAATAGTTCCCGTCGGAGCGGGAAGCATAACTTACCCCATCCATCAAATGGCGAATGAGGAAGAGACCATATCCATGGATCTGCGCTTCGCTCAGATTAGGTTGTGGTACTAATTCAGGGTCAAATGCTTCACCAGTATCCTGCAATTCGATCTCAAATCGTAGGGGGTGAGGATGAAGCGAAAGAGTAATACTAATCCGACCCTCGCCAGCGCGACGGTTACGATAAGCATGGCTGACGATATTCGTGCAGACTTCGTGGGCTGCTAACTGCACATTGTATACCAATGTTTCATCGGCTGCGCCTACCTGCCGTAACATTTCGGCGATTGTGTCGCTCAGTAAATGAAGATAGGCATGGCGGGCCGGCAGATCGAGCCGAATCACTTCACTGTGTTGCAAGCTCACGGTGCTGCTCCTTTGAGCACGATGAGGGTCTGATCATCATCTTGCGGATGGCCGATACTAAACTGATCCACTGCGCGAAAGATGCCATTGGCGATCTCTCGCGCCGGTTGGGCAGCCAACTCATCAACAATAGCCAGCAAACGCTCAATGCCAAAAACGTCATCATTCTCATTCCGCGCATCGCTAAACCCATCGGTGGCAACAACAAGGAGGTCACCCGGTTCCATGGCTAGCGAGCGATTTTGAAAATGATTCACCGGCAAAATCCCAATGGCCGTGTTGTCAGCGATGATCAGTTCAGATCGCCCGTTGTGTGGCCGGTAGATGACCGGCGCGTGACCGGCGTTAGCGTAGGTGATGGCACGTTGGTTGGCTTCGTATTGGCCAACAAAAACGGTCGCGAAGACACCAATGCGGGTGAAATCGTTGTAGAGATCTTCGCTCGATTGGCGCATCACTAGCGCCGGTGTAGGGGAGGGCATAAATTGGGCTTTACTATGCAGGGCAGTGCGTGTCATCGACATAAGCAGTGCCGCTGAAACGCCTTTGCCACTGACGTCGCCGATCGTAAAGATGAAAGGGTGATCGGGCAAGTTAATAAAATCGAAGAAATCGCCGCCAACCTGCAGCGCTGGGCGTGAATAAGCGTAAATGTCGAGTCCAGCGACTGTTGGTAAAGTGCGTGGCAGCAGATCGGTTTGCACACGCCGGGCTAAATCCATCTCGCTCCGTAGCCGAGCTTGTTCGACCATCTCTTGATAGAGCAAGATGCGCTCGATCTGGGCGCTCGCTTGCTCAGCAATTGCCCGGCCGAGTTTTAATTCCGGCGTGCCAAACCGGTCTGGGCGATCAATAACGCCTAGACAGGCCATCATCATACCGCGCACCCGGATCGGAACCAGGATCAGATTGCGCACGCCGGGTGGCCGGCGGAGATCGTTATCGCCTTCGTTGAGTAACAGCGGGCGATCTTCTGTTTGCAATTGCCAATAG
>JANWYE010000241.1 GCA_025057175.1 Chloroflexus sp. | reverse complement strand
GCCAACTTAATCGTGTCGCCGGTCATCACAATCAACTCGCTACGAGGCAGTTCGGGGCCGGCAAGGTAGAGCAGGCCGTAGATTTCTCCCTGCACGACAAGGGGGACACAGCATGTGCAATGGGATGGATCGCTTTGCGCGTGTAAACAACGAATGCTTTCGCCGGGGCAAGTGCGGTGGATCAAGCCGCGCCGCAAGGCCCAACATTGATCGATGGTCATCGCAGCCGGTGGAGTTGCACCCATCCCCCATGTAGCCAGCAGATTGAGGTTGGCTGTGCCAGCTTGCCGCACCATAAGGTAGCCGCTTTGGTGTGAAAAAATGCGTTGAAGACCGAAGGAGATAATGCTGGCTGCTTCGCTTAGGGTTTGGCAGACTTGCAAGAGGTCGTGCAGTTCGTTAACCATCAGTATCTCGGTGGCCTGCTGGCGCGCTTCGATGATAGCTTGCTCGAGCCGTTGATTGGCCTTCATCAGCAACTGCTCGAAATGGCGCCGTTCGCTGATGTCACGATTGACTGCGACGATGCCAGTTGGGGTTCCTTGTTCATCACGGATCAAAACAACAACTGAGTGGATAGGAACGTACTTGCCATCGCGCCGCCGTTGCTCAACTTCCCCTTCCCAGCGCCCAGCTTGATGCAAGAGCGCCACAGCTTCATCGCTGTTGGTGTTGGTGAAGCGCGTTTCAAGAAATTTGCCCAGCGGTTGGCCGATGACCTCTGTCTCTGTCCAGCCATAGATCTGTTCTGCCCCATGATTCCAACTGGTAATGACATAGCTGAGATCGGTAGCGATCACGGCGTCTGCAATCTGATTGAGCAGCTCGGCTTGCTGGCGGATGCGACGATCGAGTTGATACTGTGCAGTTATATCGCGCCAGATCGCGACAAAACCATCATTGAGCTTACCTGCATGAACTTCGACCCAGCTCTGTTCGCCAGTCTGTTTCACGAGTGTTGTTAACCGGCGCACCGGCGCGCCAGTCTCGATCAACTGGCGCAGTTTGGCGAAGGTGCCGTCGTGAGCGTAGTGTGGAAAGAGATCAAGGAGGCGCTGGCCGAGCAGCTCTTCGCGACTATATCCGCTGGTGATGCACATGGCTGTATTCACCGCCACAATCCTCGCATCAATGATCTGGTTGCGCAGATTGCGCACCGCCGTGTATACGCCAAAAGGATCGGGCATCGTTTCAATCGCAGTGCGAAAGAGGGTCTCTCTATCTGGTGGTGTTACAGTGGTGATAATGGCTAAGTTGCTATGTGTCGGGCATGAGAGTGGTTGGAAGTGATAGTCAGCGGCGCCAATAGTTATCGTAAAGCTTTCGCCGTGTAACGCGCGCGCATAACTTTGTTGCCATTGAGTGTATTGCTCAGTTGCAGACTCATCGGGCAACGCCAGATCGCCGGGTTGACATGCGGTTAGAAAGCCCGCCGGCGGGTTGGTGCGGAAGGCGGGGTTGGCGTAGATCAGCCGGTGGGTATAGTTGACAATCCATATCGCGACGGGAAGCTGATCGAGAATAACCGTCGCCGCAACAGGAGCGATTTCTGTCCAGTGTGGCTCTGGCAATTCTGGCGCTGTTGTCGGCAATGCCATTGCGCTGCTCCTGACCGTTTATCTGTTATTTGTATCATAGCCTATCCTGCGCAGAGGAGACGAAACATCTTAGCGACATTTTGCATAAATTTGTCTCCTTCTTTCCACAGGTAAGCGCAATCATCGCCAAGCGTCATGGGATGTATCTCGCGTAGTAGCATTCTTTTACCCTGCCGTCCGCCTCACTGTTCCGGCGCAATCGCTGGCTTATTGGTATCCGCTACCATCCCACTCAAGCCGATCGTGGGTTCAGTGTGAGCGACCGTCTGCCATTCTGCCAGCGCTCGCAAGCGGATCAGCAAGACATTGCCAAGAATGGCTGCTTCAATGACACTGCTCGCAATCGTGGCAATTGGCACTGCCAACACGCCGGCAATTGGCCAGAGTATTGCGGCCACAATAATCCGACTCGCCAGTTGCGCAATGTTTGCCAATAATGGAGAGCGGGCGTCGCCGAGCGCTACCAACGCTCGTCCAGTGATCTCAACGACGACGTACACTGGTAGCCCAACGGCAAAGATCAGCAAGATGGCAAAGGTCAGATCGCCGGCGGCGCTATCAAACGCGCCGCGTTCGAACAGGATGCGGATGAGCCAGCGCCCGCCAATCGCCAGTGCCAATCCGCTTAGCGTTGCCAGCGCAGCGGCTGCGCCAGTGGCCCAAAGCCAGCGTTGCCGGAAAAGGAGACGGTCACGCCCAATTGCGGCGGCGGCCAGATAGGGATAGGCCGCTTGGCCAATCGCGGTGCCGCAGAGCCGTTGCGGTAGATGGCCCAATAAGAGGGCGTTGTGAACCGCGCCAAGACCGGCGGCTTGTCCGCCCAGACTGGCAATGGCCGTGTCAACAATGGCGTTGCCGTAGTTGATCGTGCCTGAGATCGCGCCGGGAATTGCGAGCCGCAGTGTGCCGCGCACCAATGGATCGCTTAGCCGCCACGCCGGGCGCAACTGGATCCGGTGGTGCAAGAGGCCCGGGATAAGTAAGAGCAGTTGCACGGCTGAGTCGCCGAGCGAGCCGATCGCTGCGGTGATGATGGTTGCTTGTGGCAGGAGGAGCGTGATGATAATAAAAGTGTTACGCATCGCGATGCCGAGCGCCGGTAGCAGAAACTGGCCGCGCGCAATCAACACGGCGCTTAATACGCCATACGCCACCTGTATGACAAGCTCTGCCGCCAGTATTCGAGTGAGCAGCGCAGCTAACGCTTGCGTGGTAGCGTCGAGGCCCGGTGCCACAATCCAACGCAATAACGGTGGCGCGGCCAGCCCAAGGGCTAGCATGATCGGCACGGCTATGACGATCATCAAGGTCAGAATTCGATTAATCAGCACGGCAACAGCATCGTTGCTTTGGCGTGCTGCAAGCAGCACATATGGAATGAGGGCATTTGTTAACGCGCCGCCGGCAATCAGTGTACTGACCGTTTCCGAGAGGCGAAGGGCGGCGTACAGCGCTGCTGCTTCTTCGCCAATGCCGAAGCGCGCATTGAAGAGGATCTGTCGCGCGACGCCTAGCGCTGCTGATACGAGAAAGGCTGCCATGAACAGCAGTGAACCTTCGCTGGTTGAGAACGCGATGGTCGGCCATGCGCGGAGCGGAGTTTGCCAGAGACGGTGAAAGAGCATGGATGATTAAGGTATGGTGAGACAAGGCTATTCAGATGTACGAAAGAGAAACCACGACTTAAACTGATGGATGACACCAGTTTAAATGACACGCCCGCAGGTTAGGTCATTCAGATACCGTTTGGTTTATTGGAAATCGATTATAATGCATAATCGTTGCGGGTAGGGATGGGCAGACTGTTCGTTCAATCCCATAACGTACAGCACGTTTCATGTTTCTCAATAAAGAGAACCGGGCGCTGGTTGGTTTAGCTGCCGGTTGCAATCATTATGCACTTCGCCGGCCTTACTCATTGTATGTCTAGGATAGTTATGTTACGGCAGTACATTCCTCCCCTGCAACATTGTTTGGTTGCACAGTCTGCGATTGTGTCGCTCGTCATAGTCATTTCCACAATTGCTATTGTTGTTGCGCTTCATGTGCCGGCACAGTATCGTCTCAACTTCGATCTACCCATGGATTTGCCCAATCGCGGGATTGGCGAGGTTGAATTTGGCGGTACCGGCCCATTTCGTTGGTTTGCTACCCAATCTACGCTTGAACTACCGGCGCTGAGTCGCGCTCCTCATCGCCTATTAATGGAGATCCATGGCTTTGGTGTGGATTCGCGGCAGTTGCTGATTCGCATGAATGATAGATTTGCTGTTGACTTTACTGTTCCAGCGGGTTGGAGTAGGGTAGATGTGCTTATCCCTGCCGAGGCGATACAGTTCTCTGCTAATCAATTGTCGTTTAACATCCAACCATTGCCACCATACAATGAAGACCGCTTGGGCATTGCTGTCACGCGCTTTGAATTGAGACAGTTGGCGGCCGGTGCGTTGGGGCTTGAATGGATAGGGTGGGTGCTGGCGGCGCTACTCTTGCTTCTCCTTGGCGGGTTTGCTTTGCGCTTGCCAGTGCGCGATAAGGCGATTATTTTTCTGACGTTCTCGGCTAGTGTTAGTTATGCATTGACGATGTGGCGGCTGCAAACTCTGACGGTATGGCCATTGACTCTCGCCGCGCTGGCAGTTGTAGTCTGCGGTTTTTGGCTGCTACGATGGTTTTGGTTCGCGCGCCAACAGCGTGGATCAGTATGGTTTTCACGGGTGTGCTTGATCGCTGGCTTCTTGTTTGTGCTGCACGTTGCCGGCATGAACGCGCTGCAATTTGTTGACATTGATCATCGGGGGCGCGCTAACCACGTGTTGCGTATTGCGGCTGGTCAGAATGATGTGGTGCAAGATCGGTTGGCCAATCAGTATGAATGGGGAATCGCGACGGTTCCATACTCATTGTTGAGCTACTATCCATTTGTCCCTCTCGCCACTCTATTTTCAACCACCTTGCAAATGACCATTGTGCTCAAAGTGTTGGTCAGTTTGCTCGATGCCACCACGCCGCTCTTGTTGTATCTGCTACTGGTGCGGTCGGGCTACCATCCGCGCGCCGGGTTTTTGGCTGGGGCGTTGTTTGCTGGCTTGCCGGTGACCCATCTCTACTTTCACGATGGCAGTTATCCAACGATCCTCGGTGTGTGGTGGATGGTGGTGACGTGGGTGGTGATCAATGAGGCAGTGCAGCGGGCGCGCTGGTCGTGGCGGCAGATGGCGCTGGTCAGTTTGGCATTGGTGGTGGCGTTGCTGATCTATGTCACTCATACCGCGTTCGTGCCACTGGTCGTCGGCGTGGCGAGCCTGCTAGCATGGCGCGCAGGTGATGAGCTGAAACAGGCCGGACAGCGCGTGCTGATAACGCTGGCGGCTAGCATTGCGGCGGCGCTAGTGCTCTATTACGGGCCTTACGTGCTTCCAACTGTCACCGCGTTGCTGGCGCGGTTGGGAGAGGCTAACCGGCTGGGTCACGATAGCCTGCCATCACCACTGGTGGGAACACTGCTGGAGCAAATGTGGGGTCATACGCGCGTGTTGCCGCTGCTGTTGTTGCCACTGGGCTTAGCAGCACTAGCGCGGCTTGGTTGGACGTGGCTGGCCGGCGTGGC
>JANWYE010000240.1 GCA_025057175.1 Chloroflexus sp. | reverse complement strand
CCCCAGCAAGGATAGTAGGTAGCAACCGGTTGCCGGCTAATAACACACCACCTAGCACAAAACCAGTGGCCACCCAGATCAACGGGATGCCACGAGTAGTAATTACCGGCTGCGCACCCAGCCAGATCAGCATGGCATAGACAAGGCCAAAGCCGAGTAGCATGCGCCGGCGCAAATCAAGCATCGCTATACACTCCGGTAGTAACGCCAACATCGAGCAGACGTACCAGAGTGAATCGTAGCACGCTGGACAGATTTATGCTAGCGCCGGAGCGACTTCTGCTAATTGGCGGTACGCGCCAGCAAAATACAAGAGCGGTTCGCCTTCAGGTGACCGGCGCAGCGCAATCACCCGCCCAAGCACAATCAGGTGGTCGCCGCCATCGAGGATACGATCACGGGCACAGACTAATGTTGCGAGGCTGTCGCTCAATATCGGCGCGCCGGCCAATTCCGCAAGCGGAATCTCAAGGTTGGGTTGCGGCCGGCCGGCAAAATGGCGCGCAATCGCCTCTTGATCGGCGCGCAAGATATTCACCGCAAAATGAGTCGCTGTTGCAATCACCGGCGCCATCCGCGCTTTCCGATCGACGCAAACGAGCAAGAGCAACGGATCAAGGGAAACCGAGGTGAGCGAATTGGCCGTCATGCCCCGAATTTGCTCGCCATCACTAGCGGTAATCACCGTCACTCCGGTGGCAAACAGGCCCATGGTAGCACGATAGTCGCGTGGATCAATAGTCATTGCGTCGCTCGACGTATTTCAAAACTTCTTCCTTGTAAAAGTATACGTCGAGTTAGGGAAAATGGGCAAGGCAAATCTCTGACCTGACTCAATCTTCCCAACCAGTTGTCTCTTTGCCGGCCCTATGCTATCCTGTATAGAACAGGCTACTGTCGTAAGATCGGTTTTTGTGGAATAGGTGCAACGATGACCATCACCGATCGCATGCTGACCGGCGCTATTGCCAACAACCCCGGCAATTACCATGGCGATGGCGAATGGCGCTACTCAATTACCCAGCGTACTCTCTACTTTAGCAAAGCGGCGGCTCCCGATCCACGTGACAAAGAGCCATTTTTCCCGCTACCATCGCTCAACCCTGACGGATCGGGGCGAATGGAGCGCGCCTTTCGCCAGTTTATTCGCCGGCGTTGGCCACCGAGCCGGTGCGCCGAAATCGAGAAATTTGCCGAGCGCAAGGGCTGGCATCTGGCAATGGAGTTAAAATACGGCGGTGGCGCGCTGGAAGATCACGAAGCCGCCGAATGGCAGTATGTGGTCAACCGTGAGCTACAACGGTTGGCAGCCGAAGTGCGCGCGCGCATCGCCGAACTTGAAGCGCAGGCTAGCCAACCTGCCCCGACGCCTGCATCTGGCGGGTAAATGTCCAACCCAACCGGCGGTAGACCAGTGTCGCCGTGATCGTGTATGCCTCACCGGCGCGCGCTACCCCAATCAACGGCACTTCAGCCTCAAGCGCCTCGCCATCAACGGTGACACTACCGGTCGCGCCGCCGGCAAATTGGAGATCGAAGATCACATTGACCGGCCGGCTGCCGGCGCTATAGCCCCAACTCACTGTCGCGTATACTGGCCCAATCCCGCTGAGGCTAGTGACACGCAGGTTACGCAGCCGCGCCGGAATAATAGCCCCACGCACCGTCATAACCGTCACTACTGCCCAGAACGAGAGCCAGAACCCGCGCTGCAAGGCTTTCGTGCTCATACTGTGATCTTCCTCTGCGCCGGATCACGGTGCCGGCGATAGAGAATGGCCGTATGGCCGATAATCGCCACCAGCTCCGCCCCCGTCGTCGCTACAATCGTCTCGACCAGTTCCTCTTTCATGTCTTTGTAGTCGAGGAACCGCAACTTGATCAACTCGTGCGCATCGAGTTCTTGTTCGACCTTGGAAAGGATGTTTTCAGTCAGACCATGCTTGCCGATCATCACTGTTACCGGCAAGGAATGGGCTAGGCGGCGCAAATGTGCGCGTTGGGCAGGAGTCATCGGGATGCAACCTCCTCCACCGGGGCGGATGTGACATCGTAGCGCCCACAGAGGTCATTCAGCCGCACGCGCAGCACATCGCGCAAATTGCGCCACGAGTCGCGCAGCGGGTTGACTTTGGTTTCGGCGCCATAGCGCCACGTTACCGGAATTTCGGCAATAGGGTAGCCACGGCGCTGGGCCAGAAAGAGCAATTCGACATCGTAAGCGGTGACGGCCGCGCCGCGCACCACCGGCGCATCATCGCCATAGATACGCACGCGCTGGAACAGATCGCGGGCCACTTCGCGGCGCAATGCCTTGAACCCGCACTGGGTATCGTTAATACCGCGCAGCGCCACGAGGCGGATAATCCAATTGAACACGCGCCCCATCACGTGGCGGTACCACGGTTCGCCCTCGCGGGTCGCACCCACTCCCTCGCGCGAGCCAATCGCAATCGGGTAGCCGGCCTCAATCGCGGCCCGCAGCCGCGACCACTCTTCGATTGGCACGGCCAAATCAGCGTCGCATAACAACACAATCGCGCCTCGCGCCGCCAACGCGCCGGCCCGCACCGCAAAACCCTTGCCGCGATGATCGCAGTGCAACACTTTCACGCTGGGAATCGCCGCTGCCACTTCCGCAGTGCGATCTTCGCTGCCATCATCAACCACAATCACTTCGCTAGGATACGGCTCGTTGGCCAAAAAGGCCGTAATCGCAGCGAGCGTAGCCGGCAAGCGCCGCTCTTCGTTATACGCTGGAATAACAATCGAGAGGAATGGTTCGCCCGTGTTCATCATCAGACTCTCTGGGTTGGCGGCTGGTTAAGCGAAAGCGCAGCAAGCACCGGCGCCGCTTCTTCAGGCGTAGCTGCGCGACGAGCGAAAAAGTGCGGCAAGGCGCGTAAGCCGGCCAACTGGCCGCGCAACCGCGCCCGCGCCGCCGGTTCACGCACGTGAAGCAAACTGTGCAAAGCAAACCGCACCTGCGAGGCGAGTAACGCCGGCCAATAGCGACGCGCCAGCGGCGGCGGCATATTTTTCACCCACACCAGCGGAAAATTGCGCCCACAGTAATAGCTGGCTAATGCGCCGCCACCGCTAGCACTCAGACGGTGGTAAACAACCGCCGTCGGCACAAAGATTGTACGCAACCCCTTGCGCCGCGCGCGCAAATTAAGATCGACGTCCTCGCAGTACATCACCAATGCTTCGTCGAAAACCTTGCCATCTTCAGCCAACAGCTCAAGCGCGCTCCGCCGGTATGCGGCAGCGCCGGCGCACGGCCCAAACACCTCAGTATACGCATCATATTGACCGCGATCAACCTCCCAAACGCCACGATTACCCGGCTCGCCATTCAGACGGTAGAAATCACCCGCCGAATGCAACACCTCTCGCCGATCAAACAGGCGCAGCTTGGCAGCGGCAAAAGCAAATTGCGGCCAGCGTTCGAGCGCGCCGATTAAGGCTTCCAACCATCGCGGGTCGGCCTCAGTATCATTGTTAAGCAAAGCCACAAAGGGGCGATCAGTTGCCGCCAGCGCCGCATTCACCGCCGCAGCGAACCCTCGATTCTGCGCCAAGGCCAAGACCCGCACCTCAGGGTAACGCGATCGCAGCAAGGCCAGCGAATCGTCGGTGCTCGCATCATCAACCACCGTCACCACAAAATCACGCCGGGTCTGCGCGCGCAACGAGTCGAGACACACCGGCAGCAGCGCGCTGCCATTGTAATTGGGCACAATGACATCAATCATAATCGCGCCATCTCGCTGCGCAGCAAGGCCAGATAGGCATCGAGCGCCTCTTGCCAAGGACGAAAGGTGATGCCGAGGGCAGCGCCGGCCACATTAGCCAGCGGCGTGTAGGGCGGCGGCGTGCTATCGCGTTGAAAATCGCGCAACCGGATCGGATGCAGCGGCACATCAATCCCGGCACGGCGCAGAATTTCAGCAGCAAACTCGTAGCGCGAGCAACTGCCTTCATTGACAAAATGATAGGTGCCGTAATAATCGGTTGTGATCAAGCGCGCCAACCCTGCCGCAACATCAGCAGCATACGTGGGACTACCGATCTCATCGGCGACCATGCGCAAGCCGCCTTCCGGCGGGTTCGCTGCTAACCGCAACACAGTGCGGACAAAGTTGCGCTCGCCGCCAAACAACCACGCTACCCGCACAATGAAATGGCGCGGCCACAACGCGCGCACTGCCTGTTCGCCGGCCAACTTGCTCTGGCCATACGGATTGATCGGGCCAGTGGGGTCATCCTCGAAGTATGGTCGCCGGCCATCGCCGGCAAACACCTCGTTGGTGCTGATATAGACGAGCGCTGCGTTAATCCGGCGGCAACCGAGCGCCACATAGCGCGTGCCTAGGCCGTTCACCCGATAAGCC
Organism: Chloroflexus sp.; assembly: GCA_025057175.1. Lineage (GTDB taxonomy): Bacteria > Chloroflexota > Chloroflexia > Chloroflexales > Chloroflexaceae > Chloroflexus. Next base: position 836 of record JANWYE010000240.1, on the reverse strand, counting down.
AGTAACGGATCGCGCGCGCAGCCATCAACATTGGTGTAGGCCGCCGCATGAATCACCACCTCGGCGCCGGTAGCCGCAATCTGATCAACCGTCGCTGGATCAGCCAACTCAAGCTGATCGTGCCCAAGCGGCACAAGTTCATGCTCCTGAGCAAGGGCCGCCATCACAGCCCGCCCCAATTGACCATTTGCTCCGGTAATTGCCACCCGCACGCAACCGCTCCTTTTGTATTCAATCGACCGCTCAGAGTAGCAGAAGAGCACACGCGCGTCAACTCAACCGCTCATCCGAACTAATGACCACGCCACGCGCCTGCTCCTCGGCAAAGGGAATACGGATTTCGACACAAATACCGGGGCGATCCGAGCGATTATACATCTGATAACTGCCGCCAACCGCTAATACAATTCGCGCCACCTGCGCCAACCCCAACCCCATGCCCTCAATCTGGCCAGTAAAGCTACGCTCGGCTTGATAATACGGCTGCCAAATCTTGCGCAATTGATCGGGCGGCAAATGAGTGCCATCATCACATACTACCAACCGCACTTGATCATTAGCTACGTCAGCGTCTACCCGCACCATCACAGACGGGTTGTGTTGCGGATGGAACTTTTTCGCATTTTCGCACAATTCGCGCAATACAAGCTCAAGACTCCGCCGCGAAATACGCAATCGCCGCGCATCGAGCGCCGGATCAAGATTAAGGCTAACCGTCTGCATCCCTAATTCTTGGCTGATCGCAGCGATCATTGCCGGCAACTCAAACACGGTGCATGTATCAAGGTGATGCGCATCGCTAGGGCTACGCACATAGAGCAAAATATCATCAATCT
>JANWYE010000023.1 GCA_025057175.1 Chloroflexus sp. | reverse complement strand
GACGGCCGTCCGCCCCTACGATGGGACGGGTTACGATGGACGGGGCGGACAGCCGTCGGCCCCCACCAACGGGTTACGGCGGGCGCGCGGTGGCGGGTACCGGCAATATGATCGCCGATGGGTGTTCGGCGTCGTGGCAAATGCGGTGCTCGATGATTGGCCCGCCTTGTCCTTGACCATACGGGCAATTGTTGCCGGGGTGCGGCCCCCAGCGTGGGCTGCCGCCGCCAGCAATCTGCACGCGCAGACGGTGGCCGGCGCGGAAGCGTTGGGCGGTGGCAGTGAGATCGATCTCGATCCGGCGGGTGCCGTCAGGTTGAAGTTCGCCGGTGCCGGGCCGCACCCGCACAATGCCGTCGCAGATGTTGATGCTGCGCCCATCGGGATAGACATCACAGAGGCGACCAACCAGATCAAAGTGTTGGTGTGCGGTGCAGACGTACAGGCACAAGCGCACCGGCCCGATCACGTCGAGATCGGTAGCTAACGGCGGGCTGGTGAAGGTCAGCACATCAGGCCGCGCCTCGAGCGGGCGCTGGTCACGCGGGCCGCCCTGCGCGCTCAGCACTGCGCCGCCGATAGAAGGGGTGGGATTGGCAGGATTGTAGTGGAAGCGGCTCGGCGGCGCGCCGGCAGGCGGCTGTTCGCGGGTAAGGCTGCGATCGGGTTGCAAGAAATAGCGCGTCATGGTGGCCGGCGGCGGCCAGAAATCCATCTCGTGCCACTCGGAGCTGCCCATCAATGCGATGCGCACGGGGCGGCGGGCGAGCAATTCGCGCCGCCCTTTGAGATGAGCATCGAACCACCACAACCCTTCGCGCAGCCCCTCGAAGACCAATGCGAGATCAGTGTGTGCGCGCGGCAATACGGTCAGATATGGGCGTTTGCCGGCGGCAACCAGCGCAGCATAGTCGGCTAATTGGCCGGGTAGGAAGATGTCGTACCAGCCAGCGACTAAATGGACGGCGGCATTAATCCGGTGCAATGAGCGATGGTGATCAACTTGCGACCAATATGGCCCACGCGGATCGGGATCGCGCAGCCAGTGTTGGAAGAATGGCACCGGCGCGCCGGTGGCGATCGCATCAGCGGCGGCATAGGGCTGGTGATGGAGAGCGCGGGCCAGAATCCGCTCGCGCAAGACAAACAGCCGCCAGAGCGCGGCCAGATCGAGTTGTTGGCGATGGCGGTTGGTGGCATCGATCAGGAAGACCCAGCGCAGCGTTGACTCGAGCGCAAACGCGCCACCGGGGTAGAAGAGCGGCGAAAAACGGGCACTGGTCACGACCGGCACGATCGCCTTGAGGTAAGGCGGCCCATCGATGGCCGGTCCCCACTGAGTATAGCCGACGTAGCTCGGCCCCCATAAACCAAGGTTGCCATCGAACCATGGCTGCTCGGCGATCCACGCCACTGTGGCCCGGCCATCGGCAGCTTCGTTGACAAATGGCTCGAACACGCCTTCAGAACGGTAACGCCCGCGCACGCTCTGCACAATCACGTTGTAACCACGTTCGGCAAAGAGCAGGCAGCCGGTATGCTCGAAAATCCCCAGCGGGCCTAATTCGCCGGGGCGACCGTAGGGCGTGCGGATCAGAATGGTCGGGTAGAGGCCTCTGTCGCGTGGCGCGTAGCGGTCGGCGTAAAGCACAACCCCATCGGGCATGCGGATTGGAATATCACGGGTAACGATCACCCGGTGCTCGGCGGGACGCAAACCGAGCAGGCGGGCAAGCAGAGGGCGGCGAACGGCAAAAACGGTCGCCGCTGCTACCCCGGCTCCGGCCAGAGACCACCCGATCCAACGCATGCGCCACTCCGCTTCTGATGGATTTATAACACGCTGCGTCATAGATAATACCATGCTATGACGGGGTGTGTCAATGAGGCAGAGCGACTTTGTGGACGTATGGAGTGCGGCAGTTTACTGCCGCACTCCACATGTGAAAGGGATGCGTCCATCTGGAGGGGGAAACTGCTGTAGGGGCGGGGGCATCGCTGCGCTATGCCCACTACGACTCCTCGCACTAACATAGGGGAGCGCATATCGCATCGTACTCGTGAAATGGCATCAACGCCGCCAACGCGCAATCTAATATTCCTCTTATTGCGCATGTTGGCGCTCTGGGGTACAATACAGAACGTGATATGTCAAACAACGACGCTATGGAGGTAGGAAGCGCGCTATGCCAACCTACGTGTACGCTTGTGATGCCTGCGGCAAGCAGTTTGAGAAATTCCAGAGCTTTAAAGACGAGCCGCTGACCGTTTGCCTATGCGGCCAGCAGGGCCGTGTGCGCCGGGTGATTCAGCCGGCGGGTATTGTCTTCAAGGGTTCGGGCTGGTACATTACCGATAGCCGTGGCGCGAGCAGCGGTTCGGTAACGAGCAGCGACTCGAGCAAGGGTGACACGAGTGATACATCAAGCGATGACTAAATCGCTCGCCTTCTTGCCCCTTCCCTCCCCCGGATGCTACTGTCGCTAGGGGCGCTGCCCTTGTTGGCGGCGCCCCGGCACGTATGCTCGCCGGGTTCGCGCATCGTTGCGCGCTTCCGGCGTTCTCCCGTTATGCCCGTTCGCGGTAAGTAGTATATTATTCGCCGGAGCAATCCGATGCGTCTTTCACATGCTCTCTGTGTTCTGCGCGACGATATTCGCGCCATTTTTCGCAATGATCCCGCCGCACGCAATTTGGCCGAGGTCTTGCTTTACCCGGGCCTGCACGCTATTATTCTGCACCGCCTTGCCCATGCCCTTTACCGGCGCAAGATTCCGTTCATTCCACGGCTGATCTCGCAGATCAGCCGTTTTCTCACCGGAATCGAGATCCATCCCGGTGCGCGCATTGGGCGTGGCTTTTTCATTGACCATGGCATGGGGGTGGTGATCGGCGAGACGACGGAAATTGGCGATTGGGTCATGCTGTACCAAGGGGTAACGCTGGGTGGCACCGGTAAACAGACCGGCAAGCGCCACCCGACGGTCGAAGATGATGTGGTGATTGGGGTCGGTGCGATTGTGCTGGGCGCGATTACGATTGGGCGCGGCGCGCGGATTGGCGGTGGCGCGGTGGTGGTCAAAGATGTGCCGCCTCATTCGACTGCGGTCGGTGTACCGGCGCGCATCGTGGCCCGCCGTGATCCAGTGACCGGCCAGTCGCGCCGGGTTGAACAGTTGCCCGACCCTGAGGGTGAGATGCTGCGCGGGCTACACGATAAGGTGCTCGAGCTGGAACTGCGCATCGCCGATCTCGAAGCGGCCACTCACGTCCATCACGACGAGCACCGGTTGAAGTATGATGCGTTGCCTGATCAGCTCTGGCAGACTCTACTCAATGAATCGTCACCGGTCGAAGAGGAGTATAATCAAGGCGCGGGCATCTGAACGGGCGTAGCCCGCCGCAGTGCGAGATAGCGAGTTGGTATGGCGATTCAGCTTTACAATACTCTGACCCGGCGGCTAGAGCCGCTAGAGACGATCGAGCCGGGTGTGGTGCGAATGTATGTCTGCGGAGTGACGCCGTATGACGAAGCGCATATCGGCCACGCGATGTCGGCGATCGTCTTTGACATGATCCGCCGCTACCTTGAATTTCGCGGCTATCAGGTGCGGCATATCGTTAACTTCACCGACATTGACGACAAGGTGATCGCGCGCGCCAATGCGATGGGGCAAGATCCGCTGGCATTGTCGGGACAGTACGCCGCCGAGTTTCTGACTCAGTTGCAGGCGATGAATGTCTTGCCGGCGACGGCCTACCCGCGGGTTTCGACCACAATGCCGGGGATCATTGCGTTTGTGCAAGGCCTAATCGATCGCGGCTACGCCTACGTGGTTGAGGGCGATGTCTATTTTCGGGTGCAACGCGATGAAGACTATGGCAAGTTGTCAGGTCGCTCGCTCGACGAGATGCTGAGCGGCACTCGCTTCGAGGTCGATCCGCGCAAGGAATCGCCGGCTGATTTTGCCCTCTGGAAGGCGGCTCGTCCCGGTGAACCGGCGTGGGACAGTCCGTGGGGGCCGGGCCGGCCGGGCTGGCATATCGAGTGCTCGGCAATGGCGATGGAACACCTCGGCCCGCAGATTGACATTCACGGCGGCGGTACCGACCTGATCTTCCCGCACCACGAGAATGAGATCGCCCAGAGCGAGAGCTTAACCGGCCAGCCTTTTGCCCGCTATTGGGTGCATAACGGGATGTTGCAGTTGGTTAACCCGCAGACGCGGCAGGTCGAGAAGATGTCGAAGTCGCTGGGGAATGTGGTGACGATTGCCGACTTCCTCAGCCGCTACGACGCCGACGTCTTCCGGCTCATCGTCTTGAGCAGCTCGTACCGTAGCCCGCTGACCTACAATGACGAGATTGCTGCCGACAACCAGCGCAAGCTTGAGCGGCTGCTCTCGGCGTTGGCGCCGGCGACCGGCGCGGTGCGCGAAGGGCCAGCAGTGGCGGCTCTGCGCGACGCTGCTGCTATTGCCCGCGAGCGGTTTATGACAGCGATGGACAACGACTTCAACAGTCCGGCGGCTTTGGCGGCGCTGTTCGATCTGGTGCGGGCGATCAATGCGGCGCGCGACGCTGGCCTTGCTGCCGAGGAGCTGGCAATCGGGCAACAGACATTGCGCGAATTGGCCGGCGTGCTGGGCTTGCGCCTCCAGCCGCGCCAAGCGCATGCTGCTGCCGAAGCGACCCCCTTCATCGAGCTGTTGATCGAAGTGCGGGGTGAGCTGCGCAAAGCCAAGCAGTACGCGCTAGCCGATCTGGTGCGCAACCGGTTGGCCGAGCTAGGGGTCGCGCTCGAAGATGGGCCGCAGGGCACGCGCTGGAAGTGGCAAGGGTAAGCGGCATGGAAACGCCGAACACATGGCTTGAGATTGCGGTTGAAGTCGAGCCAGAAGTTGTGGAGACCGTCTCTGAAATACTGGCGCGCTACGGCTACAATGGCGGCGTGGTGGTTGAACAGGGCTGGATCGCCGGCGATGAAGGGCCAGAGTTCCAATATGACCCCAACCGTCCGGTCTGGCTCCGCACCTATCTACCGCTCGACGCGCAGGTGGAAGAGACCCGCCAGCGGATTGAGCATGCGCTCTGGCATGTTGGCCAGATCCGCCCGCTGGGGCCGATCCAGACCCGCACGTTGGCCGAAGAGGATTGGGCCAACGCTTGGAAACAATTCTATCCGGTGTTGCGGATCGGTGAACGGACGGTGATCGTGCCATCGTGGCTCGAATACCAACCGCAACCCAACGACATCGTGCTCTTGCTCGATCCGGGCATGGCGTTCGGCACCGGCTTGCATCCTACCACCAAACTTTGTCTGCAACTGCTTGAGCGGCTAGTGCGACCCGGCCAGCAAGTGCTTGATTTGGGTACAGGTTCGGGCATTCTGGCGATTGCGGCAGCCAAGTTAGGGGCCGGCGCAGTGCTAGCGCTTGACAACGATCCAATTGCGGTGCGGGTAGCGCAAGAGAATGTCGAACGCAATCAGGTAGGCACAGTTGTCAAGGTAGCTGAAGGCAGCCTCGGCGCGGGGCAAGCGATGGGGCACTGGCTTTCGGGCGATTTTGGCCCGGAAACGCCCGATCCGGCGTTGAGCGCGAACACGCCGCAGGCCAGCTTTGATGTGATTGCAGCCAACCTGATTGCCAAAGTGCTGATCCTGCTGGCGCCCGATCTAGCGGCGGCGCTCAAACCCGGCGGCTACGTAGTGAGTAGTGGCATTATTGACGTGAAAGAGGCTGAGGTGGTGGCAGCGTTTGCCGCCGCCGGATTGACGCAGCTCGAGCGGCACGTCGAAGGCGAATGGGTGGCGCTGGTGCATACGCGCTGATAGTGGAAACAATGGTTTGATATTGATATGAATGGGCTGTATCCGATATTGTGCGAACCACGGCTGGTAGAGCCAATTTGGGGCGGGCAGCGGCTAGCGCCGTGGTTGGAATTGCCGCCGCCGCATCCCGAACGGCTCGGCGAGATTTGGTTGGTCTTTGACAGCAACCGGGTGAGCAATGGCCCGCTGGCCGGCGCAACGATTGCCGAAGTGGCGCGCGCCTACGGTGCGGCGCTCGTCGGCACGCGATCGTTTGCCCGTTATGGCGCTGATCTGCCACTACTGGCCAAATTTATCGACGCCGCCGACCGGCTTTCGGTGCAGGTGCATCCTGACGATGAATACGCCCACACTATGGAAGCGCATACCGGCTTCCACGGCAAAACCGAAGCGTGGTATATATTGGCCGCTGAACCGGGGGCGACGGTCACATTAGGCGTGCGCGAGCCGACTGAGCGGGCCGATCTGGCGGCAGCAATTGCCGATGGCACGGTAGAAGAATTGCTTGCCCAGCGTCCAGTCAGGGCCGGCGACCTGATCTTCGTGCCGGCAGGGACGATTCATGCCATCAACGCCGGCATTATGCTCTTTGAAATCCAGCAGAAATCGGATCTAACCTACCGATTGTACGACTACAACCGGCGCGATGCGCGCACCGGCCAACCGCGCGAGCTGCACATCGAGCAGGCGCTGGCTGTGAGCCGGCTCGAGCCGGCCACGACGGCGCAGCTTCAACCACTGGCGCTGGACGAGGATCGTGACCTGCTGGTAGCGTGCTCGTCGTTTGCGTTGGAACGCTGGCGGGTGAGAGGTTGCCTCAACGCGATCACTGATCCCGGTTCACTCGAGATCATAACCGTGATCGCCGGCACGGCGCAACTGGTATGGGGCAACGAAACGCTTGAGTTGCGGCGCGGCGCGGCGGTGCTGTTGCCGGCAATGCTGGGGAGATACCGGCTCGAGGCCAGCGATGCCACGGCGCTACGCTCATACATCCCCGACCTGCCTACATTAATTGCGACGGTTGGCGCTGTATCTAGCGCTGCCCCGATTTTCTCATAACCATAGCCGTGGACAATGCAACCACCATTCCCAATACCCGGCGCTTTTTCGTTGATCCGGCATGGCTGCGATCTGATCAGATCGAGATCGATGATCCGGCGCTGGTGCATCAGTGGGGGCGGGTATTGCGGCTAACCGCCGGTGATCGAGTCATGCTGCTTGATGGGAGCGGCCTTGCAGCGATTGTTGAAATCGTAGCGATCGATCGGAAACGGGCGCAAGGCCATGTGATTGCCCGCTGCCAAGCCGGCGGCGAACCAGCCATCGCCATCGATCTCTACCTCGCTTTGATCCGGCCGGAACGGTTTGAATGGGCGCTGCAAAAGGCGGTAGAATTGGGTGTGCGCCGGATCGTGCCAGTGGCGTTTGCTCGCTCGCTGCCGGGCGATCGGGCCGATGAGCGACGGCTGGCGCGTTGGCAACGGATCGCCACCGAAGCCGCCGAGCAAGCCGGACGTGGCAAGATTCCGGCCATTGCTGCGCCACAACCATTTGCGGCGGCGCTGGCGGAAAGCGTCACCGCCGATCTGGCGCTCTTGCTGGATGAGCAGGCGACGATCCACCTGCGCGAGGTGTTGAGCGCCTATCCAATGCCGAACCGGATCGCGATCTTCTCTGGCCCCGAAGGAGGAATTGATCCGGCCGAGCGATCAGCCGCGCTGGCGCACGGCCTCCATCCCGCCTCGCTTGGGCCACGGATCTTGCGCGCCGAAACCGCGCCACTGGCGGCGTTAGCGATGCTGCAATACGCATTCCACCTCTAGAAAAGGCCATAACATGGAACGGGTGTGGGCTATCATCGGCAAAATTACGCAGTGGGTAGCGGTGATTGCCGTTGCCTTTCTTGGCGGATGGATCACCGGCCGGATTGTTGGCGTCTCGCCGATCGATGTCTTCATCACCGGCGTCTCGAATGCCGACGCGCGCTTGCTTACTCCCGGCGACCGCCGCCAACAGTTTGCAGTCTTTTGGGACGTGTGGGATCTCGTCGAAGGCAACTTCTACCGGCCCGAAGCGATCAATCGCCAGCGTATGGTCTATGGCGCGATTCGCGGCATGTTAGCGACGCTCGATGATCCCTACACCTTCTTCCAAGAGCCGGAAGAGGCGCAGCAAAACCGTGAGTCAATGGAAGGGCGCTTTGAGGGCATCGGCGCCTATCTGCGCGTTGAAAACGGCCAGATCATCATTGATCGCCCGATCCGCAATTCACCGGCTGAGCAAGCCGGCTTGCAGCCGGGTGACATCATTGTGGCGGTAGACGATCAACCGCTGGCCGAGCTGATTGCCGGCCTGAGCGACAGTGATGCTAGCGCGCGCGCAGTGAGCCTGATTCGCGGGCCAGCGGGAACCGTGGTACGATTGACGATACGCCGGCCGGCCAACGAGAGCGTCTTTACCGTTGCGATTACGCGCGCTGCCATCCCGTTGATCACAGTCAACAGTGCGCTGTTGCCCGATGGGATCGCCTACATCCAGATCACGGAGTTTAAGGCCAGCACAACCGAACTCCTCGATCAAGCGATAGCCGAGCTACGTCCGCAGCAGCCGCGGGCGATTGTACTCGATCTGCGCAACAACAATGGCGGTTTCCTCAACACAGCGCGCGAGGTGTTAGGCCGATTTTACGATGGGGTCGCGCTCTATGAAGAAGAGCGCGGCGGTGTGAACAAAGAGTTGCGCACGATTGCCGCTCCCGCCGATCGCCGGTTACACAACATCCCAATGGTAGTGCTGGTGAATGGTGGATCGGCCAGCGCTGCTGAGGTGGTCGCCGGCGCGCTGCGCGATATGCGCCCGAACACGACGTTACTCGGTGAGAAGACCTTCGGCAAGGGATCGGTACAGAACATCTATACGCTCCGCGATGGCAGCAGCGTGCGGATTACGATTGCGCGCTGGCTAACGCCGGATGGTGAGGCGATTAATGGCGTCGGGATCACGCCAGAACACATTGTGCCAGCATCGAACGACGCTGCATACGCAACGCCGTGCGTGCCTGACCGGCCAGAGGATAAGGGGTGCGCCGATGCGCAACTCTATTGGGCGTTAAAATTGTTGCGCGAAGGCGTTGCGCCGCCGGCAGTCGAAACAGTAACGGCCCCCTGAGGGGGCCGTACACCGGGCGGCGGGCCAAGGGGCAAGCGCGAGGAAGCGGCATCCAATTTGCCGCGTGGGGCAGGAATTGGGGAGGCAGAGATCCTGACTGGCAGGGAGGACATGGATGTACGGCATCGCATGTCCAATCTCTCAGGCAGCCCGCCGCCAATCGGCACAGCTTCAGTATAGCAATGACGCAGTGCAGAAAAAGAGAATGAGCGGCTACCACTGGTAATGATTTAGTCACCGTATGCGGAATGAGGCCAGTAAGCAGGATATGGGCATGAGCGCCGGCACCCGATTGACAGGTGCGGTACAATAATATCGAACAAATGTTCTTATATTCTGCATGCATGGATCGGCGTTGCCGCCACAATGACGTTGGGTTCCGGGCTTGGGGGAGATCGCTGGGGCAGTCTCGGCAATGCGTTTATTGCCTAAGTGTACTTCCGATGGCATGAAAAGCACTGGTGCGAGGAGATGAGATTCATCATTGGCATAAAGGCCATGTCGCTGATGCGACTGAAATAGGGTCAAAGGGATTACTGAGGGCATTCTAGGCACGACAACGTTTTTGTCTAGGCGTGCGCTCACTCTAACATAAGGCACTCGATTCGCCGTTGCGGCGACGGCTAGGGCGAGACGCTAGACCCGCGCGGCGAGCGTAAGGTAGGCAGGCGGTGGCATTCAGCAGGCGGTTGCGCCGTATGTGATATGTTTGAGATAGCCATTCTTGCCATGGCCTGAAGAATGGGCAACGCCTAACACAACATCCCGGTTTCGTATTTCTTTGTGGCTTTACTCAATTACGAGCTGAGGTAGCTATGAGCAACCCGCGACCTACCATTCGCGGCGAACGACGCGCCAACGATAATAACGACCTTGAATTGCGCGAATACCGTTTGCATGAACCAGTTGGGCAAGATGAGCTATCAATCATCTACCGGGCGACGCACCAAACGCTCAACCGGCCAGTCTATGTCGCGCTCTTACGCCGCCACGACTGGATCTCAAACAGCCGATTCCAACTGGCCGCTCGGCTCGCAGCCAGCCTCAGCCACCCACACCTGTTGCCAGTCATCGACGCCGGTCACGATGACCGTTACGGCGATTATATGGTCACGCCATACGTTGAAGCGCGACCGCTAAGCGACATCCTAGCCGAAGGCGTGCCCGATCTCGCATTGGCAATGCGGATCATCAGCCAGATCGCCGCTGCGCTCGACTACCTCCATGGGCAGCAAGTGGTCCATCGTGATGTGCAACCGGCTAACATTTTGGTCACGCCACAGGGCAATGCTTACTTGACGAACCTTAGCCTTGCCGCTGCGCCCGATACACCGCTCGATTTGAGCACGTTGAGCGAGGCCGAATACCTGACTCCCTACTCGGCGCCCGAATTGCACCTCGCGCAGACCGACGCCCATCCTGCGCTCGACATTTACAGTCTCGGCGCAGTTGCTTATCACCTGCTCAGTGGTGAACTGCCGCCCACCGGCTTGATTGTGGAGCTTGATCTGGCCGGCAAACCGCCGGCGCTAACACTGGCGGAACGGCCACTCTTGCGGATGCTCGCGCCGCAACCAAACTTGCGCTATACCACAGCCGGCGCAGCAGTGAACGCGCTGCGGCTCGCGTTGCGTACCTTGCTCGATCAGACCACGACCGACATGGAGGAATCACGCTGGGAAACCTGCGCCGAGTGGTTTGAAAATCCGCTTGAATTGGCGCTGTCCGCTGAGTTGTCGGATCTGGCCGAGCAATTCAACGATTTCCTCGCCGAGTCACGCAAACGAGCCGATACGCTCCACCGCCGCGATTACCTGCGCAAATGGCTCAACCGCTGGAGCCGGCAAAAGCCATTTCGCCGCCAAGCGTTAGGCCAACTGATCGAATTTGAAACGATTGCCAGTTATAACATCTACTTCTACGAGTTGAAGGTGTTGTACGAGTTTCGTGATGCGCCAAAGTCACGGATCCGTCCTATGCAACCCGACGATCGTCCGGTGGCAGAACCGGCGCTCGATGTGTGGACGATGCCCCTGCCAGCGCCGCAGGATTTTGCCTCGGAACCGGGTGGCGAGGTGGTGCTGCGCGGGTCGCGCCGTTTCTTCACCTGCCCTGATTGCCAAGGATCGGGGCAAGTGCAGTGTCCCCAGTGCCAAGGCAAGGGGATGGTCAAGCCGCGGGCGCAGCGGGGCGAGCCTGATCCGGTCGAGCAACCGTGTGCGCAATGCCGAGGCTATGGCAAGGTTCGCTGTGCAAAGTGTGCGGGGAATGGTAATTTAGTCGAAGAGAAGGTGTTTCGCTGGTCGCGCAAGGCGCTCGTCCATGAGAATAATGATGATAGCGAGGGATTGCCGAACAAGGTGCAAGGTTTGTTGCACCAGCGCGCGCGCAAGGTGTACGAAGCGGAAATAGACCTTTACGACAGCCATTGGCGTAGCGCCGGGCCGCTGAGCGCGTTAATCGAGAAGGCTATCAGGGAGGCTGGCGATAATGGGCGGCCATTGCGGGCATTGTTGCAGATTAAGGGCGCGATGGTCACGCAGATCAATGGCATCCTCGATGAGCGAGAGTGTGAGTTGTATGTGATTGGGCCGGATGAAACGTTAGTGAGTACCGTTCCTCTGTTGAATCTGGAACGGGTTGCGCTGGTGGTAGTATTGGCGTTGTTTCTGATGATGGCAGTTGTGGTTGCGGTGGGGATGCTGTAGAGTTAGAGCACGATCCGCTCCTAGGGCGCAGCACGCTGTGCCCGTACCGGGCAGGCAGAGGGCAGAATGGGCTAGGGTGGAATGGGCCGGGGCACAGCATGCTATGCCCCTCCTTAGCGGTTGGCCCGTTCGCGTCCGAAGGCTATGATCTCGTCGAGGAATCGTGATGGTTTGAGGCGCTGGCCGCGATTGCGGCTCGCCGTCCATGATAGGTACAGCCGTTCGGCGGCGCGGGTTAGGGCGACATAACACAACCGGCGCTCTTCTTCAAGGCCGGCGGGATCGCCAAGGCTGCGTTCGTGGGGGAGGGTCCCCTCTTCTAACCCCACCACAAACACGAACGGCCACTCAAGGCCCTTGGCGGCGTGAATGGTAAGGAGTTGCACGCGATCCCGGTCATCGTCGTCATCGTCGGTGTTCGTCATTAATGCCACTTCCTGCAAGAACGAACTCAGCTCGGTATGCTCCTCGGCGGCACGCAGCAGCTCTTGCAGGTGGGCGCGGGCCTCGGCCAGCTCTTCGGCGTCGAACCGTTCAGCCAGCGCGGCCATGTAGCCGCTCTGTTCCAGCACATCGGCCAACAGATGATCGGGCGGCATAGTGCCCGCGGCCAACCGCCGCCAGCGTTGCAGGAGGGCAAACAGGCGGCGCGCTCCCTCGACGGCGCGCGGGCTGAGACCGGGGATAGCGGGCGCGTGACCTAGGGCCTCACTGAGCGGGATCGATTGGGTTGCGGCGAAGGCGGCGATGGTAGCTAGTGCCTGCCCGCCTAAGCCACGAGCCGGCACATTGGCAATCCGAGTCAGGCTCAGGCTATCAGCGGGATTGGCGACGCAGCGCAGGTAGGCTAGCGCATCGCGTACTACAGCTCGATCGAAGAAGCTCACCCCACCGCGCACCACATAGGGCAGGCGAGCATGGCGTAGCGCCTGTTCGAGCGGGCGGCTCATGTGGCGAGTGCGAAAGAGGACCGCTACTTCACGCAACCGGCGACCCTGCCGCTGCAACTCGACAATCGAACGCGCCACCTGCTCAGCCTCTTCCCGGCTATCCTTGGCCTCGCTGATCAACACACAGCGTTCGGCAGCGACCGTTGCCGCCGCGCGTAGCGCCATCGGGGCAACGCTACGGCTGTGACGAATGATGGCATACGCCGCATCAAGGATCGGCTGGCGCGAACGGTAATTGGTCGTTAGCTCGATCACTTGCGCATCGGGAAAATCGGTGGCAAAGCGGCTAATGATGCTGTGATCGGCATTGCGAAAGCCGTAGATGCTCTGCATCGCATCGCCGACGACGAACAATGAACGCGGGCGGTTGCCGGCAGGACGGGTGAGCAACTCGATCAGCGCATGCTGGCTTGGATCGGTGTCTTGATATTCATCAACCAGCACATGTGGCCAGCGTTGCTGGTAGGTCGCTAGCAGATCGGGATCCTCGCTGAGCAGACGGTAAGCGGTCAAAATGAGATCGTCGAAATCGAGCGCATTTGCTTGTTCGAGTGCGCGCTGGTAACGGCGATAGCAAGCGGCAACAAAGCGATCGAGCGGATCGGTTGCGAACCGCGCCATCAGTCGCGGCGTGAGCATACGACTCTTGGCCCGTGAAATCAGGCGCAACACCTCGTCAGCCTCGATCATGCGCGGCGGCGTTTCAGACACGCCGGCCAATGCTTCGGCAGCCAGTTGCAACTGTTCATCACCAGCGTAGATCGAGAAGGAAGCAGTATAGCCCTTTAGGCGTCCGGCAATCGACTCGCGCAGGATACGGGTGCAGACGGCGTGAAAGGTACCGCTGGTCAAACCACGGATTCGCGCGCCGAGCAGACCGCGCAGCCGCTCGCGCATCTCACGGGCTGCCTTGTTGGTAAAGGTGACGGCCAGTATCTGCGACGGCGCTACACCGTAGTGGGTTATCAGATAAGCGATGCGCAGTGTCAACACGCGCGTTTTGCCGCTGCCAGCGCCGGCCTTTACCAACACCGGCCCAATTGGCGCAGTCACGGCCGCCCGCTGCGCCGGATTGAGGTGATTGAGCTGTTCCATAGACCATCCGATGTGCCAATCCGCAGGATGCGCCGGCGGGGTATTATACCAGATGGGTAGGCGGGTCATTGGGAGTAATGGAAATCTTAAACAGAGGATCAGCGCGAGCATACTCATCCGGAAGCAGTGCGATCCGCTCACCTTGCGCTCACTACGGGGGAGAGGGGAACGGTGGAAACGGCGGAAGAGAGTGCGGGTTGGGCAACTGTCAGTGGTAGCAACTCGTGCTGGTAGGTTGAGCGAAGGGAAGCTATGTATTAGCCAACCAAGAAGCTCCCGGCTAGGGTGAGGGCTATTCAACTTGAATTGCTAACGCGCCTACGCGCTGCTGGGGCCGATCTGCTCGTGCTCAGTGATGATGAGTCAATGCTTACAGCCTATCCGCGCCACCTTCGTCTGCCCGCCGGCATCCCGGCTTGGCTGGCGCCGGTGGTGGCGATTGTGCCGGCCCAACTCTTCTGTTATCATCTCGCCTTAGCACGTGGCCTTAATCCGGCTGCGCCGCGCGGCTTACACAAAGTAACGCGCACGCAGTGATTGTGGGTAAGATAGCTGCGCGGCGGGGAACAACTCATACGATATGAACGTCTCACCGGTACCGCTCTGGGTATCGAGCATGGGGAATAGCATAGCGCCAATGGGGGCGCAGCAGATACCGTTACCTCCAACTGATTGACCGCATCGCCGAAAGGTCTGGTCACGCATGATCGCCTCGCATCTTAGCGAACTACATTGCTCATATCAGCATATCATCCTCTCGCCGCACCTCGATGACGCTGCGCTGTCGTGCGGCGGTTCAATTGCGGCGGCTGTCGCTGCCGGCGAACCGGTGCTGGTAGTCACTATTTGCACTGCCGCGCCGCCAATCGATGCTGAATTTAGCCCACTGGCCCAACACTTTCACGCCGAATGGGGTTTGCCGCCCACTGCCGTGATGCAAACCCGGCTGGCCGAAGAACGGGTGGCACTGGCGATATTAGGAGCCGATGGCTTGTGGGTAGGCGCGCTCGATGCGATCTACCGCCTGCCGCAGGTGTATCATAGCCGTGAGACCCTGTTTGGCATGCCCGATCCGTCCGATCCGCTGGCGGCAACGCTGCGCGAGCTATGCAACCATCTCCGCAGCAGGTTCCCACACGCTACCATCTATGCCCCGCTGGGTGTTGGCAACCATGTCGATCACCAACTGGCTTGCCACGCTGCCGCCCAAATGCCGGGGCCGGTGATGTGGTATGAAGACCTTCCGTATGCTGTCCGCGCGGGCGAACTCGAACGGCGGTTGGCGCAGCTCGACTGGCCGTTGCGCCCGCTTGTCCGCGCCATCGACGAACGCATGACAGCGCGTTTAGCCGCGATTGCGGCCTATGCCAGCCAATTGGCCGAGTTAAGCCACAGCCAGTTGGGGCACGCCGCTACGGCTGCTGAAGCCGGCGAGGTAATCAACGCCGCGGTGCGCGATTATGCCCACCGGGTCGCGCCACCGGGGGCATTGTACGGCGAACGGTTTTGGGTGCGCACCACGACCGGCGCGATATGCTAGCATGGCCGTGGCGGTCTAATCGCTTACCCGTGATGTTTGAGTGCTTTCCTATACGGGCAATGCGCCGCATTGCCCTTACCTCATTTCGCCAAGGAGACCTCTATGCGCGCCGTTTATTACGAAGCCTTCGGCCAGATGCCTTGGATTGCCAATCTGCCTGATCCCACGCCATCACCTGACGGAGTCGTGTTAGCGGTACGCGCCACCGGACTGTGCCGCAGCGACTGGCACGGCTGGATGGGGCACGATCCCGATATCAAACTGCCGCACGTACCGGGGCATGAACTGGCCGGCGAGGTGGTTGCCGTCGGCGAGCGGGTCACGCGCTGGCGGGTTGGCGACCGCGTCACCGTCCCCTTCGTCTGCGCGTGCGGCGTCTGCCCACAGTGCCAAGCCGGCCAGCAGCAGGTATGCGATCGTCAATTTCAGCCGGGCTTCACCCACTGGGGGTCGTTTGCCGAGTATGTTGCCCTCGATCGGGCCGATCTCAATCTAGTGCGCCTGCCTGACGACATGAGCTTCGCCACTGCTGCTAGCCTCGGCTGCCGGTTTGCCACTGCCTTCCGCGCCGTCGTTGATCTGGGCAAGGTGAGCGCTGGCGAGTGGGTGGCAGTGTATGGCTGCGGTGGGGTTGGCTTGTCGGCAATGATGCTGGCCAGCGCATTGGGCGGACAGGTGATCGGGATTGACATCAATCCCGAGCGGCTCGCGCTGGCGCGCGCGGTTGGTGCAGCGGCAGTGGTTGATGCGACTACCGAGGCTGATGTTGTGAGCGCAGTGCGTGATCTGAGTGGCGGCGGGGTTCATCTGTCGATTGATGCGCTGGGCAGCCCAACCACCTGCGCCAACTCGATTGCCAGCCTGCGCAAGCGGGGCCGCCACGTGCAGGTAGGGCTATTGTTAGCCGAGCAACGCATGCCGCCACTGCCAATGGATATTGTTGTGGCCCGCGAACTGGTGATTATGGGTAGCCACGGCATGCAAGCCCATCGCTACGACGCCATGCTCGATCTGATCCAATCCGGCAAAGTGCAGCCGCAGCGTCTCATTGGACGCACGATCAGTCTGGCCGAAGTGCCGGCGGCGCTGGTCGATCTTGACAACTTCCGCGGGGCGGGGGTAACAGTGATCACCGAGTTTTAACTTATTTGGTAATGACTGCCAAGTACAATCACGGACAAGGATAACCGTACACTGCATGGAGCAGCTATGCAAGAATCTTCCACCGGCCATCAGCCAGCTTGGTCGAGTTGGCACAAGGGGTTGATGGCCCTGATTGGCTCGGTCATTGGTGTGATCAGCTTACAGTCATACACTGATCCCGATCTCTGGGGGCATTTGCGCTTTGGCCTCGATGCTATCGCTAGCGGCACGATAACGAAGCTTGATCCGTATTCTTATTTGAGCCAAGGTCATCCATGGATTAACCATGAGTGGTTGATGGAAGTATTCATGGGTGTCGCATGGCTCGCCGGCGGTGAGCGCGGGCTGATCCTGCTCCGGCTTATCGTCTATATGGCCACGTTAGGGATCATACTCTGGTGGTTGGCGAGGGTCAAACAACTCTCCTTTATTCCGGCGGTGATCGTCTGGCTCAGTGTCTTCATCGCAACCGTCGCATTTGGTTGG
Organism: Chloroflexus sp.; assembly: GCA_025057175.1. Taxonomy (GTDB): domain Bacteria; phylum Chloroflexota; class Chloroflexia; order Chloroflexales; family Chloroflexaceae; genus Chloroflexus. Next base: position 9,764 of record JANWYE010000023.1, on the reverse strand, counting down.
GTCGTTCGCCCCCAGATCTTTACCTTTCTGCTGTTCACGATTACCCTCATTATCATTGACAGGGCTGAACACGGCCATTACCGCGGGTTGTGGTTCATGCCATTGATTATCGCGACATGGGTGAATCTCCATGGCGGTTTTCTCGCTGGTTGTGGCGTGCTTGGCGTCTGGACTATAGCCCATCTCGCGTTTAATCGCCAAAGCTGGCGGCAGGTAATTCCACCGGTGGCACTCAGCGCATTAGCCACGCTAGCCAATCCTTACGGCTGGGATCTCTTGCGCTTTCTCTTGGAGACCGCAACCGGTGATCGACCGGAAATCGCCGATTGGACACCGCTCGCGCTGCGGAGTTCACTCGGTTTGGTCTATCTTGCCATCATGGGGATGGCACTGCTCAGTCTGCATTTCTCAACCTTGCCGCGCCGCCCCATCTTGATCGGTTTGTTCTTTTTGGTGGCGATCATGCCGCTTGTGGCAGTACGCCACTTGCCATTGATGGGGATTGCGTTTGCGATCTTTGCCAGCGAGCATGTAGGAATTGGGTGGCAACAAATAGTACGGCATCAACGTGACGTGCCGATCCCACGCCAGATTCAAGTGCTCCCGGTCGTGTTGGCGGTGCTCGTCGCGCTAGGAGGAGTGCTCACCTTCAACTGGCGTTTTGCCTCCGGCATGGATATGCCGTACAACGCGATGGTCTTGCTACGCGAAAGCGGGTTCCGCGGGCGGTTGATGAACGATTTTGGCTGGGGCCAATTTCTGATCTGGCATCTGGGGCCGGCGGTGCAAGTGGGCATGGATGGCCGCCGCGAAACGGTTTATCCGCACCGTGTCTACGAACAATATCTTGACTTCCATGCTGGCGTGAACGATTGGGAGGCAATCTTACGCTATCAACCGCCCGATGCTATCTTGGTTCTACGCGACTCGCCGCCGGCTAACCTGCTTACGCTGCATCCCGATTGGCAACCAATCTTCACTGATGAGTTCAGCGTGTTGTTCGTCAATCCTTCATCAGCCGCAGCGCAAACGATCATTCAGCGCGCACAGACGTTTGTGCCGCTGAAGGAAGTGCCTGTCTTTCCTTAAGCCTCGGCTAGCCGGCCTGCAGCGCGCAACACCTCGCGCGCGCCGCGCAGCCGGTAGCCTAACTGTTGGGCGCGGCTGATGTCGAGCGCGCAGTTGCGGGGTCGTGGAGTGGGGCTTTCGGCGCTGAATGCGCCGGCGATGCGGTCAGGGTTAAGACCATAAGCCTGCGCCAGCAGCCGGCCCCACTCGTAGCGGCTGAGCGTCTCGGCGCCGGCAAAATGGATGACCCCGCGATAATCACTCTGCGCCAGATCGAGCAGCGCCGCTGCCAAATCCTCAACGAACACTGGGCAGCGCAGCTCATCGTAGAAGAGTTTCTCGGATCGTTCACCACGCGCAACGGCCAACGCAAAGGCGCTGTGTCGATCAAGCGGATCGAAGCCATAAATTAAGGAGGTACGCACGATCGCTGCCGCCGGATAAATCGCTTGCACGAGCGCTTCGGCCCGTGCCTTGGCCCGTCCGTAGTCAGTAATTGGGTTGGGCGGGTCGGCTTCGGTGTACGCCCCTACCTTCTCGCCATCGAAAATCACATCGCTCGACATGTGGATCAGGCGCGCACCCACCTGTGCCGCGGCGGTAGCTACGTGGCCGGGGCCGTCGCCGGTGATGGCCATCAAATCAGGCTCGTATTGGCGGAAGGCGGTATGGATAATAACCGCAGGCTTCACCTCGCTGATCAGGGCTATCACCGCCGCCGGATCGCGCAGATCGAGCGGCTGCCAGACCACGCCGGGTTGGGGTGGCGGGGTCTGGGAATGAAACGTCGCAACGACTGCTAGGCCGCGCGTACGGGCATGGCGGATCAATGCGCTGCCGAGATAACCGGTGCCGCCGGTAATCAGGTAGGTGCTGTTCATATCAGCTTGTTTCGCCTAACGCAGCCAAAGCGGCGCGGGCGGCTGCCTTTTTGGCTTCTTTTTTGCTAAAACCGCTGCCGGTATATTCGCGCCCTTCGACTATCACGCCCATCACATATTCGCGCCGGTGTTCGGGGCCGCGCTCTTCGATCAAGCGATAGGTTGGCAAACTCTTGTGGCGGGCCTGCACCAGCTCCTGCAAGCGCGTCGTAGGGTCAATAACCGAGTGGCGGATCTTGTCAATGCGCGCGCGTAAAAACGGCACAATAAACACAATTGCCGTTTCTAACCCCTGATCGAGATAGATCGCGCCGATCAGCGCCTCGAACAGATCGGCCAAGAGGGCCGGTCGCGTACGCCCGATCGGATTATCTTCGCCGCGCGAGAGATAGACATACTGGCCGAGATTGAGCTGGGCGGCGCACTCGGCCAGCCCTTTGGTGCTGACCAGCGCTGCCCGCCAGTGGGTCAGCGTAGCTTCATCTTGGTCGGGAAAGGTGGTAAACAGCCATGTTGTCGTGACAAAATGCAGCACCGAGTCGCCGAGAAACTCCAGCCGCTCATTATCGGTCAAGTCGCGCAGCAGGTGCGGCTGCTCGTTGAAGAGCGAGCGGTGCATAAATGCCGTCTGCAACAACTTCCGATTGCGAAAGGTGAGGCCTAGCTCCCGCTCAAGCGCTGCAAGCCGGTCGGCCATAGTGACTATCCGTGATATTTGCGGAAAGCGAGACAGACGTTGTGGCCGCCAAAGCCAAACGAGTTGCTAAGCGCCACTTCAATCGTGGCCGGGCGCGGCTGATTGGGCACGAAATCGAGATCGCAGGCCGGGTCGGGTTGCTGCAAATTAATCGTCGCTGGCAGCAGATTGTGTTGCATGGCCAGCACTGTTACCACGGCCTCAATCGCGCCGGCAGCGCCAAGCAGATGGCCAAACTGCGACTTACTGGCGCTCACCGGCGGCGACTGCTCGCGCCCGCCGAAGACCTGCTTGATCGCTGCTGTCTCCACCGGATCGCCGGCGGGAGTCGAGGTGGCGTGAGCATTGATATAATCGACTTCACTCGGCGCGATACCGCCCCGTTGCAAGGCTAGCCGGATAGCGCGCGCCACCCCCTCGCCATCTTCGGCCAAGTTCGAGATATGGTAAGCGTCGGAGGTTGCGCCGTAGCCTACCACTTCGGCCAGAATGCGGGCGCCACGAGCGCGGGCAAACTCAAGCTCTTCGAGGATGAGCACCGCCGCGCCTTCGCCCATCACAAACCCATCGCGCTCGGCGTCGAAGGGGCGTGAAGCGTGAGCGTAGTCTTCGTTGCGGGTCGAGAGCGCGCGCATAGCGTTAAAACCGGCCACGCCAATTGGGGTGATACTGGCCTCGCTGCCGCCGACAATGATCGCCTTGGCCCACCCGCGCCGGATCGTCTCGGCGGCTTCGCCGATGGCATGGGCCGAGCTAGCGCAGGCCGATGTCACGCAGTAGCTTGGCCCGCGCGCGCCGGTAATAATCGAAACTTGCCCGGCGGCAAGGTTGGTAATCATGGCCGGAATGAGGAATGGGCTGATACGACCCGGCCCACGGCTGCGCAGCACCTCTAACTGCTCAGAGAGGGTAGCAATGCCGCCAATGCCACTGGCGATAAAGACACCGATCTCGTCGCGGTTGGCGGGAGTAATCTCCAATTCGGCATCGCGTAGGGCCTCTTTAGTCGCAGCCACGGCAAACTGGACAAACCGGTCGGTGCGGCGCGCCTCTTTGCGATCCATATAGTTGGTTGGATCGAAGCCTTTGACCTCAGCGGCAAACCGCGTGTCAAAGCCGGCTGGATCGAACAGAGTGATCGGGCCGACGCCGCTGCGCGCTGTGACAATCCCTTGCCAGAGTTCGGCTACGCTAAGACCTAATGGGCTAATTGCCCCCATGCCGGTCACTACCACCCGTCGATCCATGGCCGCTCCTTGTGACAAATACCAATCAATAAACTGTTACATCGGCGCGCATTATATCACGTTGCGCCAGCGACGATAGCAATAGCAATGGGGCGCATGGTAGTGCGCCCCTCAAACGGAGGTCACGGTACAACCACGTTGCGCAACACGCCGATCCCGTCGATTTCGGCCTCCATCACGTCGCCGGCTTGCAACCACCGTTGTGGCGTCATGCCCATGCCAACGCCGGCAGGAGTGCCGGTAGCGATAATATCGCCCGGTTCGAGGGTCACGCCGCGGCTGAAGGTAGCGATGCAAGTGGGAATATCAAAGATCATATCGCGCGTCACCGAGTTCTGCACTAGCTCGCCATTGAGGCGCAAGCGAATGCCCAGCGCGTGCGGATCGGGAATCTCGTCAGCGGTAACGATCCACGGCCCCATCGGCGCGCTGCCATCGAGGCTCTTGCTGTAGAAGAACTGGTGGTGGCGCGACTGCAAATCGCGGGCGCTAACATCATTCAAAATGGTGTAGCCAAAGATATAATCATACACTTCGCTGGCCGGAATATCGCGCCCGCGCCGCCCGATCACCACTGCCAGCTCGACTTCCCAGTCGCGCTGTGACGAGACATCGGCCATGAGCGGCACCGGCGCATTCGGGTGGTTGACTGCGGTCGGCATCTTGCTAAAGAAGACCGGATGCTGGGGCAGCTTTTCGGGCAAGCCCTTGGCGCGCAGCGACTCAATCGCATGGGCAGCGTAATTCATTCCCAGACAGATGATATTCTTGCGTGGGCGCGGGATAGGCGCGCGCAATTCAACCGCCGCTAGCGCCGGGCCGCCCGCCGCAGCTTCAACCACCTTGCGCGCTTCGGCCAGCAACTCCGGCCCGCCCTCGATCAGTTCCAGCATTGAAGCCGCCACCGGCGAGAGGTCGATCACCTCATCGCCGCGCAGCGCCCCGACCCGTTCAACCCCTTCGTACCGGTAGGTCAACAGTTTCATAGTGCCTCCGTAAACAACATCTGCTGCCACAGTGGAAACGGCCTCTTAGGCCGCAGTAATGCGCTTGACAAATCGCTGACGGCGAGCCGGTCAGGCTGTTTCCCTTGCCAAATACGCGAACGACACCGAAGGGGGAGATTGCTTTGCCGCGCTGTACGCGGTTCGCAATGACAAAGGGGGGGCAGTAGCACCAACGGCGCAATGCTGGCCAGCCATTGGTTGGGAAACGAAGTCTGCGCATACTGCCTCTCACAGATGGCCCCTTTGCCCCAGCAAGCCATTCACGGCGTCATCACCGTCAGCGGCACTGGCGTGAAGACGAGAATAAAGGTCAGAATACCCAGATACGCCAGCCAGCGCCACGGCCCTTCGAGCGGCGAGATCTCGTTGCGCAGCGGGCTACGCTGCTGCCCGATCAGGGCAATCATCACTGCCCAGATAAACCAGCCTGACCACAAAAACCCAAGGCCGAGCAGAGCCACGGCGACGATCATACTCATGATCCGGGCTGCGCGCGGCCCAAATAGGGCAAAGAAGACGTGGCCGCCATCAAGCTGGCCGGCTGGCAGCAGATTGAGACCGGTGACCAGCAAGCCAGCCCAACCGGCCAGCGCCATCGGATGCAGGTAGACATCCTCGCCGCCGCTTGGCAAAAATCGCCCGAAAATCAGGATCTTGATCGCCGCGTAGAGTAAAGAATTGCCCTCGGTAAAGCTGCCCGGCAACGGCACAACCTGCTTGACTTCCGAAATGCTCAAGCCAATTATCAGCACTGGAATTGCCACCACCAGCCCGGCCAACGGCCCGGCAATGCCGATTGCCAGCAATGCTCGCCGGTTAGGCACTAGATCCTTGATTGCAATAAATGCGCCCATCGTGCCGAGCAAGAAAAATGGCATCGGGATAAAGAAGGGATAACTCACCGCTACCCGTTCGCGGCGGGCGACGATGAAATGGCCTAGTTCGTGGGCAAGCAGGATCGCCAGCAGTGAGCCGCTAAAACTGAGCGCATATCCCCAATTAAAGACCACCTGACCGGTGCTTTCGATATACTCCTGCCCGCCGACCAGCATAGTCGAGATGATGGTGAGCACGAACAGCAGCACGGCCAACCATAGGCGCGAAGGCGGCGCTTTGGGCGGGGTAGGGATGAATAGGATCGCTGCACCGGCTGGATCGTGCTGAAAGAGTGGTGTATAGCCGAGCGCCTGCGCTCGCGCCACAATCGTGTCATGGGCCGCTTGCGCCTCGAGCAGCAGTTGGCCGCGGCAACGCACCGCCCGCTGTTCGCCGTTGATGAGTTCCTCACTGGCGTTCACCAACATCACTTCGGCGGCCAACATGCGGAGGGCAGCAGCGGTATCAAAGTCGAACATAGCAGCAGTGTCCTTTGCAACGATGGTGTTGTCACTCATCATACCACAGGCACGAGCGGCGTTGTGCCGCCAGTTGCGGTAGGCGAAACAGTGCAGTCTGATCAACAACATCGTGTGGCTAGGTCTGAGAGTTGAAAGTTGTCTGAAATATTGCTGATACTGATAAAAAATTCCTAAAAATCCGAAACAAAATTTGTAAAAAGAGAAAATTTCACAATCAAGCTCAATTGTTAAAAATGTATTCAAAATAAATTCAATCCGCAAAAATTGTCTAGTAGCTCGTTTGTCAAAGTGTTGATTGTTGAAGCATGCGTGAAAGGTGAATTTTAATGGATTAAGTAATTTCGTTGTGCTTGTTTTTTTGCGTCTTACCCCGTGATCGTGCGAATAAACTGCTTTTTCATCGAAACTATCGATGAATAGCGTGTAGTTTGTTCTCTTGCGATCGCCATCTACCCTCGCGTCTAGTGTCTTTAGTGGTGCGATGTGTGTGTCGTATCAGGCGAACCCAAGTCCGGGTTCCAACACAGACCGGGAGGTTCCCAATGTCAGAGCAGAAGAAAGCGCGCCGTCTCAGCTTCGACATCCCGCTCGATGCAACCGGGATTGCGGATGTTACCGCCGAGACGCCGGTGAAGGTCGTGGTAGCGAGCGCCGGCAAGATCCTACACGCTGGCCTTGCCCGCTTCGACAAGCAAGGGCGCAGTGTGGTTCGCGTTGAGCTGAGCGATGCGCCGGACACGGCGCAGGTCATCGTTGGCCCACCTGATGCTGCCGATGATGATCTGCCACGTCTGCAAACGATCAGCCGGACGGTGTCGCTACGCGCGGTGCAAGAGGGCAAGTTCAAGCTCGATCCGATTGTCATTTCGCCCTACTATTGGCACTGGTGGCGGCGGTGGTGCCGCGAGTTCACTATCACTGGCCGCGTGATTTGTCCGAATGGCCAGCCGGTGCCGGGAGCGCGGGTCTGCGCTTTTGATGTTGATTGGTGGTGGTGGTGGGCGAGCCGGCAGCAGATCGACTGTGTGACTACCGATGCCAATGGCTCGTTTACTATGAAATTCCGCTGGTGTTGCGGTTGGTGGCCGTGGTGGTGGTGGCGGATCCGGCACTGGCAACTCGATCCGTCGCTGATCGAGCGTTTGCGTCCGGTGATCGAGCAGGTGCCCGATTTTCCCATTCCTATCCCCGATCCGCGCCCATCCCTCGACGTGTTTGCGCCGGTGTTGGCGCGCGATGGTCAGGCAACTGCTCTGCTGAGCCAGCCGTTCGATCCGGCCAACTTGCCGGCATTGCGCGAGCGGCTGCTGCCGAAGTTTCCGCTTATTCCCGAACTCGAGCAACTGCGAATCTGGCCATGGGCACCGTGGCAGCCGTGGTGGGATTGTTCGCCCGACATCATCTTTCGGGTGACGCAGGTGTGCCAAGGTGAGGTGAAGGTGATTGTCGATGAGACGATTGCCGACACACGCTGGAATATTCCTACCAATCTGAGCGTGACGCTGGTAGCGAATGAGCAGGCGTGCTGCATCGATAATCCGCCGCCACCTGAAGGCAATTGTGTGGTTGTGGCCAATGTATGCAGTAGCCTCACCGGTTCGATCGGCGGCAATCTTGGCGCGTCAGCGACGCCGGCTGGCTATCTGAACCCCGGTGTGGCTGCGATTCACGGCGATCGTCCTTTCGCCGGTACCGTATTGATTGGCGGCCTGTTCGGCAGCGCGGCGCAGGTCGATTTTTACGAGTTTGAATGGGCGACTAATCCGGCAGGGCCGTGGCAGCCGATGCCGGCTGCGGCGGTGGGCAACTTCAAGCGCGCGTTCTGGGGGCCAGCGCTGCCCGCCGGTGTCACCGATTTCCACGATGTATCGGTTGACTTTACGCCGATCGGTGGGCGGTTGGTTGCGCCTACGCGCGAGTACTTTGAGGCCAACAACGGCCCCGGCACATGGGGCATGAGCCGCTTCTGGGTGAGCAATCGTGACTTGCTGCTCCCATGGCTGACGGCTAATACCTTTGGCGATGGCGTATACTATTTGCGGTTGGTCGGCTATCGCAATACCGGCACCGTCATCAATCCGCAACTCGGTGCGCCCCAAATCCTGCCGATCTGCAACACCGAGCGAGATAATTATCTCGCGCTAGCCATCGACAACAGCACCAGCACGCTCGAACCGGCAGCCGACATTGTGGCGGTGCGGATCAACGGCAATCCAGCCGGCGCATGCGCAACGGTCAATGCCGGCAGCGGCGGCACCCTCGAAATTGACTTCATTGCCTACGATGTCGATCGGCATCTGGCCTTCTACACGCTCGAAGCCACCTATGGCAAGAATGGCCGGGTTAACCTGCTCGCCTGTCCGGGTGCGACCCTAACTCCAATACCATTGCTGCCCACCGCGCCTGCCGCTGACTTCGTTGGTCCCGATTATGGCGCTGCGCGCGCGCAGGGGGCGGCGGCCCCGCACTGGCGAGGTGGCGGTCTCCGCCTGACCATTCCCAACTTGAGCTGCGCCTTCCCACAGACCTGCTGTTACCAGATCGAGCTGCGGGTCTACAAGCGCACGATCGTCAGTTGCAACTACGACTACCATCCGCGCCAGTTGAGCTTCTACAGCCTGACGGTCGCTGTCTAGCATTGCCGGCGAGCAGGGTTGGCGGCTATGCCTGTGCGGCCAACCTTGCTCGCCATGATCATCAACCGGAAGACTACTATGCCCCCGATTACCCTCATCATCGCTGTGCTGGCCATTTGGCGGCTCACCCACTTGCTCCACGCCGAAGACGGCCCGTGGGATCTATTCGCGCGGCTGCGGCAATGGGCCGGCTCCGGTTTCTGGGGGCAATTGCTCGATTGTTTCTACTGCCTCAGCCTATGGTGTGCTTTGCCGGTGGCGCTGTACTACGGCGCAACGTGGATTGAGGCGGGATTGTATTGGTTGGCTTTTTCCGGCGGCGCGATCGTTCTCGAACGGTTGACTGCGCCAAAGCCAGTTGTTTACGAAATGCCATTCCAAGGAGGCACTGATGTCATGTTGCGGCAAGAACCGAGCACTGAGCGGGATGAGCGGCGGGCCGCCAACTGATCGCCCCACTTCGAGCCGGCCACACTACGAGATCTTTTTCGAGTACACCGGCCGCACCGCGTTGGTGGTTATCGGCCCGGTGAGCGGGCGCTACTACCGCTTTACCTATCCCGGCGCGCGCTTGCCGGTTGATCCGCGTGATCGGCCAGCGCTACGGCAGATCGAGCATCTGCGGATGGTCGAGTAATCTGGCAATCGCGTGGGGGCAGTGCCGGTGACTGCCCCCGCCACATCTTTTCTCCGCCAACTGCCATGATTGCCTTCGTTTAGATATAATGCAAATTAATGAGTTGCCACACCGCGCACATGGCACGAACAAGGCTGCTGAATGTTCTCACGGAAGCGTTCGGTGCTACCGCCTCCCCTCGTTCAGCGCTCTGGTAGTGTCCAGAGTCGCGCTACCACAAAACATATCACCAT
>JANWYE010000239.1 GCA_025057175.1 Chloroflexus sp. | reverse complement strand
GTGCGTGGCCCGCTCAACGCTGCCGCCCCCGGCGCACTGGCCAACCGCGATTTCGCCGCTGTGCTCGGCAAGGTGCTCGGTTCGCCGTCGTGGTTGCCAGTGCCTGAATTTAGCTTGCGAATCGCGCTCGGTGAGATGGCCGATCTTGTGGTCTACGGCCAGAACGCCGTGCCGCGCAAGGCGCTTGATCTCGGCTACCAGTTCCACTTTCCTACCCTTGAACCGGCCTTGCGCGATTTGCTGAACATACCACGTTGAGTGGCGCTCGCAGCAACGCTGCGTATGCAATAGGCGGGCCACGGTTAGGGTAAGCGCCCGGTTAGCTATCGACACGAGGAGATCGGACGGCCAGCCCGCCATCGATCCCGAATCTCATCAATTTCTTACTTGCCTCTAACCAACAACTAAAATCAGCGCGCCATGATAGCCTCAGCGCAGGCGGTATACTGCCGCAAGACGCAGAGGAGGTCTTCTATGAATGTCAATCGGTTGGCATTGATCTTTGTCTTTTTGCTTGGCATCTTTATCGGCGTCGCCGGTGGCGGTGCAGCCGGCGGTATCGTCGGGTATCTCGTCTCGCGCCAAACGGTTGCGCAGGTTTCCGCCACCGTCGCGGCAGTGAATGCGCAACCGGTTACGGCGACAACCAGCAATGCCGTTGCTCCGGCGCAATCGTCATCAGTGTCGGAAACAGTGGTCGTTAGCCTCTCTGACGCGATGGTCGCGGCTGTTAAGCGGGTTGCGCCGGCAGTGGTGACGGTGACGGTTGAGAGCAGCACTGGTCGCGGTAGTGGCAGTGGTGTGATTATTAGCAACGACGGCTACATCATCACTAACAATCACGTGGTTGAGGGTGGACGCCGCTACTTTATCTTGTTTGCCGATGGAACGCGCCGGCAGGCTGAATTGGTCGGCGCCGACTCGCTGAACGATATTGCCGTCTTGAAGGTTGACGGCGAAGTGCCCGGCGTGGCGACGATCGGTGACTCGGCGGCGTTGCAACCCGGCGAAACAGTGTTAGCAATTGGTAGTCCGCTCGGTAACTTCCGTAATACCGTCACCGCTGGTGTGGTCAGCGCGCTCAACCGCTCGGTGCCCGGCAGCGGCATGGAGGGCTTGATCCAGACTGATGCCGCGATTAATAGCGGTAATAGCGGTGGGCCGCTCATCAATCTGAAGGGTGAGGTGGTCGGCATTAATACGATGGTCGTGCGCAACGAGCTTGGTTTCGGTTCGAGCGCGCCGGTCGAAGGTTTGGGCTTTGCCGTGCCGAGCAGCATCTTCTCGAACGTGGCCGATCAGATCATTCGCACTGGGCAGGTGCGCTATCCCTTCCTCGGCATTACCTATCTGATGATCGACGGCGAAGTGGCGGCGCAGTACAATTTGCCGGTGCAAAATGGCGCGTTCATCAATCCCGGTCTCAGCGGTCAGCCCGCCGTCTTGCCCAATACGGCTGCCGCACAAGCTGGCTTGCGCGAAGGTGATATTATCACGGCGGTGAATGGCCAACGGCTCGATGCCAACACGTCATTGCGCCAGTTGTTGTTGCAGTACCGGCCCGGCGATACCGTCGAATTGACTATCCTGCGCGATGGTCAAGAACAGAATGTGACAGTAACATTGGGCGAACGGCCTAGCAATTTGCGGTGAAGCAATCTAAGCCTGTCCGTCGCAACCGGGCGACGAACTCGCTCAGGAGCAGCGCAGTTGCGCCCCAAACCTTGTGCCCGTTGAGGGCGAAAAACGGCACCCGCATCTGGGTGCCGTTGCGTTCCCAGATCTCTTCGCGCACCGTCGCCGGATCGAAGAGTGTGGCTAACGGCACTGTGAATACGCTTGCCACCTCTTCCGGGTCATGGTTTGGCTCAAACGACGCCGGATAAACGCCAACGATTGGCGTCAGGTAATTGTTGCTTGGCGGGATGTAGAAGGTGGTCAACGCGCCAAGCACCTCTACCCTCATTGGGTCAACGCCAATCTCTTCCTGCGCCTCGCGCAGAGCTGCTCCTATCGCGCCGCCATCATCCGGGTCAATCCCACCTCCCGGTAACGAGACCTCGCCGCGATGGGTCGTTACGCGACTAGAACGCACCGTCAAAGGCAGATGTAGTTGCTCATTGCGCGGAAAAAGCAGCAACAGCGCCGCCGATTGGCGCGGCGTAACCCCCGGTGGCGGGGTAAATGGGCGTAACGGTGCGCCATCGAGCCGGCGCAGCACCAGTACCTCTTCGAGTGAGGGCGGTGGCCCGGCCAGCGCTTGCCGGATCAGTTCAATTTGCTTGCGCCAATGCATACCACTCTCCATCTTTGGCATCGTTTTCCTCTATTGTACTGCCTTCTTTTCCCACCCTCCCCCCTCTCGCTTGCCGTCTCTGCGCTTCTCCGCTACAATCCAACTATCAGCACCGGTTATTCCCCACGAGGAGGCGCGCGTGTACAATTTGCAAGAACTGATTCAGGCCGATCATGACTATCTCGTCCATTCCCTCACCCATCCAACGGCGCACCAGAATCCCAAAATCTGGGTGGCCGGTCGCGGATCAATCGTTATCGACGCCGAAGGGCGCGAGTATATCGATGGCCTCAGCGGGCTGTGGAATGTGAATGTCGGCCATGGGCGCGAAGAGTTGGCCGAGGCCGCTTGCGCGCAAATGAAGCAACTGGCCTACTATTCCTCCTATGTTGGCTCAACCAACCTGCCCGCCATTCAATTGGGGCGGAAGCTGAGCGAACTCTTTTACCCGAGCATCAACCACTTCTTCTTCACCTCCGGCGGGGCCGAGAGCACCGAAAGCTCGTTCAAGACGGCCCGCTTCTACTGGAAGGCGGTGGGCAAGCCGGAGAAAGTGAAGTTCATTTCGCGCATGAAAGGCTACCACGGCGTGACGATGGCCGCAATGAGCGCCACCGGTTTGCCGGCCTACTGGCCAATGTTTGAGCCGCGTGTGCCCGGCTTTATCCATATCGAGTCGCCCTACCCCTACCGCTTTGTCAACCCGACCCCTCACCTGAGCGATGGCGTGGCCGCCGCCAATCTGTTGGAGGAGGCGATCCTGCGCGAAGGGCCGGAGACGGTGGCTGCCTTTATCGCCGAGCCGGTGCAGGGTGCTGGCGGCGTGATCCCGCCCCAAGACGACTATTTTAAGCGGATTCGCGAGATTTGCGATTACTATGACGTGCTGCTGATCAGCGATGAAGTGATTACCGGCTTTGGCCGCACCGGGCGTTGGTTTGGGCTTGAGCACTATGGCATCGAACCTGACATTGTTCAATTTGCCAAGGGCATTACGTCAGGTTACATCCCGCTCGGCGGCATCGGTGTCAGCGACCGTATCTACGAGGCGATCGAATCGGTTCCGCCTGACAAGCGCTGGATGCACGCCTTCACCTATTCTGGCCACCCGACCGCCTGCGCAGTGGCGCTAGCTAACATTGCCATTATCGAGCGAGAAGGGTTGGTGCAGCGCGCTGCTGAAGTGGGTGACTACATGCTGCGCCGGCTGCAAGAACTGTACGCGCTGCCCCACGTCGGCAATGTGCGCGGCAAAGGCATGATGGCCGGCATTGAGCTGGTGGCTAATACTGCGACGAAAGAACCCTTCCCGCCGAGCGCCAATGTTGGTGTGCGAGTGCAGAAGGAGATGACTGCGCGCGGTCTCTTCACCCGGGTAGTCGGCGATACCATCTGCCTCGCCCCGCCACTAGTGACCACCTACGAACAAATCGATCAGATCGTCGCCATCATCGCCGATGCCATCGCCGCCACCGTCCCCCCCACCTCGTAGGGGCCTAGCACGGCGTAGGGGTACCGCATGCTGTGCCCCTACGCCGTGCCCCTATGGCGCTGGCTCTAACACCCAATTATCAATCAGCCGCACCTGATCGAATCGCACCGCCAACGACAGCAACGCCCCCTCCGGCCCAATTTGATCCAGCTCACGCAACGTCAGCGGGTGCGCTACACTCACATAATCCGGCTTCGCCAGCGGTTCGGCAGCCAAGATCTCGCGCATGAGCGCGCGCAACGCCTCGCCGCTGCGCTCGCCGGCAGCATAGCGCTCGGCGGCGGCCCGCAAGGCGCGGTAGAGCACCGGCGCAGCGGCGCGTTGCGCCGGATGAAGGTACACATTCCGGCTACTCAGAGCCAACCCATCTGCCTCGCGCACCGTCGGCACAATCACGATTTCGACCGGTATATTCAAATCGCGCACCATCTGCCGGATGACGACCGTCTGCTGCGCATCTTTCTGCCCGAAGTAGCTCTTTGTTGGTTGCACGATATTAAACAGCTTGCACACCACGGTTGCTACGCCACGGAAGTGGCCGGGTCGCGCTGCGCCTTCAAGCACCTCATCGGCGGCAGGCTGAATAACATACGTGCCGAAGCCGGGTGGGTACATCTCCTCCACCGGCGGCACGAAGACCAGATCAACGCCGGCTGCTTCGAGCAAGGCGAGATCGCGTGCCGTGTCGCGTGGATAACGAGCATAATCTTCATTGGGGCCAAACTGGGTTGGATTGACAAAGATACTCACCGCCACCGCCGGGCACTCGGCGCGCGCCCGCTCGACCAACGCCAGATGGCCTTGATGGAGGTAGCCCATCGTCGGCACAAACCCTAAGCTGCCAAAGGCCGCGCGTTCGCGGCGGAAATCAGCAATAGTCGTCAGAACTTTCATGTTCGTTCTCTCATAGCGTCGTTTCGCAGCCATTCCGCCCGCCCTTGCTCAGGCATTGGCTGCCAAGCGTATTGTGACCTGTGGGTGCGGCGGTTACACTGCCGCACTCCATAACGTAGCGCTGTAGTCGTTATTGCTCCGATGATGTAACGCCAAGGCCAGCCAATGCTGCCGCCAATTCATTCGGATCCATCCGGCTGCTATGCTCTGGGCCGGGAAACGTGCCGGCGCGCACATCATTGGCGTATTGGGCCAGCGCCTCGCCGATAATTGTCGCAAGATCGGCATAACGGCGAGCATGGCGGGGTAGAAAATCGCTGTACAGGCCAAGCATATCGTGCCAAACCTGCACTTGCCCGCTACAACCAGCGCCAGCGCCAATCCCAATCGTTGGGATGCGCAACCGTTCGGTAATTGCCTGCGCCAGTTCGGCGGGCACCAATTCAAGCACAATCGCAAAAGCGCCGGCCTCTTGCACAGCGAGCGCGTCGGCCAGCAACTGCTGCGCCTCGGCGGCCCGTTTGCCTTGCACCCGCAGCCCAATCTGATTGACCGCTTGCGGTGTAAAGCCGAT
>JANWYE010000238.1 GCA_025057175.1 Chloroflexus sp. | reverse complement strand
AAATGGAACCTCTTGCAGGCTGATTGGGCAATTGATGCGCTGCCCGCCATTGCCGATGCCGAACAGCGCCACCTTGCCGCCACTGCGCTTAGCGCTTACGCGCAGATCCGACCGGCGCTGCTGGCGTTGCCGCGCACTGCAATTCATAACGACCTCAACGATTACAACTTGCTGGTAACGGCCAACGCGCGCGGCCAGTTCGCCATCAGCGGCCTGCTTGACTTCGGCGATCTCTGCGCAGCGCCGCGAGTTTGCGAGGTGGCCATTGCCGCCGCTTATGCGCTCCTCGACCAGCCTGATCCGCTGCGCGCACTGAGTGAAATCGTCACCGGCTACCACGCTGTCTGGCCGCTGAGCGCCGCCGAGATCGATCTGATCTGGCCGCTCGTGCGCACCCGGCTGGCAGTAAGTGTGGTTAATTCGGCGTTGATGAAACAACAACGGCCTGACGATCCCTATGTCACGATCTCAGAAGCTCCGGCGTGGCGTTTGTTGGCGGCTACGGCGACCATCGATCCTGATCTAGCCGCCGCTCGCCTCCGCGCGGTCTGCGGCCTGCCGATCAGCGACGCGGCGGCGCGGGTGATGGCTTGGCTCTATGAGCAGCGTGGCTGTTTTGCGCCGGTGCTTGGTCGTGATCTGGCTGGTGTGCCGGTAGTGAGTTTGGCTGCAAGTGAGACACCGCTGCCGCAAGACCCCTTTGCGCTCACTGTGGCTGAAGCAGCAACGGTGGCCGGCCCAGCCAATGATGAGGTGCGCATTGGCCGCTATGGCGAGCCGCGCCTGATCTACACTGCGCCAGCGTTTTTTGCCGGATCGTCCCCGCTAGCCGAACGGCGTACCATCCACCTCGGCGTTGATCTGTTTGCGCCGCCCGGCACGCCGGTTTGCGCCCCGCTCGAGGGTGTGGTTGTCATGATCGAGCAGCGATCGGCGCCACTCGATTACGGTGGCACAGTGGTGCTACAACATCAGACTCCGGCAGGAGACCATTTCTACACGCTCTACGGACATCTCGACCCGATCTGTATAAGCAAGTTAGCGGTTGGCCAAACGCTCGCCGCTGGCCAACTCTTCGCCGCGTTGGGCAGCAGCGCCAACAATGGTGGGTGGCAACCACACCTGCATTTTCAACTCATCCTGAACTATCGCGCAATGACCGGTCAGTGGCCCGGCGTGGCCGCCGCCGAAGAGCAAGCGTGGTGGCAGGCAGTGTGCCCCAATCCAGCGGCGCTGCTCAATTTAGTCGATGATTACATCGCCTATCATCCGCTCGATGCTGCTGGCTTGCTCCGCGAGCGCCGCAGCCATTTCGCCGGCAACCTGCGCCTGAGCTACGCCGAACCGTGTACCTTGCTGCGCGGTTGGCGCCACTATCTGTTCGACGAATGGGGGCGGGCGTACCTCGACGCCTACAACAACGTGCCGCACGTTGGCCATGCTCACCCGCGCATTCAGGCCGTCGCCGCGCAGCAGTTGCGCATGCTTAACACCAATACCCGCTATTTGCATCCAGCCCAGATCGCCTTTGCCCACGAGTTGCTGGCCAAATTCCCACCCTCGTTGAGTGTCTGCTTCTTTGTCAACTCTGGCTCGGAAGCAAACGAACTGGCGCTGCGGCTGGCGCGGGCTGCCACTGGCGGGCGCGATATGATTACGATTGACCACGGCTATCATGGCCATACCACTGGCGCGATTGATATTTCAGCCTACAAATTCAACCACCCCGCCGGCAGCGGCAAGCCCGATTGGGTACAGGTCGTGTTAGCGCCCGACCCGTACCGTGGCCCCTACGGCAACGACGGTGAACGCTATGCGGCTGCCATCGATGCGGCGCTGGAACGGATCGCCGCGCGCGGTGGGCGGCTAGCCGGCTTCATCGCCGAGACCTTTCCTAGCGTAGCCGGCCAGATCATCCCGCCTCCCGGTTATCTAGCCGCTGTCTACCGCCGCATTCGCGCTGCCGGTGGCGTTTGCATTGCCGATGAAGTGCAGACCGGGCTAGGCCGGCTGGGCACACACTACTGGGCCTTTGAAACGCAGGGCGTCGTGCCCGACATCGTTGTGCTAGGCAAACCGCTCGGCAACGGCCACCCAATCGGCGCGGTCATTACCACTGCTGAGATTGCCCGCGCCTTCGACAACGGCATCGAATTCTTCTCAACCTTCGGCGGCAGTACCCTCTCGTGCGTGATCGGGCGTGAAGTGCTACGGATTATTGACGAGGAAGGATTCATGGCCCACGCGGCTCAGATTGGCGACGAACTGCTGGCCGGGCTGCGCGAGCTGCAACAGCGCCATGCCATCATTGGTGATGTGCGGGGAATGGGTTTATTTATTGGCGTGGAGTTGGTTAACGACCGGGCTACGCGCGCGCCGGCTACCGCGGCCGCCGCTTATCTCAAAGAGCGCCTGCGCGCCGAACGGGTCTTGATCGGCACTGAAGGCCCGTTCGATAATGTGTTGAAGATTCGCCCGCCACTAACCTTCGATCGCGCTGCGCTTGATGTGTTCCTTGACCGGTTTGCTGCCATCCTCGGCGAGAGTTTTATTGCCCGGCAGGGATAATCTTCGTAGTGCGAGTCTGTTGCGAAAAGTGCAAGCTTACACGAAGTAGGCATGCCTAGCAATAAGTTTTGGGATTGACAAAATCTGACTGCGCGAACTATACTCACCAAGGGCAGTGAATAGCTCGCAAACAACGAAACTCGCGCTGGTGAGCGGCAACAACATGCTCTCTATTCGGCAAACCGCTTTAGCTGATTGATGAGCTAATCTGCCAACGTCCTGCGCGTGTTTTGTAGCCGAAAAAGACGTTGCCTGCGGAGGAGAAGCAATGGACAGTAGTCATCAGTGGTGTATCGCGTGGCCTCAGGCGGCGCTCAATCAAGGATGTTGCTTCTTCTCGGTTGCTGGGCGCATCTGAATGCTAAGCTTTCAGAGCACGTCACCCCGCTGCTGAAGAAGCTAGCGGGGTGTTTTATTGCTCCTCCGCACACCTTCCCCTCTGTACTTGAGCGTTGCCTCGCGTAAAAACTCATCAGCTCAACAGATTTAATGGTCGCGCAATCATGGCTAGAGCCAGTGCTAACGATGATGCACGAGCGGAAAGGAGACGCCCATGCTGCGCAACACCGCATCAATGCTCAATCGCGCCGAGCGAAAACGACGATTCATTCGCGCATTACAACGCGCCTGCCAACGCCACGAACTGATTGTGCAGCTTTACCAGCGGTTGGCAGCGCAAGCACCGACCGAACAGCACGAGCAGATTCTGCTCAATCTCGCTGCTGCCGAGGCAAGCCATCAACGCCGCTACGCCCGCGCCTTGCGCAGCTTACATGCCAATCCAACCCATCAGGTGAGCCTCCTCGACCGGTTGTGGCTCTGGTTGCTGCCCCACTTTGGTATCGATTTCACAATGCGCTGGATCGCATGGGCCGAACGGCGCGATATGAAAGCAGTGCGCGAAGCCACGTTGCTGGTGATGGCAGCGCCATGGGGCCGAGGGAGAGCGCGATAAGGCCACACACGCACCAGCATGCTGCCTAACTCCAACGGAGGGAGTTAGGCGGCATGTATGTGGATAAGGCTGCGCATACTAGCTATGGTACGATTATAGGGGCGCGTTTTCCGGCAACAAAACGATAGGAGCGATGCCATGCTGCAAGAGATCAGCGTTGAGCTGATGCGGATCATGGGACCGATCGATCTGAATGTCGTTGGGAGATTGACACTCACGCTCATCCTTTGCGGGCTTATTGGGCTTGAACGTTCAACTCACGAGCGAGCAAGCGGCTTTCGCCCCCACATTTTGGTTGGCGTTGGCGCATGCCTCGTGACGATGGCCGGCGCTTACGGTTTTACCGAATTGACTGGCGACCGTGATGCGCTGCGGGTGGCAAGCTACGTCGTTTCCGGGATTGGCTTTATGGGCGCAGGAGCCATTTTGCGGCATGGCACTACGGTGCGTGGCCTCACTACCGCCGCAACGCTATGGGGATCTGCCGGGATTGGCGTGACTGTAGCGACTGGGCTGGGTTGGTTGGCCGTCGTTGCTACCCTGCTGTTTCTCTTTACCCTAATCGTGCTTGAATGGCTTGAGCGGCGCATAAATTTTGGCGGACCAGTCAGCCATTTGCGCATTCACCTGCACGATGACGGGCGCTCGGTGGGCAAGGCGCTCGATGCGCTCGCGCGCCTTGGCGCGCCAGTGAAACGGGCCACGGTGCTGCCCGGCGCTGGAACGGCAGCGTTGCTCGAAGTTGAATTGGTGCGCGCGCTCAGCGCTGACCAAGCGCCCTTGCTCGCCCGCCAACTACTTACCCTCAAGAAATACGTTGCACAGGTTGAGACCGCAGTTGCGCCGCTCGATGAGCCAACCGAATCGACTGAAGGCGAAGAGGCAGAACCAGACGAGCCGGTTGTGCCGCTCAATTTAAGCAATCCAGCCGTTTTGAGCGACTTGCAAGAAGTCGAGACCCCGCCCAAATCAACGCCCGATGCGAAAAAGGCGTGATCGGCGTTGCGCTAGATGCTTGTTCAGTTACCAACCCACCCTATTGGTATTTCATTCGGATGTCGTTGCAATCAATCAACCATCGATAATATAGTGTTGTACGTAGTTTGGTCGCAAGCTGGTAGCAACGCCGCTGTGCTATGATACTCACACCGTTCTAGAGCACGAGCATTCTCCAGCTTTAGAGAAGTCTCCACCAACGTTTCACAGCATCTTCACAATTGCCAGCTATCCTGATGGTGAAACTGGTATCATACAACCCAGTCACAACGTAAGGAGTGAAGTCTATGGAACAACGACGAGTCAACTGGCCGGCATGGCTGGCGCTTGGCATCTCGTTAGTAGCGTTGGTGGTAGCTTTTGGTAGCATGGCAATGAGCCAGCGCGCCATGTGGACAATGTGGGCGATGCCGGGTTGGTCAAGCCAGCAGGCAGTTCCCAACACTCCGCCCGGTTGGCGCGAGCGGGGTGAGCGCGGGCAATTTACCCCGCCCGGCTGGAGTGAACGGGGTGAGCGCGGGCAATTTACCCCGCCCGGCTGGAGTGGCCGCCAGATGCCCGGCATGGCGTTCAAAGGGTGGTTAAGCGGTCTCATCGGTCTTGTTGATGGCCTGCTCAAGCTCGCCGCGTTGGCGCTATTGGTTTGGCTTGGCATTCGCATCTTCCGCCAACGCCAAAACCCGCCGGCAGCATCAACCCCGCCGGGCACACCACCCGCGCCACCCGCGCCACCATTGACACCCGCCGGCCACGACCCGCGCATCGAGTAGGGGCGGACGGCAGTCCGCCCCAGCGTGACGGCAGTCCGCCCCAGCGTGACGGCAGTCCGCCCCAGCGTGACGGCAGTCCGCCCCAGCGTGACGGCAGTCCGCC
>JANWYE010000237.1 GCA_025057175.1 Chloroflexus sp. | reverse complement strand
GGTCTTGCTATGGCCGTTGCTGTGGCCGTTGCCATTGCCGTTGCCGGCGAGCTTGACCGGCTGGCGTGGGCGCACTGCCGGCGGTTTGACCGGTGAGGGGGCGGGGTCGGGTGTGGCTGCCGGTGGTGGCGCCGGCTGCGGGGTTGGCGGCGGTGGTAGCTCAATCGCCAGATCGCCGATCAGTTCCTCGCTCACGCCTTCGAGATCCATCTCGACCGGTTGCGCGCTGGCGGTGGCATCGATGGTGGCCGGCGCTTCAACGCTCTCGACCACGAGTTGGGGCGTGTCGCGCCGGTTATCGACTTTGGCCGTGACCCGCACTACGGCATCGTTCTGCAATAGATCGGCGCATTTGGCCAGCACCTTGGGGAAGACCACTAGCTCAATGCTGCCGGTGAGGTCTTCGAGCGTGGCCACCAGCATCGAATCGCCCTTCTTAGTCGCAATCCGGCGCACACCGCTCAGCACGCCGACGAAGGTCAGCGTTTCGCCGATTAGTTCCTCGTTGATCGAGCCAAGTTCGGTTACGCCGGCCAGATCGATCCCCTCGAGCGCCTTGGCGATCGGGTCATCCGAAATATTCAGCCCCAACAGCTCCTTCTCCCACAGCAGCACCTCTTTCTGCTCGGCGGGAGTCTCGGTGATCAGCGGCAGCGGGATACGGGCGACGGTGGGGCCGCTGCTGCTGGTCTCGCCGAAAATGTCGAACAGGCTGCTCTGGCCGATCTCGCGTGCCTTCTGCGCTTCGGCGCCTGCATTGACCGCCTGATCGAGGATGGCCAGCTTTTGGCGGCGAGTGCCGGGCAACGAGTCGAGCGCGCCGGCCTTGATCAGGCTTTCTAACGTGCGCTTATTGACTGCATGGCGATCAACGCGGGCGCAGAGGTCTTCGAGCGACTGGAACGGCCCGCCGGCCTCGCGAGCGGCGATGATTGCCTCGACCGGCCCTTCGCCAACGTTCTTGATCGCCATCAGACCAAAGCGGATGCCGCGGTTGTGGCTGACGCCGGGGGGCAGCGGCAAGGCCAGTGGCTCGATGGTAAAGCCCTTCTGCGAGCGATTGACATCAGGCGGCAGCACCGCCACTCCCAACCGGCGCGCCTCAAGCGCGGCCTTGGTCACATCTTCGATCACGCCGCCAGCGCCGGTCAGCACTGCGGTCATATACTCGACTGGATAATTCACCTTGAGCCACGCCGTCTGATAGCTGAGCAAGCCGTAGAGGGTGGCGTGGGGCCGGTTGAACGAATAGCCGGCGAAGGGTAGAATCAGTTCCCAGAGCTGGTCGGCGACCTCTTTGCTGATGCCTTTGCGCTGGCAACCCTGCTTAAAGATCGCCTCGTTTTCAGCCATCAGCTCTTTATTCTTCTTGCTAATGGCCTTAATCACGATATAGGCTTGGCCGAGCGTGTAATCGGCAACCGTCTGGAGCAGTTGCATAATCTGCTCTTGGTAGACAATCACGCCATACGTATCGGACAAGATCGGCTCGAGCACCGGGTGGAGATAGCGGATCTGGGATGGATTATTCTTATTCTGGATATAGACCGGAATCTGCTCAAGCGGGCCGGGCCGGTAGAGCGCGACCATCGCGTAGAGGTCTTCAACCCGGGTCGGCTTCAACTGCATCAGATAGCGTGTCATGCCCGCCGACTCAAGCTGGAACACGTTCTTGGTCTCACCGCGCCCAAGCGCCTCGAACACCTTCGGATCATCGAGCGGAATCTCATCGAGCCACATCCGCCGCCCGGTCGTCTGCTCGATGTACTTAAGCGCCTCGGCCACCACCGACAGGTTCGTGAGGCCGAGAATATCCATCTTGAGCAGGCCCATCTTCGCTAGCGTCGGCCCTTCAAACGCCGCCATCAGCGCGTTCTCGTCTTTAGTGGTGCGTTGCAGCGGCACTATCTCTTCGAGCGGAGTGCGGCTCACTACCACGCCACAGGCATGGGTGCCGACCGAACGCATGCGACCTTCAACCTTCTGCGCCTCGATGATCAACTCGCGCAAGTGGGGCTGGGTTTCGTAGATCTGCTTCAGTTCGGGCACCCGCTCAAGCGCCTGCGCAATGGTGGTGCCGACCGGCAGCGCCGGTATCAGTTTCGCCACCCGATCGACCTCGCCGGGGTCGAGGCCGAGCACGCGGCCCATATCGCGGATCGCCGCTTTCGCGCCGAGGGTGCCGTAGGTGATAATTTGGGCCACATTCTCGCGGCCATACTTCTGGGCAATGTAATCAAGAATCTCTTGGCGGCGCGAATCGGCGAAATCGGTGTCGATATCGGGCATCTCTAGCCGTTCGGGCGAGAGAAACCGCTCGAAGAGCAGCTTATTCTTGACCGGATCAACATCGGTAATACCGAGAGCGTAGAGCACGAGCGACGCGCCGGCGGAGCCGCGCGGTAGGCAGGGGATGCCACGCGAACGGGCAAACTTAACGTAATCCCAGACGATCAACATATAGTCGGGGAAGCCGGTCTTGTTAATCACGTCCAGCTCGTACTCCAACCGGCGCATATAGTCTGCGGGAGGTTGGCCATTAAAGCGGCGCATCAACCCCTCTTCGCAGACGAGGCGCAGGTACGAGGCGGCATCGTGCCCTTCGGGCAGCTCGAAGACTGGCAACTGAACGCGGCCAAACTCCAGCTTAAGCCGGCACATCTCTGAGATGCGGCGGGTATTCTCAAGCGGCTCGGCGCCGTAACGCTTAAAGCGCGCCCACATCTCTTCGCCCGACATAATGTGGTAGGTTTCGTCCATCGCGTATTCGCGCGCGCAGAACTCGGCGTAGGTCATATTCATGCCCATCGCCATCACCTTGTGCTGCGTCGCTTTATCTTCGGGGCGAACGAAATGGGCATCGCTGGTAGCGACGAGGGGAATGCCGAGTTCGCGGGCGATACGCACCAACTCATCGTTGAGCGATTCGAGTTCGGGCGTATTATCGTGCAGTTGCAGCTCGATATAGTAGCGGTCGGGGCCGAGCAGATCGCGGTAATAGGCCGCCGTCTCAACCGCAGCGCGGCGATCGCCGTTCTTGAGATTGTGCAGCACCTCGCCGGCCAGACAGGCCGAAGTGACAATCAACCCTTCGTGGTGAGCTTCGAGCAGGTTGCGATCAATGCGGGGGCGGGCAAACACTCCTTTGCCCATGCCGTCGAGGTGGGCGCGGGTAGTAAGCTTGACCAGATTGCGGTAGCCGACCTCATTTTGGGCCAGCAGCAACAGGTGGAAATAGTTCTTGGCGCCCTTGCTCATCGGATCGCTCAGCGAGCCGGGAGCCATATAGGCTTCAACGCCGAGGATCGGGCGGATACCGGCCTTTTTAGCGGCCTCGTAAAACTCCATCGCGCCGTACAATACCCCGTGATCGGTGAGAGCGATGCTATCCATGCCCAAGTCGGCGGCGCGCTGCGCGATGCCTTTGGTGGTGGCGTAGCCGTCGAGCAAGCTGTATTCGGAATGGACATGCAGATGAACAAAGTCGCGCATGGGAAAAACTCTTTACACTTGACAGGCGTGATCAAGGGCAAACAGGCGATCTAAACCTAAAACATTTGTCCGAGCGGAAGATTGTGATGTCTGTTTTTTGCTATTATATCGACATAAATCGCGCCCGATGGCGCGGCGGTTTGGCCTGATTATAGCATATTAGCGGCCCGTTGCGAATAGACTTTCATCAAACTGTAAGAGATTTTAGGCGAGCCACGACCGGCGTTTACCGAGTATGATACAATCGCGCTGTGATGTGATCCGCCCCATGCTGAACAGGGCGCGCGGCGACCCTGCCGCATGAAAGGAGCTGAACCCATGACTGAGCGTTACCGCATTGAACGCGATTCGTTGGGCGAGATGCAGGTGCCGGCTGATGCGCTATATGGCGCGCAGACGCAGCGGGCCGTGTTGAACTTCCCAGTCAGCGGGATGCGCCCTTATCCCGCTTTTGTGTGGGCGCAGACGATGATCAAGCGGGCGGCGGCTGAGGTCAATCGCGATCTGGGCCTGCTCGATCCGCAGATTGCGAACGCGATCATCCAAGCCGCCGAAGAGGTGTTGGCCGGCCAGCACGCCGATCAGTTCGTGGTCGATCCGTTTCAGGCCGGCGCCGGCACCTCGCACAACATGAACGTCAACGAGGTGCTGGCCAACCGCGCCAACCAGATTTTGGGCTACAGCCTCGACGACCCCAAGAAGCCGGTCAGCCCGAACGACCACGTCAATATGGCCCAATCGACCAACGACACCATCCCGACTGCAATCCGGTTGGGGTGCTTGTGGCGCTTGCCCGAATTGCTGGCCGCCATTGACAATCTGGCCAATGCCCTCGAAGCGAAGGCGGTTGAATTTGACGATGTGGTGAAGTCAGGGCGCACCCACCTGCAAGACGCAGTGCCGGTACGGCTCGGCCAAGAGTTCGGCGCTTATGCGAAGGCAGTGCGCAACGACATGGAGCGGATCGTGACGGCTGCCGACCGGCTGCGCCGGTTGGGGATCGGCGGCACCGCCACTGGCACCGGCCTCAATGCGCACCCTGAATACCACGCGCGCATGGTGGCCAAGCTGAGCGAACTGACCGGCCACGAGCTGCGCTCATCGGGCAACCTGTTCGAATCGATGCAGAGCATGGCTGACCCCGCTGACTTCTCGGCCAGCCTGCGCACGCTCTGCATTACCTTGGGTCGCATCGCCAACGACTTCCGCCTGCTTTCATCTGGCCCGGCCACCGGCCTCGACGAAATTCGCTTGCCCGCCGTGCAGCCGGGATCGTCAATCATGCCGGGCAAGGTCAACCCGGTGCTAGCCGAGATGCTCAACATGGCCTGCTACCACGTGCAGGGCTGCGACCTAACGGTCGCTTTGGCGGCTCAAGCCGGCCAGCTTGAGTTGAACGTGATGATGCCAATCATTGCTCACAACCTATTTGAGATGATGCACGTTTTGATCGGCGCGATCAACGCCTTCACTACCAAGTGCGTGGTGGGCATCACCGCCAATCGCGAAAAGGCAGCGGGCTGGCTAGCCAAGAACGCTATTCTGGTCACGGCACTCAACCCGGTGATCGGCTACCTCAATGGCGCGGCAGTGGCGAAAGAGGCTATGGCTACCGGCAAGACGATCAAAGAGGTGGTGGTCGAGAAGGGCCTCCTCACCGCCGAACAGGTAGATGAGCTGCTCGATGTCTACAAGATGACCGAAGGCGGTATCCAAGGCATCGCCGCCGCCGGGTAGGGCAGACCCGCGTAACACTGCGCGGCGGGATCAGCAGAGAGACCCTCACCCCGGCCGAGGCCTCTCACCCCCCGGCCCCCGCTCCCACAAGGGGAGAGGGGGAGGCCCTCACCCCGGCCGAGGCCTCTCACCCCCCGGCCCCCGCTCCCACAAGGGGAGAGGGGAGGCCCCCACGCTTTCCCTCCGCCGCTGGGGGAGGGGGAGGCCCTCACCCCCCAGCCCCTCGCCCACAAGGGGAGCGGGGAG
>JANWYE010000236.1 GCA_025057175.1 Chloroflexus sp. | reverse complement strand
CTCGAACAGGTCGGCGAGAGCATCGATGAGCGCGGGATTGTGGGTATCGTGAAGCAATGCAGCGCGGGTCGCGCGGTGCAACAGGTTAAGAGTGCGAACCAGTGCCGGTAGGTCGGCGCCGGTTTCAGGAGCCATCAACTCGCTAAACAGATCACGGAGCGGTTGGTCATCATCGCTGGCTGCTGCGGCCAGCGCAACCGCGAAGCGTTGCAGATCAAGCTGAGCCTGCGTAGCCACCGATCCAGTAGTGGTATCGCGCAAATCATTCCAGTGTTGTAGCAGGGGCGCCTGCTGCGTTTGCAACCAATGGCTCAGCATCTGCTTCATACGCGCGATCGGTGACTTTCTCTATTCACTGCGCACAACTACGACAGTGGCATCATCGTTGTCTTTGCCGAAGCGGGCCAAAATCTCATCGGCAATCTGCTGTGGCGATTGGCGCAGATCGGGCGGCGCTTCGGTAGTGAACCGGCTCGAAATACCGTCACTGTATAAAACGAAGGTGTCGCCAGAATTGTAGGTGTAGGCGAGGCGCAAGAGTTGAGGCAGACGATAACCGACAATACCATTCTTCGAGATCGGCTTAATCAGTAGATCACTATAGACTTGCGCCCCAACATTGCCAACGCCGACAAACTCTGCCGTGCGAGTATTTGCATCAAGGCGGAGTAAGGCCATTACAGCGCCGCGACTGCCGATGAGAGCACGGTCAGCGCGCCGCATTAAGTCAGCCAGATCGCTAGCCGGATCACTTTCCAGTACGGCAACTGCGCGATGGGCTGCCTCAGCCGCAGCTTCGCCGCCACCCAAGCCATCAATCACAGCAGCCAACAACCGATCAGGATGGTAGGGCAAGACCAGATAGGCATCACCGCTTACACTTTGGCCAAGCTTGGGCCGTAGCGCTGCTCCCCACGAAATCTTCATACTGCCTCAATATCTGCGCATAGAACGCCACTTGACTGCGCGTACCATCGTTCCCACACCGGGGGTGGAATGGATCTGAAACTCATCCATCAGCCGGCGCACACCGGGCAAACCGGCGCCGAGGGAATGGGTTGTGCTATACCCATCGCGCATTGCTAGCTCAATATCAGGGATGCCGGGGCCTTGATCGCGGGCCTCGACTACTATCCCGGTTGTTGCTTGATCGCGGTAAACTGAACTAATCAAAATCTCGCCGCCACCAGCATGCCGGATCAGATTGTGACCTAATTCCAAGATACAAATCTCAATGCGAGTGCGATCGTTCTCATTAAACTGCAACTCGCCGGCCAACCGGCGGCCGGCGCTGAGAG
Organism: Chloroflexus sp.; assembly: GCA_025057175.1. Classification (GTDB taxonomy): domain Bacteria; phylum Chloroflexota; class Chloroflexia; order Chloroflexales; family Chloroflexaceae; genus Chloroflexus. The sequence goes on along the minus strand of JANWYE010000236.1, from coordinate 4,232 downwards.
CGATATAAATATCGGCTTCTCGTTGAATGCGAACAATCGTCGGTTCCATGCCTTCTATTATACCTGAAGAGGATTAATGGATCGCGACCGGCGAGTTAGGCTGAGCGGCGTGGCAAGCGCAATTCGGCGCTATCAATGACGAGCGTCACCGGGCCATCATTAATCAGCGCCACTTGCATCATCGCGCCAAATACACCGGTAGCAACGGGAATAGCGCGGGCGCGGAGGGCGTTAGCGAAGGCATCAACGAGTGGCGCGGCAATCTCAGGGCGCGCGGCGGCAGTAAAACTTGGCCGGCGACCTTTGCGTGTTTCGGCATAGAGCGTAAATTGCGAGACTACGAGCGCCGCGCCGCCCACATCGAGCAGCGAGAGGTTGAATTTGCCTTCGTGATCGCTAAAGATGCGGAGATGGGCGATCTTTTCGGCCAACAGCTCAACGTCATCAAGCGTATCGGTCTGGCTAACACCGAGCAAGATCAGCAAACCACGGCCAATCGCGCCAATGACCGATCCGTCAACCGTTACTGATGCTTCACTTACGCGCTGGATGACGGCACGCATTACGTCTCCTCGGCTGGGATGGCAAAGATCAAACGACCGGTTTGGGTCTGATGAACCCGCGTCACAATCACTTCAATTGTTTGCCCGATAAGATGGCGAGCATGCTCGACAATCACCGGAGTACCGTCATCGAGGTAGCCAACCCCTTGTTGGCGGGTATTGCCCTCGTTGCGGATCAAGATATGTAATCGTTGATCTTGCATAACCGGCGGGCGAAGCGCTTCGCTCAACTGATTAATGCTGAGCACAGTAATGCCTTGCAAACCGGCTACCCGGTTCAGATTGTAATCGTTGGTAATGATTGGGCAGTGATGTTGGCGGGCCAATTCAATCAGCTTGTCGTCAACGCGCAACACATCAGGCAGGTCATGATTGATAATTTCGATGGGCAACGGCGATGATTGCTGCATCTGATTGAGCAGCTCAAGCCCGCGCCGGCCCTTTTGGCGGCGCAAATCATCGTTCGAGTCGGCCAATATCTGCAATTCTGCCAACACAAACGATGGGATTAGCAAGGTTCCTTCCATAAAACCGGTGCGCGCGACGGCGGCAATCCGGCCATCGATAATTGCGCTCGTATCGATCAAGTAACGGCGCCCGCTTGGTTGGGTCGCCATTGTCTCGCCAGAGGATGGAGCAGGCGCGGTTTTTGGCGCGCGTTGTTGCCGCCAAAGATGAATCAATTCGATCAGATCGCGTTTACGCAGATACAAGATCGATGCGCCAAAGTAGACCAAAACAGCCGTTGCAATGGAAGGGAGAAGATTGCCGTAGGGCGCAGGCAAGACGGCTAACGGCACGGTTAGCAGCATACCGGCAAAGAGGCCAATCAGAATCCCGGCTGCAACTAAGATGACATCGCTGAGCGGAATAGTGCGCGCCTGCCGGAAGAGTGAACGCAGCGGATAAATAATCACTCGCGGGGCAAGAATCAGGCCCAGCCCACCCCCGGCCAGCATCAACAGCACGGTGGCAAGAATCTGATCAGAGGTGGGATTTGGCCCTGAAAGCGAGCGCCCAAGCCAGAAACCAAGATATGCCATCCAGCCGAAGCCGATCAGGCGCACGATAAAATCGAGACTTAGGCTCATGTCTCACCCTTGATCGATGGTTGTCTGCAATGATCCTGACTTGCGGGTGAGGAGTTCGACCGCTTCGGCCAGTGAACGAACCGGTGTGACCGTTAAGTTAGGCGGCGCTTCTAGGGTGCTATGGATTGGGACGACGGCTTGGCGAAATCCCAATTTAGCTGCTTCGCTCAACCGGCGATCGATCTGGCTTACGCTGCGCAATTCGCCCGATAGGCCAATTTCGCCGAGGCAAACCACATCGGGCGCGATGCGCTGATTACGGTATGAGGAAGCTATCGCCAGCGCCACGGCCAGATCAGCGGCTGGTTCACCAATGCGCAACCCGCCCACAATATTCACGTACAAATCTTGATTAAACAGCGGCAGCCCAACCCGCTTCGCGAGCACTGCGGTCAACATCAGCAGCCGGTTGAGATCAAATCCGTTGGTTGTGCGGCGCGGCTGGGCATTGCCGGTATGCGATGTCAGCGCCTGCACTTCAACCAGCAACGGGCGGGTGCCTTCGAGCGTTACGGCGACAGTCGAACCGGGGCTTTGCGTATTGCGTTCAGCCAGAAAGACCTGTGACGGGTTGCGCACCTCGCGCAAGCCATCGCCGGTCATCTCAAATACGCCAACCTCGTTGGTGCTGCCGAAGCGATTCTTCACGCCGCGCAGCAGGCGAAACTGGTGAAACCGATCACCTTCAAGATAGAGCACGACATCAACAATATGTTCGAGCACTCGCGGGCCGGCAATCGCACCCTCTTTGGTCACATGACCGACGAGCACAATCGGAATCGCCGTCTCTTTAGCTAACTGCATCAGGCGGAGCGCGCCTTCGCGCACTTGCGAGACACTGCCGGCGGCGCTGGTCAATTCGGGCAAGTAGACGGTCTGGATCGAGTCGACGATCACCAATCGTGGGCGCAGATTGCGAATATGCTCGATAATCAGGTCGAGTGACGTTTCAGCGAGCACAAACAGATCATCAGCGGCAAGACCAAGCCGTTCAGCGCGCAGCCGGATCTGTTGGGCCGATTCTTCAGCGCTGACATAAAGGGCTGGGCCGACGCTGGCGGCAAAATGGGCGGCTACCTGTCCCAACAATGTTGATTTACCGACGCCGGGATCGCCACCGATCAGCACCACCGAGCCGGGGACGAGACCGCCGCCCAGCACACGCGAGAACTCCTCGGCATAGACTGGTAAGCGCTGGAAATCGGCCAGCGGCACATCGCGCAAACGCACGGGCTGGTTCTGACCAAGGGTGGCAGGCCGGTTTGCACTGCTAGGGCGGGAAGAGGCCACGAGTTGTTCGACCAGACTATCCCACGCGCCGCACTCAGGGCACTTCCCCATCCAACGACTCTGTTGAGCGCCACATTGTTGGCAGACGAACGTAGTGCGTGTTTTTGCCATAGCTGCATTATACCACTGCAATGATAGCTAATGAATCGCGCAGTCTGCGCAATCGTAATCTTGCAACGATGGCTATATAAAAATATAAACCTTAACTACAACCTAGTAGGTGAACAGTACTAAAAGCGGCTAGGAAGGGTAGGTAGTTGCTAAGGGTGTGGAGAGTTTTTATACTCCCCGTACATTTCTTTGGTCAATACTAGAGTTTGGGTTATGTTGGAAGGAATTGCTCTGCTGGTGGAAAGTAATGCGTATCGTCGCAATAGGTTGATAAGAGTGCTTAATCAATGTCACTGGGCAGTAATAGCAGTAGCAGATGTTAGCGCCGCCTGCGCGTCTCTGTCGCAGGCGGTGTTTGATGTGTTGATGTTTAGCTTTGAACTTTGGTTGGAATGTAGTGATCGTATGATCATCAATGAAATTATGCGACAATCAGGCTCATTGGCAATTTTTTATGGAAAAGAGTTTGGTATTCTGTCTGTCCATTCAAATGTGAACGGCTATATCCGGTCGCAACAATTATTAAGCATACAATATGTCCTGAGAAGAGTATGGCGACGCTATCAACGGGTACCATGCATACTCAAGTTTCAGCGTATCAGCAGGGTGAAGGCATCAGTTTGGCGATTGTCTCCGCCACTGCTGGTTGATCTCCATCAGCAACGAGTGATGGTTTCAGGAAGGCTGATCAAACTGAGCGCGGGTGAATTAAAACTGTTGCAATGTCTTATACAAGCGCCGCAACAGACTGCTTCGTTCAAAGAGCTGGCGCATGCGTTCTACCAGCGAGACGTTTCGCAGCTCGAAGCGCGGGAAGTGCTGAAGAGCCGTATCCATCGGTTACGCCAAAAGATAGAACCTGATCCGGAATCACCCAGTATTATCTGTAGCATCCGTGGATTTGGCTTTGCGCTTAGTTCAGTGGTTACGATCATCCACGGAGCGAGCATCTCGATTGATACCGGTATGGTTCGTCATCCGTCGAGCGCGCAACGGTTGTGGTTGGAGTGGGAGCAAGGGGTATGTGTTGCTCAGAGCCAACAACCAGAAGGCGATGGCCAAATCGGGCCAGAAGTAGAAGGCATCAACCAACCCATGCACGAGCGCGCCGGCCATTGTAGCAGCGATCCCGATCGACAACGCCGTGTTCGGTTGCTGAAAGAGCGCGCGCACCATG
>JANWYE010000235.1:2414-5544 GCA_025057175.1 Chloroflexus sp. | reverse complement strand
GGCAGGAATTTATGCCATCTTGCCGCAACTCGATGATCCACTGACTATAGCCCCGCTGATCCCGTTTGGCGGCGTGTTAGCTGGTTTCGTGCCCATCAGTTTCGCGTTGGTTGCAGCACTCGAGTCGTTTGTGGGTGAGCGTGAACGGAATACATTTGAGGCGCTTTGCGCATTGCCAGTCACCGATCAGCAGCTCTTTTTGGGTAAGTTGGTTGGCACGTTGCTGATCCCGCTCGTGACTGCGTTAGCTACGCAGTATTTCTTCTACGGCTTGGTGGCCGTGAATTTTCCGGCGCTCTACGCGCATGGAATGTTGCCGGAAGTGGTGGTGCAGGTGGGCTTGCTGACGGTAGTTGTAGCAGTGGCGCTCGTGACAGGCGCTGTTAGTCTCTCGATCCATGCCGGTAGCGTGCGCGAAGCGTCGCTGTTGGCGTCAGGGATTTTGTTGCCAACCACCGCGATTTTACAAATCCAAGCCCCCTATTTCATCGTCCAGCGCTTTGATGTTATCTGGTTGGCGATGCTGGCAATTTTTGTTGTGGGGCTGGCTTTCCTGCGTAATGGGTTGCAAACTTTTCAGCGGGCTGCAATCTTCTCGCGTAGCCGCGAGGAGATGAGTCTACGCCGGGTTTGGTCGGTCTTCCGCCGCTGTTTCAACGAGTACCAACCAGCGGGGACGCCGCTCTATGCCTACGCTGGTTTGCCCTTTTCGCCGCAGCGGTTTTACCGCTACGAGCTGCCGGCGCTGCTGCGCGAATTGCGCTTGCCGCTAGCCGTGAGTTTGTTGGCGGCAGTGGGAGGAGGTGCGTTTGGTTTTATGCAGGCGCCCGCGCTGGTGTTGCCGCCAGTTGAGCGAATGCTTGATCAGATAGCGCTTGGTCCGGCGCCATCGCTGTGGTTGGCGCTGTTCGTTTTCCTTAATAACATCCGGGTGTCTATTCTCTCGAACTTGCTCGCCCCCTTTAGCCTCGGCGTGTTCCCATTTCTGGTTCCGGCGACGGTTTTTGCCCAGATCGGTTATGTCTGCGGACGGCTGATCGAACGTGGCGGGGTAGGTCTTGATAATCCCCTAACCTTCCTCGTTGCTTATCTTTTGCCACACGGTCTGGTTGAGTTACCCACATTTTTATTGAGCGCAGCCCTCGGTTTGCGCATGGGGGCATCACTCCTCACTGCGCCGGGGGAATTTACCGTTGGCGAGAATCTGCTCTGGGCCATAGCGCAGGCAGTGAAGGTCTGGTTGCTGGTCATTGCGCCGCTGGTGTTGGTCGCGGCACTGATCGAGGGCTTGTTCACGCCGCTCGTCATTGGGTGGGCGTACTAATCTCGAGCACCATGATCGGTACGGTGCGTCCGGCCCGGCGAGCGTAGATCGCGTAGCCGGGGTAGTAACGCACGGCTCGTTCCCACAGTTCGAGATACTCAATGCCGGTGGCTTCGCGCGCCCAACAGGTGAAGGTGTGGCCGTAGATGTTGACTTTCGCTTGCGGATTGGCGCGCAGGTTGTAGTACCAGCCGGGATGGCGGGCGCGGCCAAAGTTCGAGGCCACCAACACGATCCGGTTGCCATCGGGCAGAAAGAGCAGCGGTGTGCGCCGTTGCGCGCCACTACGCGCGCCGGTGGTGATCAGCACCAGCGTTGGGTAGACGAACGACACGATCCCCATCCGGCCGCCACTGAGCCGTAATACGAGACGGTCGAGTGGTTGGATGCAGGTGCGCACTAGCCATGCACCGGGGCGGGTGGCGGAAAGACGAGCAATGATGAGTTGAAAGCGACGAAAAAGACGCATAGTGACTCGTTGGGAGGCTTGAACAATCGGTATCCGATGGTCAGCGCTAGATGTGGCGATTATCAGCTTGTGGAGAGCGTTTCAGCAGCGACTGGTCACAAAAAAGATACAAAAGATGGTAACACCATGATGCCATTGTTTTTGTCTTTTTGTAGTGATAGCCGCGTATCTAGCTGGTAAGGGAGATGGTTATTTGACTAGACAAAAATCTGTTATGATTCATACCAATTTTTGGCTTTGCTTCGTTGCACATTCGGAGTTGTCTTGATGCCGTCGAACTCCTTCGATCATGTTGCTGCAACGCGCCGGATTATCGGCGCTTTATTCGTCACGCAGAGTTTAGCATCTGCCGCCATAATTGCCAACATTGCCGTGAACGCGATTGCCGGCGCACGACTGAGCGGCAATGAGGCGTTGGCCGGCTTGCCGGCGACGCTGATGCTGGCCGGTGCGGCGCTGTCGGCTTACCCGGCTGGGCGGGCGATGCAGCGGTTTGGTCGCCGGCCCGGTCTGATGATCGGGATGCTGTTGGGCGTGGCTGGCATGGCAATTGATGGGGTTGCAGTGCTCAGCCATTCGTTTCTGCTCTTCTTGGGCGGGCTGTTTCTCGTCGGTATGGCGCGCGGGATCATCGATCAGAGTCGCTACGCTGCGGCTGATGCAGTGCTGCCGGATCGGCGGGCGGGCGCGATCAGCACGGTGGTGTTTGCCGGCACGATTGGCGCAGTAGGCGGGCCATTGCTGGTAGGGCCGTTGGGCCAGTTTGCGTTGGCGAGCGGCTTGCCCGAACTGACTGGGCCGATGTTTGGCGGTGCAGTGCTCTTTGCCATTGCCGCGCTGGTGTTGTTTGTCTTTTTGCGCCCCGATCCGCGATGGCTGGCGTTGCGCGTGGCGGCGCAGGCGAAACCTTCTCCAACAGCGCCGGCAGCGCCAGCGCGTTCGCTGCGCGTAATCGTGCGCCTGCCATTAGTGCGGGCCGGGTTGATCAGCATGGTGTTGGGGCAGGTGGTGATGGTGCTGGTCATGAGCGTCACCTCGCTGCACATGAGCCACCATGCCCACGGTCTGGATAGTATTTCGCTGGTGATCGGCGCTCATACCTTCGGAATGTTCGGCTTGTCAATGTTTACCGGGCGGATCGCCGACCGGCTAGGGCGTTCGCTCACCATCATTATTGGTGCGCTCATGCTAATTGCTGGGGCGCTGATTGCGCCGGCTTCGTTGCTGACGCCATGGCTCGCGTTGGGTTTGTTTTTGGTAGGTTTGGGGTGGAACTTCTGCTATATCGCCGGTTCGTCGCTGTTGGCTGATGCCATCACCCCCGCCGAACGCGGCGC
>JANWYE010000235.1:0-2318 GCA_025057175.1 Chloroflexus sp. | reverse complement strand
AGTGGTCAGTGTTGCCGGTATGATTGGGCAATGGCTGATGCTTGCCGGTCAGCGCCAAGTTTCGCCTTCACCCAGCGAAGTGGTTGCGGTCGGTATAACGTTGACCATTGTCTGTGGCCTGATTGCCGGGATTGGCACGCGCAGCGTGCGCCGGGCGATTGAGTTGGCGGCGGCAGCGCAGAGTAAGGCCGAGCAACTGGCGCAGCAATTAACCCAAGCTAATCAGGCGCTTGAAGCGCGGGTGGCTGAACGAACGGCTGCTTTGCAAGCGGCATTGGCCGAGAGTGAGCAGCGGCAGGCAGCGCTGGCAGCCGCGTTGGCCGAGAACGAACGCCAGCAGCGTGAGATTCGCGCCTTGAGCGTGCCGATTCTGGCGGTGCGGGATGATATGTTGGTGATGCCGCTGATCGGCGCGCTTGACGGTGAACGGTTGGCGTTAGCGCAGCAGCGTGCCTTGCAGGCTATCGAGCAGAGCCGGGCGCAGTCGTTGTTGGTTGATGTCACCGGGGTGCCTTTTATCGATCACACGGCGGCGGATGGCTTGGTTGCGTTGGCGCGGAGCGCGCGTTTGCTGGGGGCGCGCCTCACGCTGATCGGGGTGAGTCCTGAGGTAGCGCAGACGATCGTAGGGTTGGGTGTTGAATTGGGCGACATCAGGGTCGCGCGTGATCTGCGAGATGCGGTGATGCGCGGGGCACGCGCTTGAGAGGTATGCGTTTGCGCCCTTGTGTTGCGTAGGAGTGAAGGGCGATAGCCTCGCTGCGCACCCGCACAATCCCTTTCCTGAGCGAGAATGATCCTTGCAAAGGCGCAATGAACAAGCAAGCTAGAACACCTACAAACCGTGCGCTGCCATCTGGTATAGCTCCAGATGCGCTTCGGCAATGGCGTGCCAGTTAAACCGGCGGGCGGTGGCGCGCGCTGCTTCGCTGAGACGCATGCAGGCCGTTGGGTTTTCCAACAGCGCGCTGATGGCAGTAGCGAAGGCTTGGGGTTGGGCCGCTGCGAATTGCACCGCGCCGGTTAAGGCGGCAGCGGTGGCGGCTGAGGCCGGCGGGGTGGTGACAATCGCGCAACCGTGGGCCAGCGCGGCCAGCAAACTGCCTCGCCGCAGCGATGCGCCGTCGCGGAAGGGTAGCGCCACTACGTCGCAGGCGCTGAGGTGGGCCGAGACCTGTTCGGTGGCAACGTGGCCGGTTATGATGACGCGATCGCCCAACTTTTGCGTGGCGAGGCGTTGCTGCACTGCTGCGGCATAAGCGCGGTCGGTGGGCGTGGTGGCCGCCCCGCCGATGATCAGTAAGCGCCAGTGCGGCTGAGCCGCCACCAGATCGATCAGCATATCTACCCCCTTCCCCGGCGACAGCAAGCCAAAGTAGCCGATCAGCGCCTCATTGGCCGCAAGGCCGAGCCGCGCGCGCCAACCAGCGCGATCGTAGCCGGGCGGGAGCGATGGTTCGATGTTTGCGCCAATCGGGATGAGGCGTGGTTGGATACCGGCGGCGCGCAGCGTCACTTCGTCTTCGGGATTGGTCGCGACCACGGCAGTGGCGGCGCGGGCCGGCAGCAACGTTACCCAATCGCGTATCAGCCCGGCTTTGGGGAAGAGGTAGGGCGGCAACAGGTCGTGGTAGGTGATGGCAGTGGCAATGCCAGTGCGGCGCAAGAGGAACGGCAGCACATTAACACCGATCTGCAACTGGTATGCGCCGGTCTGGTACTGAATGTGGCACCACGTAGGGCGTAGCCGGCGCACCAGCCGGGCGAGCCTTCCTGCGGCAATGAGCCGCCAACTTGCCCTTCCCCGTGGCGCAACTAATGGTTCATCGCCGCTGCTCGTCGCCCGCCAGAGTTGCCAGCGGCCCTGCACTGCCGTCAGCGTAATCACCTCGTGGCCGGCAGTCGCTAGCGTCTGCGCCAGCCGTTGGGTGTAATCGCCAACACCACCCGGTTGTGGCGGATATTCGCCGGTGATAAACAGAATCCGCATGCCGTTCGTCTCCATCGCCTACAAGTATCGGCATACGATACCACAGATTAGGCTAGTTTTGGCACTGCCTGCCACGATTATCAGTTAGGCCATCGCTCGGATTCTCAAATAGTCGTAGCCCCAGCTACGACATTATGGAGTGCGGCAATGCAACAGCCGCACTCCACATCGGCCATCGTTGCCGGCGCTAATGTGACTTTGTCACTGATCATCGCTGGCCGGTCTGCTACAGTAGTGATAGGCAGCGCAGGGATAACCTAACGAGGAGGAAGGCAATGACACCGAACATGGGCAATATTGATCGGATTGTGCGGGTAGTGGTGGCGTT
>JANWYE010000234.1 GCA_025057175.1 Chloroflexus sp. | reverse complement strand
CATGATCAGTGCGCGGGCAATCCCGATGCGTTGGCGCTGACCGCCCGAAAATTCATGCGGGAAGCGGGTCATGTGCGCAGCGCTCAGGCCAACCTTAGCCAGCACTTCGCGCACCCGTTCACGCCGTTCGGCTGGGGTGCCGATGCCGTGAATGACCAGCCCTTCGGCTACGCTCTCGCCAATCGTAATGCGCGGATCGAGCGAAGCATACGGGTCTTGGAAGATAATCTGCATATCGCGGCGCAACGCCTTCATGGTGCGGCCGCTGGCCCGCATCACATCTTGGCCCTCGAAGATCACTTCACCGGCCGTCGCCCGTTCGAGCCGCAAGACAGTGCGGCCGGTGGTGGTCTTGCCGCAGCCGCTCTCTCCTACTAGCCCCAACGTCTCGCCGCGCTTGACGGTAAAGCTTACATCATCTACTGCGCGCACCTCAGCCACGGTGCGGCGTAGAAAACCGCCTTTGATCGGGAAGTATTTCTTGAGGTTGCGCACCTCAAGCAGGGTATCATTTGCCGGTTGCGCCACCGGAGTAGTCATAGGTAGGCTCCATCGTTTCGTGATAGGAATAAGCCTGTAAAGGCTCTTCACGCTCAACAGGCGTGTTCAGCAGTCAGACGTCTTGCGTTCCTCAGGCTCACCCCTTGCCACACATGCAGCATAGCGAGGGGTGGCAACGAGTTGCAAACCCTATTCGGCCGCCCTTGCGCCAATGCTTGGCGCAATATAAGGCTAGCGCATGTCGTGTTATTCTTCATACAACCAACAGCGCACCCGCCGGTTTGCGCCCAACTCGATCATTGGCGGCGGCTGGTCGCACTTCTCAAAGCGCTTGCTGCACCGCGAAGCAAAGCGACACCCTTTGGGCGGGTTAATCAGGCTCGGCACTGTGCCGGGGATAACTTCCAGCTCCTCCCGCTCATCGCCCAGCACCGGCATCGAATTGAGCAAGCCACGGGTATACGGATGTTTCGGGTCGCTAAACAGCGACTGCACATCGGCGTATTCAACCACCTGCCCGGCATACATCACCACCACGCTATCAGCCATCTCGGCGATCACGCCCATATCGTGGGTGATCAGCATAATTGCCGTCTCGATCTTTTCCCGCAATTCGCGCATCAGATCGAGAATCTGGGCCTGAATCGTCACATCGAGCGCAGTGGTTGGCTCGTCGGCAATCAACAATTCCGGGTTACAGGCGAGCGCCATCGCGATCATGACCCGCTGGCACTGCCCGCCCGACAGCTCATGGGGATACTGGCGCATCCGGCGCTGCGGGTCGGGCAGGCCAACCATCGAGAGCAGCTCGATGCAGCGTTTCTGCGCCTCTTCGCCCTTAAGGCCCTGATGGATCTCAAGCGTTTCAATGATCTGATCGCCCACGCGGAAGACTGGATTGAGCGCGGTGGTCGGTTGCTGAAAAATCATCGCAATCCGGTCGCCCCGGATCTTGCGCATCTCTTCGGGATCGAGGCTAAGTAGATCAATGCCGTCGAAGATAATCTTGCCTTCGACAATCCGGCCGGGTGGGCTGACCAAACGCATAATCGAGAGCGAGGTGACACTCTTGCCCGACCCCGACTCGCCGACAATACCAAGCGTTTCGCCGCGGCGGAGAGTGAAATCAACCCCGTCTACCGCCTGCACGACGCCATCCTCGGTAAAGAAGTAGGTCTTCAAGCCCTCCACGCGCAGCAATTCAGCGCCGCGCCGACCGGTTGGGCGCGCTGCGCCCGCTACCACACGAGACTCGGTTGCCACAGGAACTCCGTATCGTTAGCTGAAGCGTGCCCGCCACATCGGCTAACCGCGCTGGCGCGGGTCGAGCGCGTCACGCAAACCATCGCCAATATAGTTAATCGCAATCGATGCAATCAGAATTGGGAGCGCTGGGATCAGCGGCATCCACGGATACTGGAACATATAGCTCTGGGCATACCCCAACATATTGCCCCATGTCGGCGTCGGATCTTGAATGCCAAAGCCAAGAAAGCTCAGCGCCGACTCGGCCACCAGTGTGCCATTTACGCCGAGGGTAAAGTCCACAATCATCGGTGGCAGCGCATTGGGGAAGACATGGCGGAAAAGAATGCGCGCATCGCTCGCGCCAAGCGCGCGGGCCGACTCAATATAGACATTCTCGCGCACCGAGAGCACCATGCCGCGCATCAAGCGGGCTGTTCCCGTCCAGCCGAAAAAGGCCAGCACCAGAATAACCGCGAAGATAATCCGCGCTTCGCGTTCTGAAACCGCAAACAGAAACGCTAAAAATGAAGCGCCCCAGTTCGGTAATGGCACAGCATTGATATTTTGCACTAAAATCGCAGACAGGATCAACAACAATAGTAATGTTGGAAACGTCGCCACAATTTCAAGGAAGCGGCTAATAATTGTATCAACCCAGCCGCCAAAGTACCCGGCGAGCATACCAAGCACAATCCCGATCACCGAGGAAATAAGGGTAGCGGTAAATGCTGTGCCCAGCGACACACGCGAAGCGTACAGCAAACGGGTGGCATAATCGCGGCCAAGGTGATCAGTGCCAAGGATATGCAAACCGCCATCGGCATCAACCCCCATCGGGGTCAAGAAACGGCCGGTCAGGTTTGGTTGATCGCGATCGTAAGGTGCGATGAGCGGGGCTGCTGCCGATAGCAAGAGCAAGACGGCCAGCAACCCCACGCAGAACATTGCCAGCCGGTGGCGGCGGAAGCGGCGGAAAACAATCGCCCACTGCCCTTCAGACCGCCGGGGAGCGGTCTCTTCGAGTGGCACGGCAGTCGTGCTGGTGGCCATTCAACTTCTCCTCATGAACGTGTTCGTTGCCGGCGCGGTGAAGGTAGCTCCATCCGGCGTTTCCAACGCAGCGGGCCGAGCCTTGGTTAAGGCAGACCCAAGTGAGCTTTGAGGACTTGGGCAATGCTTCAGACCCGCCGCCCAATAAGTAACGCTGGAAAACGCCTGATGATATTCGCATTGTCCATAACGCCAGCGATCGCCAGATAGTCTTTAGGTCAAGCGAATGCGTGGATCAACCACCGTATACAGAATATCGGTAATCAAAATCCCGATCAACAACAAAACGACGTTGATGATCAACAACGCCATCACTACATTATAGTCGTTGCGGCTAAGAGCATCGATAAATAGACGGCCAATCCCCGGCCAATTAAACACCGTTTCGGTAATTAACGCGCCGCTAAAGAGAGCGACGAGAATACCGGCCAGCAAGGTCACAAATGGAATCAGCGAATTGCGCAGTGCGTGTTTAAGGATAACCACCCGCTCGGCGACGCCCTTGGCTCGCGCTGTACGCACATAGTCGAGACTGAGCACTTCGAGCATGCTACCGCGCACAAAGCGGCTCCAGCCAGCGATATTGATGAACGTCAGCACGCCGCACGGCATCAAGAAGCGCAAGAAGCGATCGAGGAATGAGCCAGCCTGCACAGTGCCGATCAGCGGGATGGTATAGTCGCGCACGCCAACCGCGTCGCCGGGGGGCAGATACGGCAAACCGGCATTCTTAGCCAAGACCGAGAAGAGCAGGATCGCGAAGATACCAAACACAAAGCTAGGGAGTGACGCGCCGATAAAGGCAGTGGTCGTCATTATATAGTCAAAGCGGGAATATTGGCGCACCGCTGAATAGACGCCGATCGGCACCGCGATCAAAATTGATAGTAAGATCGACACTCCCATTAAGTAGAGAGTATATGGCAATCTAGTCATTATCAAATCGGTGACCGGGCGACCACGTAGCATAACCTGCGACATCCCAAAATCGCCAAAGACAATGCCACGGCTCACCTTGCGGCCCTCAAGATCGGCCATCGTCACCGGTACTTCACAACCTTCTTCCACGACCTCAACTCGGCCATCGGGGTAGCGCAGGCGCACTTGCCCGGGCACAGCGCACCCAATCTGCCAATCGGCGCCAATGCCACCGGGCAGCGGCCCGGCTGGCCAGCCGATCAGCCAGCGGGTAAAACGAAATGGCAAATAAATATCCAATTCAAAACGCTCACGCACGCGGCGAATATCTGCTTCTGTAATCCGATTTTGCCCAGCATTCTGGCGCTCGGCCAGCAATTGATCAATTGGGCCGCCGGGCACGAGGTACAACATGCCATACGAACAGATCGCCGCTACCAATGCGACCAAAAACATTTGCACCAAGCGGCGGGCAAGATAACCTGCCATAGCAATACTCCTCAGAAGGTGGGGAATGACCTACCGGGGCCGGCAGCGAGCGGTCATGCTTATCAAGTATTTTTGCGCGAACGTCACGTATAGAGCAGGCGCGGCGATGGGCACAAGATTGCCCATCGCCGTGCCGATTGCCGGCCAAACAAACTGCTTACTTCGTAAAGAGGTTCATGTCGATGTGCTCCCACGTCGGGCTAGCCACCACGAAGGCTTGAATCTTGCCTTCCTTGCCAGCCTCGATCACGGTCTGCACCTCAGCGCCGGCGCCCAGTGTCTCGCTGCCCAGCACGTCCACCTCGCCGGTCAGCAATTGGGCCACCGCCTGATTGGTATCGGCGATGAACTTGATGATCACCCGCTTGACCTTGACCTCACCCTTGTAGTAGTTGGGGTTGGCCTCAAAGGTCATGCTCTGTCCCTTGACCCACTCCTTGAGGATGTAGGGGCCAGTGCTCAGCGGGCGCTCGATGATCTCGGGCAGGGTCTGCCACTCGGCGGCAGGCACATCGGCCAGCTTGCGGCCATCGCTCAACACCTGATGCGACGGGTAGTAACCCAGCGAACCGGTGAAGTAGGTCGGCCACTGCACGCCGGGGTGGAAGGTCACGGTGTACTCAGTATCGCTCTTGAAGTCAACCTTAGCGATCGAGTTGCAGAAGGTCAGCGAGGTCGCGCCCGACGCCGGATCGCAGTTGATCTTGTAGGCCAGCTCGAAGTCGGCCTTCTTCAACGGCTCGCCGTCTTCCCACTTGATGCCCGAAATCCACTTGTCGGTGACGGTCAGTTGCTTCATCTTGACCGTGCCGCCCTGATAGGTGATCGTCTCGCCGTCAGCAGTGGTAATCTCGACACCCGGCGCCAATGGCTTCGCCTCGCCATCGGTTGTCCAAACGATGTCACCCTCCTTGACCTCGACATCAACGTTGGTGGCGCGGCCACTCTCGATCGTTGAGAGACCGTCAAGCCCCACCGGTTGATAGTCATAGTCGTAGGAGTTAGTTGCTGCCACGCCCAACAGGTTCGATGCCACCCGCTGCACAGCCGCGCTCTCGATCAGGCTCCACATCGTCTGCGGCTCTTGGGTGAAGCCGAGCACAATCGTGTCACCGCCGTCGGTCAACTCCCACTCATCAGCATTGGCAGTGTAGTACTCGGTCGGGTTCGGCTTGAAGTTCTTCAACCGGTTGCTGGCCGCATACGCCTCGAGCCGGTTGAAGAGCGGCAGGCTCACCATATCCTTGGTGAACTCTTCCTGCACAATCGCGTACTGGCGGATGCGCTCAGCTCGATCGAGCGTGTTGTTGGCGGCGATAATGGCGCGGCTCGCTCGCTCGTTGCACCAGCCC
>JANWYE010000233.1 GCA_025057175.1 Chloroflexus sp. | reverse complement strand
GTCTTTTACGCTACCTTCATGACCCGTAGCGGCGTATATGCGAACTTTTCGGTGCATTCATTTGTCGCTGAGGGTATTTTTGAAGGATTGGTCGGCTTCCAGATCTGCTTGCTCGCGGTCGCGGTTATCTCCCTCATTATGCGCTGGAACGATATTCCCGCCCGCCCGCTGAGCGACAAGTTCTTTTCCCGCGATAGCTTTTTCGTGCTGGCTATCATCACGATTGTGATGACAGCCCTCGTGGTTGGGATCGGCACTTCGATGCCGGTCATTTCGGCTATTCCCGGCGTTGGCCATACCCTGCAAGAGTGGATGGGCCGCTATTTCGAGCTAGATGACGGCACCTTGATGAATCCGCAGGCGCAGCCGTTTGAAGATGGCCGCTTTTCGCTGGCGCCTAGCTTCTATCAGCGCACTGTGCCGCCATTGGGAGTGGTAGCCATTATTCTGCTGATCGTCGGCCCGCTGCTGGGCTGGCGCGACGCGAACCTTAGCCATCTGCTGCGCGCTCTGCGCTGGCCAGCGGCATTAGCGGTCGTTGCGGCCATTGTGGCAATGATCGTTAACGTGCGCGATGTGCTGTCATTGGCCTACGTCGCCGGCGGCGCTTTTGCCTTCGGCACGAATTTGTTGATGTTGGTGCGCACCCTGCGCGGCGGCTGGCTGCGTATCGGCGGCTACCTTGCGCACCTCGGCTTTACTGTAATGGCGATCGGGATGGTTGCTTCCTCGGCGTATGCCACCCCCGACACCCGCCTCACCCTCGCCCCCGGTGAGTCGGCCCGCCTGTTTGGTTATGAGTTTATCTTCAACGGCTACCAGCTTGACGATCAACAACGCGGCGTGCTTGATCTGACCGTCAGCGATGGCTCGCGCACCTTCTCCGCCCAGCCCTATCTCTACTATAACCAGCGGATGGGTGCGACGATGCAGACGCCCTCGATTCATAGCTATCTCTGGCATGACCTCTACATCTCACCGGCTGGTTATGATCCCGAACGCAACCCGGCCCGCCCGGTGCTCGGCGTTGATCAGAGTGCGCAGATGGGACCCTACACCGTGACGTTCCGCGGCTTTAATATCGACCGTGAGGCGATGATGCGCGGCGAGGCCAAGGTGGGCGCGAAAGTGGAAGTGTTGTACGAGGGACAGACAAGCGAGGTTGAGCCGCGGGTAGAGGTGGTCGTCAATCCTACCACCAATGAAAGCGAGCTACAGTTTATTCCGGCGACACTCCCCGGCGGCCATACGCTGCGCCTGCTCGAACTCGATCCCACCAACCGGATGGTACTGCTAGAGGGTAGCGGTCCCGGCCTCGATAACCTGCCGGTGGTGCCGGCTAAAGCCGTGATTGCCGTCAGTGTGAAACCACTTGTAGTTCTGGTGTGGGTAGGTGTGATTCTGATGGTAATCGGCGGTGCAATTGCCTTGGTGCGACGCTATCTCGAAGGTAGTCTGGCGCTGGCCGGCGCGCGCGTGCGGCTGCCTAAAGCGTTGCCTGAATTGGCAGCGCAATTGGGTTGGCGCGGGGTTGGGCGTTAAGACTGCTCTGCGACCGTATGATGATGATCGGCCTTGCTGGAATGGCACATGACTGGATAGTAGGCAACGGTAGATAATAGCGGGACGGTCGCGGTTGGTGGTCAGCCGGTTGGCTGCCGATCGCGACCGTTATTGTGAAAACGATGGCTGATTACTACGAGCTTTTGCAGGTTCACCCAAAAGCTGATACTGAGGCGATTCGGGCGGCATACGAGCGGTTACGCGAGCGCTATGCGCCCGAACGGCTAGAGGGAGCTGCCGATGAGTTAGTTGAACTAGCACGGCAGCGGCGTGACGAGATCGAGCGTGCTTATCACGTCTTGAGCGATCCCCAGCGGCGAGCTGAGTATGACCGGCAATTGCAGGAAACACTCCGTCCGGCGCCTCCGACGGTGCCGGCAAGATCGGCCACACCTCAACTGCTAGACAACGATGATGATTTAATTGATTATCGCCCTCTGCCGCCGGCCCGCCGGCAAGAGCGCCCGCCGGGGTTTAACCCGCAACCGTACCTCAGTTCGCGGCCAAGGCCAGAATTGGCGCAACGGGGGCGGATGACGCCACAGCAACAACCGGTTTGGCTCCTGCCATCGTTGATCGTAGCGGCAGCCACCTTTAGCATTGTCCTTGGCACCTTGATCAGCACAATGGTGGTGGCGCCAGCAGGCAACGTTGCCACTGCGCCAACAGCAACGATCGTTCCTCCGACGCCAACCCTACGCGAGATCCTGACCCAATTCGACGGGCAGGTGATCGCAGCGAAACAGGTCGCCGACCAAGTGCCCGACAATCCCAATGCGTGGATCAACCTAGGCAACGCCTTATTCGACAGCGTTGTCTACGTGCGTGAACAACTCGCCAAGGGCGATGCCGAGACGCAGCGCATCTACCAAGAACGGCTCCCGCGCTGGTTGGAAGCAGTTGACGCTTATCGCAGGGCGCTCGAATTGCAGCCGGACAACGATGTGGTGCGGGCTGACATCGCTGCGAGTCTGTGCTACTATGGCCTCGACACCAACAACCCGCAGCGCGCGCAAGAAGGATTAGCCGAAGCCGAAAAAGCGTTAGAAGCCGCGCCACAAAATGCGCGGGTCTTGCTCTCTCACGGCATCTGCCTGATCGCCGTTGATCCACCGCAGACCGAACGCGCGCTTCAGCAATGGCGGTTGGTATTGTCGATACCGGGAGTCAATCCGGGCCTCCAATTACAAGCGCAAATTTTAATTAACGAACATAGTCAATAAAACTATTAGCACATCGCTAAGGATATGCTAAAATGGCAGAGATGAGCGGGCCAAATTACTATCGCCTGTTGGGGGTCAATCCAGACGCTGACCAAGCTACTATTGCAGCTGCCTACGAACAGCAACGGCAACGCTACACGCCCGATCGCCTCGCTGAGCTTGATGTCGAATTGCAAGCGCTCGCGCGCAACCGGTTGGCCGAAATCGAGCGTGCCTATCAGGTATTAAGCGATCCCGAGCGCCGGCGGCAATACGACATTAGCCAAGGTTTAGTCACGCCGGCAAAGTCGCCGGTGCGGCGCAGCCTCAGCCGGCGCGAGGCCGTCAATGCCGTTATCTTCGCCTTTGTTGCCATTGGTCTGGTTATCGCGGTCTGGATGTTCACCAACCGCGACACACTGAATGGGCAGGCAATGGGTGAAGTCAACCGTCCAGCGCCGAACTTCACAGCCCCAGAACTGCGCGGTGGCACGATAGAGCTGGCCCAGTACCGCGGTAAGGTGGTGTTGATCAATTTCTGGGGCACGTGGTGTGAGCCGTGCAAACGTGAATTGCCGGCTTTGCAACAAGCATACGAGCAGTTTGCTGAGCAGGGGTTAATGATCATCGGTGTTAACTTGACCGACGATGAGCAGGTGCAAGGGCAGACTGTTGAAGGCGTAGCGGCATTTTTAGCCCAATACGGCGTAACCTACCCAATCGCGCTTGATGTTGATGGCAAGATCACTGAAGCCTATCGCGTCTTTCCGTTGCCGACCAGTTTTTTCATCACGGCTGACGGCCAGATTCGCTATGTGCATATCGGTGAACTTACGTTAACCGACATCGCTGCTCGCTTTGCCGAACTTCGCCCAGCGAGCGGTAGCCAACCATAATGGCGTTTCACGACTTCGGGGTAAGCGCAATGGAGCAACAACAGACCATTCTCGTCGTCGATGACGACAACGGCTTGCAAGAACTAGTGCGAGTCCGGCTTGAGCAAGAAGGCTATCGGGTGCTGCAGACGATCAGTGGCCTTGAGGCGATCAAAATGATCCGCCAACAACGGCCCGACCTCGTCATCCTCGACATTATGCTGCCTGACATCGATGGCTTGACAGTCTGCCAGCGCGTGCGCGAATTTGCCGCTACCCCGATCTTGATGTTAACCGCCAAAACAGCGCCGCAAGATATCATTACCGGCCTTGACCAAGGTGCCGATGATTACCTCACTAAACCGTTCAATTATGATGAACTGCTGGCCCGCATCCGCACCCTGCTCCGGCGTATACCATCTGTGAACCGATCAATCAGCGCCGGCAACGGTGTGCTAAGCATTGATCCTCGCAAACGCGAAGTGCGCGTGCGCGGCGAGCTGATCGATCTAACGCCCACTGAATACCAGTTATTGCAAGTGCTAGCGGAAAATGCCGGCGCCGTCGTTACCCACGAACAACTCTTACGCACGGTGTGGGGCAGCGAGCAAGCCCGCGACAACGACTACCTTAAGGTCTACATCTGGCACTTGCGGCGCAAAATCGAGCTTGATCCGCGCCAACCGCAACTCTTGCTAACCGAGTGGGGAGTAGGTTATCGCCTCGTTCCCTAATTGACAGCCGGCAGCGAGCGTGCTATACTATCTCTCGCCAACAAGCGGGAGTAACTCAGTTGGTAGAGTGTGTGCTTCCCAAGCACAATGTCGCGGGTTCGAGTCCCGTCTCCCGCTCCAAGTAGCCCCTGACCGTGAGGTCAGGGGTTTTTGTTGTGAGAAATAACCCGCAGCGCGGCCCGCTACCATCCTTGCCCTGATCGCTCCCTCAGCGCCAACCCAGCGCGTATCCCCGCCCAACTGGCCCTCTGTCACGCCGTCTTTAGTGCAAAACCAACGCCCATACCTTGCTATCGGCGAACATTTTTGCAACCTCACCGTTACGATCGCCATGTTCGCGCGGTATCTATAGTAGATGCTGTTCAACCGCGGCAATGCAACGCATACCGAGCGTCCAAGCGACACCCGCCGCCAGCATCATTGTACGCCGTAGGATAGACGCGGAGAAGAAGAACGATGCCAAGCAACAATTTTATGTCAAACTTAGTAAACGACCACCTGGGTGGGCTGACCTACACTATCATCGGTATTGCCATGGCAGTCCACAACGATCTCGGCCCCGGCCATCGCGAAACGACGTATCACAGGGCAATGCATCAGCGCTTGATTGATGTCGGGCTTGCGGCTGAATATGAACCCGACTTACCGGTAATAGATGAACGAGGCAACGTCGTCAACTTTTACCGTCCCGATCACCGGATCGAACAAGTATTACTCGTAGAGTACAAAGCTCATTTCTACGCATTAACGAACGACGAGATTGCGCAATGCTTCAACTACTTCGCCGCTTCAGATTGCTCAGTTTGTCTGTTATTTAACTTTGGCCGCCGGCGGCTAGAATGGAAACGCCTCTTCCCCCCGAAACACATATTGAGTCATCGCCACCATCGCCGAACATCGTGACTCTTCTGCCCAACGGTGGTGTGGCAACTCATCTGAGCAACACGAGCATAGCACATACACCGCTGCCCGCCCCTCTATGCCAGCAGCAGTGCGGTTTCCACTCAGCCGGAGACCGTTGCGCGTCAACACTGCGCTTGGCTGCCAATCCCCCTATACCAACAGCGGTGTGGTATTCCCACACCGCTGCTACAACTCATCGCAACTCATGTCACGCATCACGAATTTTCTACTATCAACCTCATTCGTTCATTCGTTTCCATCATTCGTTCATTCGTTTCCATCATTCGTTCATTCGTTTCCATCATTCGTTCATTC
>JANWYE010000232.1:3484-5609 GCA_025057175.1 Chloroflexus sp. | reverse complement strand
GATAGCGCCACGCTGGTGGCAACATATACGGCGCTCGGCCAATTACTGCGCGATGGCGGCGCGCATGGCCTGATCGTGGTGGTGTTAGCCGATGATTGGGCTAATGTGCCCGAACACTGCGCAGCAGTAGTTGAAGTTGATCAACGCATGGGACGCTGGACGCGCGCGGGGGAGGCATGGCCAGCCACACCATTCCAACCCGATCTGCTTGAGTACGCCGGCATCGAACGGCTAGCCAGCCGGCTGGCAACGATCCGCCTCACCGAGATCGGCGCTGGTCAACATCTGCCGCGCCATGCGCGTTTGCTTGAACTCCTTGAGTTGCCTCTAACTGGCGATCAGACCATTCCACCATCTTGGCGGCAACCACCAACGCTGGCCTGGCACGAAGTGCCGATTGGTGTTTTGGGGGAAAACAAGCCGTTTTACCTCAATCTCAACGAACAGTGTCATGGCCCGCATGGCATTATCGCCGGTGCGACTGGCGCCGGCAAGAGCGTCTTGCTGCAAACCATTATCGTCGCGCTGGCTGCTATGCATGGCCCAGATCGGCTCAACCTGTTGTTGATTGACTTCAAAGGCGGCGCAGCCCTCGCCCCCTTTGCTGCCCTACCCCATACCACTGGATTAGTGACCGATCTCGATGATCGGTTGGCCGCGCGGGCAATTGCGGCGGTCAGCAGTGAATTGCGCCGGCGCAAGGCAATGTTGCGCGCTATTGCTGATCAATACGGCACCCATGTCGAGAACATTGCCGATTACCGCGTCTTAGCTCGCCAACATCCGTTAGAGCCGCTGCCAAACCTGCTTATCGTACTTGACGAATTCGACGAAATGGCCCGCAGTTGTCCTGATTTTGTCAGCGCACTGGTGCGAGTCGTCAAGCAGGGGCGCTCGTTGGGTGTGCATCTGTTGATTGCCACCCAACAACCAGCGCGAGTGGTGAGTGATGAGATTCGCAGCCAATTGAGCTACTTCATTGCCTTACGGTTAGGCAGCAGCGAAGACAGCCGAGAGATGTTGCAACGGCCTGATGCCGCATTCTTGCCACCTCAATTGCCCGGCCGCGCCTATATGCGCAGTGGCGGCGAGGTGCGGCTCTTGCAGGTGGCTCGGCTCGCCGCTCCACCTGATGGCCAAAGTGATCTTGAAGCCATCACCCAACAGCTTTGCGCAGCCGGTCGCGCCCATCTCGCCGCGCTCAACTGGCAGCCGCAACCCATCTGGCAACCTCCGCTACCGGCGCAGGTGAGTATCAACGCGCCAACGACCGGCTGGCAAGCATTGGTTGGGCTGCTCGACATCCCGCAGCAGAGCCGGCAAATCCCGTTACACATCGATCTCAGCGCCGGCCATCTGGCAATCTTTGGCGGACCAGCCAGCGGCAAGAGCACCGCGCTTTGCCGGATCGTACTCGATCTGGCGGAACGGTTAGCGCCTGACTCGCTCTGGTGTTATCTCATAGACGGTGATGGCCGGCTCTTGAGCACACTAGCCGATTTACCGCATGTGGGTGCGTTGGTGCAACCTTTCGATCGAGAAGCGTTACTCACCCTCTTTCGCCAGCTCGACAATCACCTGCGCGAACGGCGCATGCGCACCAGCGCCGGCCAGCCGCCGGGACCACTGGTGCTACTGGTCATCGACCGGCTGGCAGTAGTGCGCGACGAACTACGCGATACCTATGGCGAGAGTGATCTAGCCGAATTGGTACGGATGGCCCGCAACGGGCGCGATCTCGGTCTGCGCCTGATTGTCAGCGCCGAACGGCCCGCAGACCTGCCCTACCGGCTGGCAGCCCAATTTGACCAACGGCTGGCGCTGCGTATGCCCGATCTCAACGACTATGCCGATGTCTTTGGGCACCGTCCGCAAACGCAACTCCCACTGGCCATACCGGGACGAAGCTACTGGCTGCACAGCGAGGAGGGCCTGCTTGAGGCACAAATAGCGCTGCCGGCAGGGTGTAGCGAAGCCGGTGACAATCGCGAGCTAGCAAATGCCATGCGAGCGCGCGCAGCAGCGATAGCGCCAGCGTTCCCAGCTAACGCTGGCGGCCCGCCGCCATTGGCACTGCTGCCGGAACGATTGGCGCGGGAAGACCTGCCGCCAGCTAACCAATGCT
>JANWYE010000232.1:0-3475 GCA_025057175.1 Chloroflexus sp. | reverse complement strand
CGATAGCGCCACGCTGGTGGCAACATATACGGCGCTCGGCCAATTACTGCGCGATGGCGGCGCGCATGGCCTGATCGTAGTGGTGTTAGCCGATGATTGGGCTAATGTGCCCGAGCACTGCGCAGCAGTGGTTGAAGTTGATCAACGAATAGGACGCTGGACGCGAGCAGGCGAGACATGGCCGGCCACGCCATTCCAACCCGATCTACTCGAATACGCCGGCATCGAGCGACTAGCCAGCCGGCTGGCAACGATCCGCCTCACCGAGATTGGCGCCGGCCAACATCTGCCGCGCCATGCGCGCTTGCTTGAACTCCTTGAGTTGACCCATAGCGACCAACTCATTCCACCATCTTGGCGGCAACCACCAACGCTGGCATGGCACGAAGTGCCGATTGGTGTCTGGGGGGAAAACAAGCCGTTTTATCTCAATCTCAACGAACAGTGCCATGGCCCGCATGGCATCATCGCTGGTGCGACCGGCGCCGGCAAGAGCGTCTTGCTGCAAACCATTATCGTCGCGCTGGCCGCTGTACATGGCCCAGATCGGCTTAACCTGTTGTTGATTGACTTTAAAGGCGGCGCAGCCCTCGCCCCCTTTGCTGCACTGCCTCACACCACCGGATTAGTGACCGATCTCGATGATCGGTTGGCCACGCGGGCAATTGCGGCGGTGAGCAGTGAATTACGCCGGCGCAAGGCAATGTTGCGCTCCATTGCTGACCAATACGGCACCCATGTCGAGAACATTGCCGATTACCGCGCCTTATCTCGCCAACATCCGATAGAGCCGCTGCCAAACCTGCTTATCGTGCTTGACGAATTCGACGAAATGGCCCGCAGTTGTCCTGATTTTGTCAGCGCACTGGTGCGAGTCGTCAAGCAAGGACGTTCATTGGGTGTGCATCTGTTGATTGCCACCCAACAACCGGCGCGAGTGGTGAGTGATGAGATTCGCAGCCAATTGAGCTACTTCATAGCCTTACGGTTAGGCAGCAGCGAAGACAGCCGGGAGATGTTGCAACGACCTGATGCCGCATTCTTGCCACCCCAATTGCCCGGCCGCGCCTATATGCGCAGTGGCGGCGAGGTGCGGCTCTTGCAAGTGGCCCGGCTCGCCGCTCCACCTGATGGCCAAAGTGATCTTGAAGCCATCACCCAACAGCTTTGCGCAGCCGGTCGCGCCCATCTCGCCGCGCTCAACTGGCAGCCGCCACCCATCTGGCAACCTCCGCTACCGGCGCAGGTGAGTATCAACGCGCCAACGACCGGCTGGCAAGCATTGGTTGGGCTGCTCGACATCCCGCAGCAGAGCCGGCAAATCCCGTTACTCATCGATCTCAGCGCCGGCCATCTGGCAGTATTCGGTGGTCCGGCTAGCGGCAAAAGCACGGCACTTACCCGTATTGTGCTCGATCTAGCGGCGCGATTAACGCCCGACTCGCTCTGGTGTTACGTGATAGACGGCGATGGCCGTCTCCTGAGCATGCTCGCCGAGCTGCCACACGTTGGCGCGTTGGTGCAACCGTTTAATCGCGAGGCGTTGCTGACTCTCTTTCGCCAGCTCGACAATCACCTGCGCGAACGACGCATGCGCACCAGCGCCAGCCAGCCGCCGGGACCACTGGTGCTACTAGTCATCGACCGGCTGGCAGTAGTGCGCGACGAACTACGCGATACCTATGGCGAGAGTGATCTGGCCGAATTGGTACGGCTGACTCGCAACGGTCGCGATCTCGGTCTGCGCCTGATCGTCAGCGCCGAGCGGCCCGCAGACCTGCCCTACCGGCTGGCAGTCCAATTCGACCAACGGCTAGTGCTGCGCATGCCCGATCTCAACGACTACGCCGATGTCTTCGGGCACCGTCCGCCAACACAACTCCCACCAGCCATACCGGGGCGAGGCTACTGGCTGCACAGCGACGAGGGCCTGCTTGAGTCACAGATAGCGCTGCCGGCAGGGTGTAGCGAAGCCGGTGACAATCGCGAGCTAGCAAATGCCATGCGAGCGCGCGCAGCAGCGATAGCGCCAGCGTTCCCAGCTAACGCTGGCGGCCCGCCGCCATTGGCACTGCTGCCGGAACGATTGGCGCGGGAAGACCTGCCGCCAGCTAATCAATGCTTTGCCGGTCTATCCCTACCATGCGGCCGGGCAGCCGAACCGCCCGGTCCAGCGATGCTGCGCTTAAGCTTAGAAACGCCCCACGCGCTGGTGATCGGGCCACGCCGCAGCGGCAAAAGCACCACCTTGATCACGCTGGCTCATGCTGCATTAACCACATCGCCACCGGCGCATCTGATAGTGATCGACGGCCCGCGCCGTAGTCTAAGCCGGTTGCGCACCCTCACGCCGGCAATCCGCTACATCGCTGATGAAACCGGTCTTATAGCGTTGAGCACAGACCTCACCACACTGTGCCACGAAACAACCAAGCGGCATGTCCTCATCATTGACGACTACCACCTATGCCGTGAACGCTGGCGCGATCACTTCACGCAAAGCTACAGCGCAACGCCCAACCTCTTTCAGCAACTGGGTGAGATCGCGCAAACCGGCAACGAACTCTTTCACCTCATCATTGCTGCCGGCATCAGCTATGCCGACGATCCTTTGCTGCGCGCACTCGATGGCGCGCGAAACGGGATCGTGCTCTGGCCGGGACGTTACGACACCGGAACGCGGTTACTCGGCCTGAGTCTGCCGGCGCTCGACCAACGCCAGATCGAGCAACCGCCGGGACGGGCATTGTTGGTGAATGGCGATGATGAGCCGGTAATGGTACAAGTAGCGAGTGATTAGGAAGGGATTGGCGATCGTTAAGCCACTTAACACGAACCGGCACTAGACTAAATGTGCCGGTGTCGTTTGACATGAAGTAACAGACATGGTACATTGCGGGCATCTGTGCTGTATATCACAATTGGTTAGCAGGCAATCAAACGACAACGAAGGAGTGCGCCGTGAGTGAACCTCTGGGAAGCGCCCAGCGCCCGCTGCGCGTCGCAATCATTGGCGCCGGGCCGGCTGGTTTTTACACTGTTGAAGCTCTGCTCAAGCAAAAAGATGTAGTTTGCCAAATCGACATCTTCAACCGCTTTCCCACCCCGTATGGGTTGGTGCGCGAAGGGGTTGCACCCGATCACCAGTCAATCAAGGCCGTCACGCGCATCTACGACAAACTGGCTGCCCACAACAGCGTTCGCTACTTCGGCAATGTCACCTTTGGAGTTGATCTGACCCACGACGACCTGCGTGCGTATTATGATCAGATTGTCTACGCGGTTGGCGCGCAATCGGATCGGCGGATGGGCATTCCCGGCGAGGATCTGTTCGGCAGTATGCCGGCAACCGCCTTCGTCGGCTGGTATAATGGCCGGCCTGACTACCGCGATCTTGAGGTTGATTTGAATGTTGAGCGGGTTGTGGTCGTCGGCAACGGCAATGTCGCGATGGATGTCACTCGCATTCTAGTAA
>JANWYE010000231.1 GCA_025057175.1 Chloroflexus sp. | reverse complement strand
TCGTTGCCGCCGGAGTTGAGCCGGGTTGGGCTGCCCCCCTCGCTCCCGACCTCCCACACTGTGAGCCGAGAGCAGCGTGAGACGCCGCCGAGAACCGCGATCAGCAAGGTTGGTACCCCACCCTTAGCCTCTCGCTCTGCAGGTGAAGGGGAGGGGATTGTTGAACGAACCTTGCCATTACCATCTGCGCCGGCTAGCGCTCGCAGCCAACGGCAACAGCGCAAGCGCCAGTTGGGATGGCAATTGCCGGCAACCCTCTTGCTGATTGCAGTGGGATTACTGGTAGCCAGTTTATGGCTGCGCCAGCCCCTGACCTTGCCGCCAATCGAACAACTTCCTTCTCTCCAACTTCCGCCTACCTTGGCAGCGATCGGGCCATTGCCAACGCCGTTGCCCAGCGGAATTGTGGTGGTGACGCCAGTAGTGCCAACACCCTCACCGCCGCCTCCCACTCCTTCGCCGTTGCCAACTTCGACGCCAGAACCCGATACGCACGCGCTGGGGCAACTGATAGCTTACGATCAGTGGCAGATTGGGCTGCTCCGGCGCGACGATGTGGCGCTGATCGACGGTGGGTTAGGCGCGATCCAGCCCAATGGGCGCTTGTTGGTGGCGTTGCTGGCAGTGAGCAATGAAGCGCCGGTTGACCGCGCGCTGCCCGCCACACTCTTCGCCGTTGAAGATGAGAGCGGGCAGCGCTACTATCCGCTGCCGGATGCCTCGCGCCGGTACCTCGACCAACTTGGGCGCGGCTTGTATGGCGATTTGGCGCTCGAAGACACCTTCGCGGCCCACAGCGGCCTGCGCAGCGTGCCGGTGCTGTTCGAGCTGCCAGCCAATCGCGCGCCGGTGCGCTTGTGGGTTGGAGGTGAAGGGTGGTCGTTACGGTGAAACAGTGAACAATTGCTCGAGGGTCGCTGGCCCCAACGCCGCTGCCACCCGATCGGCAAGCCGGTCGAACGGATCGACCGAAGGTGTATGCTCGGATGGCGGTTGCCAACCGAGCTGCCGCAGCCACCCCCGGCGAAACTCGGCGTTGGCAAACAGACCGTGTATGTAGCAGCCCCACACCCGGCCATCGGCGCTAATGCATCCATCAGCTTCGGTAGTTGTTGCCGCGCCGCGCTGCACGATGGTCAAGAGCGGCTGAGCTGCGCCGAGCCGGTGGCTACGCCCCATGTGGATCTCGTAGCCGTAAAGATCGGCTGTACCGCCCCACTCGACCTGCGCCCGCGCTACGGTTTGGGTGGTTTGTTTTTCAGCGGCAAAGATCGTTTCAATCGGCAACAACCCAAGGCCTGCCTCCTCGCCGCCGGCGCCCTCAACCGCCAGCGGATCGCTGATCCGTTCGCCGAGCAGTTGGTAGCCGCCGCAGATGCCGGCAATCGGGCCGGCAAACTGGCGTAGCGCGGCATCAAAGCCGCGTTCGCGCAACCAGCGCCGGGCAGCGAGCGTGTGTTTGGTGCCGGGCAGGATCACCGCCGCCGCGCCGGCCAGTTGAGCCGGATGATCAATGTAGCGCACTGTTACCCCCGGTTCGCGGGCCAGCGGGTCGAAGTCGTCGAAGTTGGCGATGGCCGGCAACTGGATGACAGCAATCGTCAGCCCCTGCGTAACGACCGGGCGGGCCTGTTCTAGCGCCACCGCGTCTTCTTCAGGCAAGCCAAGATCCTCAATCCACGGCACGACGCCTAGGACTGGCACACCACTGCGCTCTTCCAGAATCCGAACACCATCGGCAAACAGGGCCGGATCGCCGCGAAAGCGGTTGATGATCAATCCTTCAATAAGCTGCCGTTCATCTGGTTCGAGCAGCATAAGCGTGCCGAGCAGTTGAGCAAAGATACCGCCGCGATCGATGTCGCCTACTAACAGCGTGCGCGCCCGCGCGTAGACGGCCACCCGCATATTGACGAGATCACCCGCTTTGAGATTCAGCTCTACCGGACTACCGGCTCCTTCGGCGATAACCAGATCGTATTCAGCGCGCAACGCATCGAGATTACGGGTGACAACCGGCCACAACATCGCCTTGCGTTGCCAAAAATCGGCGGCATCAAGCGTTCGCCAAGGCTTGCCCTCAACGATAATCTGGCTGCGGCGCTGACCTTCAGGCTTGATCAAGATCGGGTTCATCGCCACAGTAGGCGCAATGCCGGCAGCGGCAGCCTGCACCGCCGTGCTGCGGGCAATCTCGCCGCCATCGGCGGTTACAGCGGCATTGTTACTCATGTTTTGGGCTTTGAATGGCGCGACTCGCAAGCCACGGCGGGCCGCTAACCGGCAGAGTGCTGCGACTAGCGTGCTCTTGCCGGCTGATGAAGCTGTGCCAACGATCATCAAGACAGGCGCAGGCATTGATTGTTTCCTCCAACGCAAAGGCGCAAAGAATAGGCATCACGATGGATCACTATGAACGTCAACTATGGATGTCCTCGCCCCATGCTGCCAACAATCGCGCATTATCCGCCGGACGGCGCGGCGCGACGCGCGCCCATGCCGGCAATCCAAATGACGCGCAATCACGCACAACGCAGCCACGCGCCAGCAACTGGCGACGGGTGCGCGCCGCATCGCCGCACTGCACGAGCAGAAAGGGCATGTGCGACCGCCAGACGGTTAACCCTAGCCGGCGCAAACCAGCAGCCAAATCATCGCTGGCAGCCCACCATTGCGGAAGCGTCGCCGGCAAAAACGTGGTATCGGCCAGCATTGCCAACCCCGCCACCTGCGCTGCGCTGCTAACGCTCCAAGCCGGTTGGAAGCGCGCAATTGCGCTGACCGGCGCCGGATCAGCGACCAAGTAACCGATCCGCAAACCGGCTACTGCATAGCTTTTGGTGAGCGAGTAGATGCGAATGAGGTTGGCCGGCGCTCGATCATCGAGTGGATCGTGGCCGGTATCATCACGCAGAAGCGACAGATAGGCCCGGTCGAGGATCAGCCAGCCGCCATGTTGCGCGCAAGCGCCGGCCAGCTCAATTATCGTCTCATTCGCCAGATGGACGCCAGTGGGATTGTTGGGCGAACAGAGCCAGAGCAAGCGCGGACGCAACCGCTCGATAGCCGCACACAGAGCCAGTATGTCGGGCTGAAACGGCGCCGCAGCGTCGCTGCGCGCCTCGACCACCTGCATGCCAGCCAACCGGCAAGCGTGGGCATACTCGCCATAGGTAGGGGCCACAATCAGGGCTGTAGCGCCTGCAACCCCCAATGCTCGCGCTGCCAGATGGATCAGTTCGTTTGCGCCATTCCCAACCAGCACTGCATCGATCCCGCAACGGTGGCGCTGGGACAAGTGCTGCCGCAAGCGGAGACAGCTCCGGTCAGGGTAGGGCGCCGGATCGAGTTCGCGGAGCGCGGCCAACACGGCGGCGGGTGGGCCGAAGGGATTGATGTTACTACTGAAATCGATCACCTGATCGGCGCGCAGACCGAGCCGCGCCAACTCGGCCTCGTCGAGCGCGCCATGGACTACGGTTCCTTGCGATTCCATACTGCCTCCAGTGCGCGCAGCTCAACCGGGATGCCGCAAACGACCAGATACACTTCGGCGGCAGCGGTAGCCACGCGCTGATTGGCTAAACCAAGCAGATCGCGGTACTGCCGGCCCAGTGGGTAGGCGGGCACAATGCCCATGCCAACCTCATTGGTGACGGCGATCAGGATCAGATCGCGCTGGGCAACGACTGCCAGCAGATGGTCGAGTTCACGATTGATAGCCGGCTCAGGATCGGATTCGTTAGCCAGCAAAAGATTACTCACCAGCAGCGACAGGCAATCAAGCACGACCACCGTCCCCGGCAGCAGGTTGGCAAGCGCGGCGGCAACGTTGGTTGGCGCTTCAACCGTGCGCCACCTAGCCGGACGGCGCGCTTGGTGGCGCGCGATCCGATCGCGCATCTCATCGTCGCCGGCGGTAGCCGTCGCAACGTAGACGACCTGTTCGCTCAGCCGAGCGGCGTACCGTTCGGCGCACCGGCTCTTGCCGCTACGAGCGCCGCCGGTGAAGAGGACAATAGCACTCATTAGTCACCTACTCTCCCAAAGACGCAGGAAGGATGTTGGATAGGTGGCGAGAGCATAGTTCGCGCTATACCCTATCCCCCTTGCGCCTCTGCGTTTAAATCCTTCGCGCCTTTGCGTTTGAGTCCTTCACGCCTTTGCCCCCTTGCGCCTCTGCGTTAACAAATGCGCGCGCTGCGGCGACAAACCGTTCAGCGGCGTGTGGGCAAGCGAGAAAGTGTAAATGAATGTATGACGCAAGTGTCTGCCCGATCACAGCTCCTTCGCTGACCGGTTGCGGACGCGAGGCGTCAGGCAGGCACGTGTAGAGCGGCGGCAGAGCAGACGGTTGCCCTTCCCAAACCGAATAGTGAAACTCATGGCCGCGCAGCGTCTCGCCGGCATGCCATAGCCACGTCGCGGTTTGCGCTGTAATGGTACGGTAGCCGAGCGTGAGGCGCGGTGTCATCCGCGAGCGACCGGGCAAAACGCCGGCCATCGCAAATGTTTGGCCATGCTGGTCAATCAGCGTTTCGGTCAGGTACATCAGCCCGCCACACTCAGCGTAGATCGGCATCCCGGCTGCCGCTGCTGCCCGGATAGCAGCCAGCATGGCTTGATTGGCGCTCAGTTGGGCAGCGAAGAGTTCGGGAAAACCACCGCACAGGTAGAGGGCCGCCGCACCTGCTGGCAACGCCGAGTCATGCAGTGGGCTGAAGAAGGCGAGTTCGGCTCCGGCAGCGCGCAAGAGATCGAGATTATCAGGATAGATGAAATTGAAAGCTTCATCGCGGGCGATGGCAATGACCGGTCGCGCGCCGCTTACCGGCGAGAGGGTGATTGGCGCGGGTGTGGGCAGCGGCGGCGCGGTGTGGGCTATAGCCAGCAGCCGATCAAGGTCAACCGTCTCTGCGAGCCGCGCTGAGACTTCGTGTAGCCACTCTTGCCAGCGCCCCGGCTCGGCCACCGGCACCAAACCAAGATGGCGTTCGGGGAGGGTGAGCGCCTCGTGACGCAGCACATAGCCTATCACCGGCACACCCACTGTCTGCTCAACGGCGGTGCGAATGAGGGCAGCGTGGCGCGGGCTGCCAACCCGATTGAGGATGACGCCGCCAATCTGCACGCGCCGGTCGAAATCGCGCAGCCCGCCGATCAGGGCTGCGGCAGTGCGCGCCATCGCCCGCGCATCGAGCACAATGATCACCGGCGTCGCGGTGAGGCGGGCAATGTGAGCGCTGCTGCCGGTATCATCATCACCGGCGTAACCATCGAATAGCCCCATTACCCCCTCGATCAAAGCCAGATCAGCCTCAGCGCTGCGACGGGCCACCACGCCAGCGATCTGATCAGGCGGGACGAGCCACGAGTCGAGGTTATGGCAAGGCCTCCCGGCGGCGAGCGTATGGTAGCCGGGATCGATATAATCAGGGCCGCACTTGAACGGCGCAACGCGCAGGCCACGCTGGCGCAGCGCGGCGATGAGGCCGGCAGTGATGGTCGTCTTGCCGCTACCACTCATCGGCGCGGCGAATAACAGGCGGGGCAGGTGGATCATAATTCATCCCATAACATTGGGCCAGTGGAGAATTGGGCTGGATCGTACCACGCCAACCTATCAGCCAATGCCGCAACCTCACCAACCACCAGCACGGCAGGTGGCGGCAATTGCGTCGCTTGTTGCCGGGCCGGCAATGTCACCAGCGTGGCCCGCAACACCCGCTGATCGGC
>JANWYE010000230.1 GCA_025057175.1 Chloroflexus sp. | reverse complement strand
TGAAATAGCCTGTGCATCAAGTTTATAAACTAATGCGTTAGCTAAAGGTAGTAGATTCTTCGCTAAAACTCACTGTTCATGCGCCACTTAGTAAAGGATGCGATTACAAAGAGAAAATCAGGCGAAGCACCAAAAGGAAGTCCCATCTACTGAACTCGCTAGAAACAGGCTCTCTAAATTACCTGCATCTCTTCCCAATTCGGCCCCGTCTCAAGGTTGACGCCGAGCGGCACGACCAGTTGGTAGGCGTTGCTCATCACTTCACGGAGCAGGTGTGCTGCCTCGGCAACCTCTTCTACGGGCGCTTCGGCGATCAGCTCGTCATGCACTTGTAAGAGCAAACGAGTGCGCAAGCCGCGTTCGCGTAGCGCGCGATGGACATTAACCATCGCGATCTTCATGATGTCGGCGGCAGTGCCTTGAATTGGCGCGTTGATTGCCTCGCGCTCGGCAGCGGCGCGGCGCGCGCCGCTCGCGCGCAGGTCTTCCATCACCCGCCGGCGACCAAATAGGGTCTGCACGTAGCCGTGCTGGCGGCCAAAGGCGAGAGTCTGGTCAATATAGCGGCGAATGCCGGGGAACTGCGCGAACAGGTTGTCGATCAGTTGGCGGGCCAGATCGCGTTCGATGCCAAGGCGTTGGGCAAGGCCAAAGGCGCTGATACCGTAGATGACGCCAAACACCACCGTCTTGGCCACCCGGCGCTGGTTCTTATCCACCTGATCGGGCGCAACCCCAAATAGGCGGCTAGCCGTGGCAGCGTGGATGTCGAGGCCTTGCTGGAAAGCAGCGATCAAGTTTTCGTCGCCGCTGATGTGGGCCAACACGCGCAACTCGATCTGCGAGTAGTCGGCGGCCACAAAGCGATGGCCGGGGGCGGCGACAAAGGCGCGCCTGATTTCACGCCCCTCTTCGCTGCGCACTGGAATGTTTTGCAGATTGGGGTTGTTTGACGACAAGCGGCCCGTCGCGGCGCCGATCTGGTTGTACGAGGTGTGAATGCGCCCAGTGCGCGGATTGACCAGTTCGGGCAAGGCGTCAATGTAGGTGCTCTTGAGCTTGGTGAGTTGGCGGTAGGTCAGAAT
This sequence comes from Chloroflexus sp., assembly GCA_025057175.1. GTDB lineage: Bacteria > Chloroflexota > Chloroflexia > Chloroflexales > Chloroflexaceae > Chloroflexus. Next base: position 4,663 of record JANWYE010000230.1, on the reverse strand, counting down.
ATCGGCGGCGATCGGGTAAAGCAGGCTCAGCTCTTCCAGCACCTCGGCGGTGATTGAATACCCGCCGCTCTTGAGCTTGCTCAGCCCATGCGCGCGGGGATCGATCCCCATCCGCTCAAACAAGACCTCATTGAGCTGCTGGCCAGAATTGATGTTGAACGGCCCGCCGGCCTGCTGGTAGATCCGCTCGGCCAGCTCGTTGATGCGTTGAGCGAAGCGTTTGCCTAGCTCGCGCAGATATTCGTGGTCGAGCAAAATGCCGGCCAGCTCCATTGCGGTCAGCACCTCGATCAACGGCAACTCAACCCGATAATAGAGATCGCGTAGCGCGGCATCGGCCTCTAGCTGCCCGCGCAACACCTCTGTCAGCCGCAAGGTATGCGCCGCATCGGCGGCGGCGTATAGCGCGGCTTGCTCGACCGGCACCGCGGCAAAGCTGATCTGCTTGCTCCCCTTCCCGATCAGGTCTTCGATAGTCGTGGGCGGTTCGGGCAGTTTCAATTCGTAGAAGGCCAAATCTTTCAGCCCCTGCCGCTTGCCTAACATTGCCGCCGCGATCATCGTATCGAATGCCAACCCAGCCACCGTGATCCCGGCGCCGGCCAACACTTCAGCATCAAACTTAGCGTTGTGGGCAAACTTAGGCTTGTTCGGATCGGCAAACAACGGGCCAAGCGCAGCTACCACCTCGGCCAACGGCAACTGCTCGCCAACCTCGTGCCCGACCGGAATGTAGCAGGCGTCGTCAGGCGTGGTCGCAATTGAAATGCCTACTACATCGCTCCCGACGGCATGCAGGCTCGTGCATTCGGTATCGAAGGCAAAAGCCGGCGCAGTGCGCAGACGCGCCACCAGATCGGCCAACGCCGTGGCATCGCGCACGATCCGAGTAGCCAAAGGAGGCAGATCGGGCGGCGGCGCTTCCCCGCCAAACAGCGAGAGCTGAGTGGGGTTGGTCATGGCTAGCGGCGCAGCCGGCAGATCGGCAGGCAACGCGGCCAGCGCCGGCGCTTGTACGACCGGCGGCAGCTTCTTGATCAAGTTTGAGCTAACCCCAAATTCCAACTCTTGCAAGAGCGCCATGACCGCAGCCCGGTCGTACACACCGAGCCGGGCCGCCTCCAGATCAAGCTGCACCGGCGCATCGGTCACGATGGTCGCCAACTGGCGCGAAAAACGCGCCGTGCCAGCCTGCTCGCTGAGCAAGGTCTGATAACGCTTGGGCGCATCGGTGATATGGTCGAGCAGATTGTCGAGCGAGCCAAACTGCTTGAGCAGCGCAATCGCGCCCTTCTCGCCAATTCCGCGCACGCCGGGAATATTGTCAGAGGCATCGCCCTTCAAACCGCGCAGATCGGCCAACTGGGCCGGTTCGAGACCATCGTAACGCTTGCGCACCTGCTCGACATCGTACAGCGTCACGCTCGTCTTGCCGCCGTAGGGATTGGCGAGCGCAACCCGCACGTGCTCATTGACTAATTGCAAGACATCGGAATCGCCGGTGAGAATGATCACGTCCAACCCTCGCTCGGTTGCTTGGCGAGCAAGCGTGCCGATCACATCATCGGCCTCGTAGCCTTCGGCAGTATAGATCGGGATTGACAGCGCCCGCACTAACTGCGTAATCCGCTCGAATTGAGGGTAGAACTCCTCAGGCGTTTCAGCGCGCCCGGCCTTATATTCAGCGTAGAGATCATCGCGAAAGGTGCGCCCAACATCAAAAGCCACGGCAGCGTATTCAGGCCGATAATCGGCCAGCGCCGTGAGCAAGATTTGCGCGAAGCCAAAGACGGCATACGTCGGCTCACCGCGTGACGAGCGCAGGCCACTCTCGCGCAAGGCAAAAAAGGCGCGGTACGCCAATGCGTGGCCGTCGACCAAAACCAACAACGGGCGCGCCATACAAGCTCTCCACTTACAGCGATGCGCAATACTGAGCGATAAGACCACTCTCGATTGAGCGTCTCGACCACGCTCTGATGCGCGCAATGGATTATACCACGCTCAGCCGGCGCACACGCTTCACTCGATACGCCAGTGATCACGACAGGAAAACAATGACACGACGGGCGGTTGCCACGTGGTACAATGAGAGCAATGCGCAGGGCAATGGGGTTATGCAGGCGCGCCATCACAACACCGAGCGCAGCCCTTGCAACGCCGTTCCTATCGCGAGGGAACGGAACTATGACCATATACATCTATGACGACAGCAATTGTGACCGATCAGCGGTTCGATCTCCATACTTGGCACGGCCACGTCGAACACGCTGGCCGGCTGCTCGCTATTCAGCGCGCGCTCCAATCATCAGGCCTGCTCAGCCAACTTAAGCAGTTGCCGATCCGCTCGGCGACCGAAGCTGAATTGTTGGCTGTTCACAGCCCTCAAATGCTCCACCGGGTACGCCAATTAGCCAGCTATGGCGGCGGCCAGATCGACAGCGACACGTATGTTACTGCCGATTCGTGGGAAGTTGGGCTACTAGCGGCAGGAGCCGCCGTCTGCCTAGCTGAAGCCATCGCCGAGGGGCGCTGCGACAACGGGTTTGCGCTGGTGCGTCCGCCCGGCCACCACGCCACCGATATTCGCTCGATGGGATTCTGTCTCTTTAACAACATTGCGATTGCGGCGCGCGTGTTGCTTGATCGGTACGGCTACCAGCGGATCGCTATCATTGATTTTGATGTGCATCACGGCAACGGCACCCAAGATATCTTCTACCGCGATGGGCGAGTGCTCTTCTGTTCAACCCACGCTTCGCCGCTCTACCCCGGCACCGGCGCGATTCACGAAACGGGCGATCCGCGCACTGCCGGCGGCACAACCCTCAATATCCCTCTGCCTTACAGCACCGGTGATCAGGGGTATGATCGCGTGTTCCGGCAGATCATTGGGCCGGCCTTGCGCCGTTTTCGGCCCGAATTCATGCTGATCTCAGCCGGGTTTGATGCCCACTGGAGCGATCCGATTGGGCCGATGGCGCTCTCGGTGAACGGATTTGCGCGCATTGTGCAGCATCTACTCGACTGGGCTAACGAACTCTGTGACGGGCGGATCGGCTTTGTGTTGGAAGGTGGCTACAGCCTGCCCGCGCTGGCTGCCGGCGTGGTGGCCACCCTCCGCTTGATGGTTGGCATGGATCCCGGCCCCGATCCAATGGGCAGTGTCCAGACGACAGAACCGTCAATTGACCATATCATCACCGCGTTGCACAATCAACATCCACTCTTAATGCAGACCGGTTTTCAGGGTGAAGCATGATTGCAGTGATTAACTATGGTGCTGGCAATTTGCCGAATGTCGTGCGCGCATTGCAGCGGGTAGGCGCTGAGTTAACTGTCACCGATGATCCGCATGTGATTCGTTCCGCGCAGGCAGTTGTCTTGCCCGGCGTCGGCGCAACCGCCGATACCATGGCCAGCCTGCGCCAACTCGGTATTGCCGCCGTTTTACCGGAAGTGGTTGCGTCAGGCACCCCGTTTCTCGGCATTTGCGTTGGCATGCAGGTCTTGTTGAGCGAGAGCGAAGAGTTCGGCCCCCACCCGTGCCTCGACATTATCCGTGGGACAGTCCGGCGTTTGCCTGAAAGCGCTGGCAAGATACCCCAGATCGGTTGGAATCAGATGCAGATCGCGCCGGCATTTCGCACGCATCCGCTCTTTGCCGGCATTCCCGATGGCGCCGATGTCTATTTTGTTCATTCGTACTATTGTGACGTTGCCGATCCAGCGATCATCGCGGCGCGCACCGATTATGGTCTCCCTTTTCCCAGCGTGATCATTCATCATCGACTGGCGGCAGTGCAGTTTCACCCCGAAAAGAGCGGCGAATACGGCTTGCGCCTGCTGGCTAACTTTGCGAACTGGAGCGGCGCTAGCGCGCGGAGAGCATAAGTTATGGAGATTATACCGGCAATTGATCTGAAAGACGGGCGCTGTGTGCGGCTCTATCAAGGCAATTTCGACCAGATGACGGTCTACGCCGACGATCCGGTCGCAGTCGCGCGTGCGTGGCAAGCGCAGGGGGCAACCCGCCTACATCTGGTCGATCTCGATGGTGCGCGGGCCGGGCGACCCCAAAATGTAGATTCGGTGTTGGCCATTACCCAAGCAGTGCAGATTCCAGTGCAACTCGGTGGCGGGTTGCGCCGCGAAGAGGATGTCGAGGCGGCTCTAGCCCTCGGCGTTGAGCGGGTGATTATCGGCACCGCCGCGATCGCCGAAACCGAGCTGGTCGCGCGCCTGCTCAGCCGCTTCGGCGAGCAGATCGTGATCGGGATCGACGCCCGCAATGGAATGGTAGCTACCGATGGCTGGACGGTCACATCAACCGTAGCGGCTCCCACACTTGCGGCACAGATGGCTGCGCTCGGCGCACGCCGGATCGTCTATACTGACATCAGTCGCGACGGCGCGCTCAGCGGCCCTAACTTTACCGCGCTGGCCGAGCTGATTCATCCAACCGGCCCGGCCATCATCGCTAGCGGCGGCATTGCTACGCTCGATCACGTGCGCCGGCTGGCCCAACTTGGCGTTGAGGGAGCGATTATCGGCAAGGCATTGTACGTTGGGGCAATCAACTTGACAGAGGCAATTGCTGTTGCCCAGACCGTGACCTTATAGACAGCAACGAACGCAACTGTTGCGGAAGAACAAGAGGTTT
>JANWYE010000022.1:26467-26700 GCA_025057175.1 Chloroflexus sp. | reverse complement strand
CGCCAGCAGACGATTGCCGCGTTGGAGCAGACCTTTGCCGCACCGGTGACGGTAATCCCGTTTGTGATCGATTGCGATATTGGTGAGACGATACAAGAGGTGATACGGTGGACGTAGGGACACACCATTGGTGTGTCCCTACGGAGTGGACAGGATTAGAAGTCCATCCCGCCACCGGCGCCGGGGGTGGCAGCCGGCTTCTCTTCGGGGATGTCGGTGATCAGGGCCTCGGG
>JANWYE010000022.1:0-26457 GCA_025057175.1 Chloroflexus sp. | reverse complement strand
ACCCGCAATCGAGACCGCGTTCTGCACGGCGCTGCGCGTCACCTTCACCGGATCAATAATGCCCTGCTCGATCATGCTGCCGTACTGGCCGGTCAGCACGTTGTAGCCGATGGTCTTGTCGCCCTTCTCCTCTTGCAGGCGGCGGACATTGGCGATGATGACCGAGCCGTCCTCGCCAGCGTTGCGGGCAAGGATGCGCAACGGCTCTTCGAGAGCGCGGCGCAGGATTTGCAGGCCGACCTTCTCATCCTCGTGAGCAACTTGCACGTTGTCAAGCGCCGGGATAGCGTTGAGCAGGGCAACGCCGCCACCGGGCACGATACCCTCTTCGACCGCAGCGCGGGTCGCGCTGAGCGCGTCCTCGACGCGGTGCTTCTTCTCCTTCAGCTCAGGCTCAGTAGCAGCGCCAACCTTGATCACCGCCACACCACCGGCCAGCTTGGCCAGCCGCTCTTGCAGCTTCTCGCGATCGAAATCGCTGGTGGTGGTAGCAATCTGGGCGCGGATCTGCTCGATGCGAGCGCGGATGGCCGCCTCGTCGCCACGGCCCTCGATGATAGTGGTGTCGTCCTTGGTGGCAATCACCTTGCGGGCGCGGCCCAGATCCTCGATCGTTGCGCTGTCGAGCTTGCGGCCAATCTCCTCGCTAATGACGGTGCCACCGGTGAGAATAGCAATGTCTTGCAGCATGGCCTTGCGGCGATCGCCGAAGCCGGGGGCCTTGACCGCCAGCGCATTGATCGTGCCGCGCAACTTGTTGACCACCAGCGTCGCCAGCGCCTCGCCATCAACGTCCTCGGCGATGATGACGAAGTTCTTCGTCACCTGCAACACCTTCTCAAGGACGGGGAGGATCTCTTGGATGCTGCTGATCTTCTTGTCGGTGATCAGGATGTAGGGATCGTCAAGCTCAGCCTCTTGCCGCTCGACGTTCGTGACCATGTAGCCCGAGATGTAGCCGCGGTCGAACTGCATGCCCTCGGTGTATTCCTTCTCGAAGGCGACGCCCTTCGACTCCTCGACGGTGATCACGCCGTCTTTGCCGACCTTCTCCATCACCTCGGCGATCAGCTCACCAATCTCGCTGTCAGCCGCCGAGTTGGTCGCGACGTGAGCAATGTCGGCGCGGTCGCGCACCGGCACAGCGCTAGCCTTGATCGCCGCCACCAGCGCCTCAGCGCCACGGTCGAGGCCACGCTTGAGCAGCATCGCGTTGGCGCCAGCCGCCACCACCTTCAAGCCCTCGGTAACGATCGCCTGCGCCAGCACAGTCGCAGTGGTGGTGCCATCACCGGCGACGTCGTTGGTCTTGGTCGCGGCCTCTTTGAGAAGCTGCGCACCCATGTTCTCGAAGGGGTCCTTCAGCTCGATCTCCTTCGCTACCGTCACACCATCATGGGTTACGGTCGGCGAGCCGAACTTCTTGTCGATAGCCACATTGCGGCCGCGCGGGCCAAGGGTGGTCTTGACCGCATCGGCGACCAGATCAACGCCACGCTTAAGGGCGCGGCGCGCTTCCTCATTGAAATAAAGCTGCTTTGGCATAGGATCTATAATCCTCCACTGAGAATAGCGCCACTAGCGCGAGGTTGCTACTCCTGAACGATACCCAGAATGTCCTTCTCCGACAGGATCAGGTACTCGACATCATCGAGCTTGAACTCGGTGCCGCTGTACTTGGCGAAGATCACCCGGTCGCCAACCTTGACGCTCATCGGGATCAGCTTGCCGTTATCGTCCCGGCGTCCCTCGCCAACCGCCAGCACCGTGCCTTCCATCGGGCGCTCTTTGCTGGCTGTATCGGGCAGGAAAATACCGGTCTTGGTCTTCTCTTCACGCTCAACCGGCTTGACCACCACGCGGTCGCCAAGAGGTCGGATGCGGAAATCCGCCATAGCTGCTATCCTCCGTTCGGTATACTATCCAACGGTTTGCGAACGTTCCAGTGATTAGCACTGTCGTATCGAGAGTGCTAATCCGTTGGTAATAGTACACAAGATCAGGCAATTTGTCAAGCTAATTTTAGCACTCGATTGAAGAGAGTGCTAGCAACAGCGACGACCCGGTGGGCTGTCGCTGCCAAGGATGGTTTATATAGGCAGCCACCGGCAAGGGCAAGGCTGTTTCGCTATCGCTGTCAAGGAACGTTTATATGGAGTGCGGCAGTGTTAACTGTCGCACTCCATATATTGCGCCAATGAACAATCGAGACCAACTACCGGGCCGGCGCTACCGAGGCTTTTTTTGTTATGATAAATACATCTGGCATCCCAATGATATACCCACCATTGGAGGCGCTATGGCTGATCTCTTTGCGTTGTACTGGGACGGGCCGCCGTTCGTGCTGTTTAGCCCGCCGCATTGGATTGCGCTGGCATGCGTGGCCACTGCCTGCGGCTGGGTGCTTGGCCCCGGTCGCGCGCTGTCTCCGATTGCGGGCAGGTATTGGCGTTATACGCTGGCAGCCATTCTGGCGATCAACGAGATTGCCTACAACGTCTGGTTCTGGGTGCATGGCCTCTGGTCAATCCAGTATATGTTGCCATTACATCTCTGCACGCTATTTACGTGGCTCAGCGTTATTATGCTGCTCACCCGCAGCTATCGCATCTTCGAGTTTGCCTATTTTATGGGGATTGGCGGCGCAGTGCAGGCCTTGCTGACACCCGACATCGGCGTGTACGGCTTTCCGCATTTTCGCGCCTTTCAGAGCTTTATTTCCCACGGCGGGATCGTGCTGGCTGCGTTGACAATGATTGCGCTTGAAGGCTACCGCCCCACGTGGCGATCGGTGGGGCGGGTAATTATCGGGGCTAATCTGTTGATGGCAGCGGTCGGGGTGGTCAACTGGTTGCTTGACAGCAATTATCTCTTCTTGGCCCGCAAGCCATACACGCCGAGTCTGCTCGATCTGCTTGGGCCATGGCCGATCTACATTATTTGGATGGAGGTGATCGGGATTATCACCATTCTTTTGCTCTATCTACCATTCGCGCTAGCCGATCTCCGTCAGAGATCGCCAATGACGGCTAGCAGGGCACGCCGGTAGTCGGGGCAGGTCAGCCTTGCCCAGCACTCCGGCAATTCGGTGCGCAAAGCGGCCCATTCGGCTTCACGCGCCGCTAGATAGGCGGCCACCGCTTCCGGCGCGCGCTCGGTGTGGGGGGCCAATAAACCACGAGCGACGCTGATGTCATTTAATGCGCCCAAGTGGTCTTGGAAGTCGATCAGCGGATTGAGCAACTCGCTCAGCCGTTCGCCAACGATGTCGCTAACCAATTCGAGCGCATAGCGCAACCGTTTGCCGGCAATCCGCATCGCATGCAGGGTAGCGTCATCTTCCGGCAGGCCGTTGCGGTCATACGAGCGCAAGGCTTCGTAGTGGGCATAGAGCATGCTACCGGCATGATCTTTCACTCGCGGCCGGTTATCCCATTCGGTAGCAAAACAAGCGAGGCGGGCTAGGACGCGCAGATCGCGCTCATACTGCTTGCTGCCGAGATACTTGACGAGCGCTGAATGAGCTTGCATCCGCTCAGCGCGGATCGCTTCCATCACCGGCGCCATCCCGTTCATATCGCGTTGGCTCATGTCATTGAGCAACACATCGCGATCGCGGGTTGCGCCTGCCTCGCGGGCCAACGTGCGCACCGCCACAACTGCCTTCCGCGCCGCTTTGGCCGGCGCGACCGGCTCAAGCAAGCGCAGGGCGGCACGGATACGGCGGGTAGCAACGCGCAGATCATGCACCGCCTCAATCGTCTCGTCAGCCTCAACGGCCCGCGCCGTCTGCTGCAAGCGCCGCACTTGCCGGCGCAACACCACCCGGCCCAGTTCGGCAAACGGCACCTCGCCAGAGGCATACCAGTACGGCAGCAGTTCTGTTGGCGCATCTTCGCCAGCCACCGCCTCGACAACCGTCCCTTCGCTCTGCACCACCACTTCCGGGCGTGGACCGATCACCCGCTCCCACAGATCGGCCTTAGCCAATGCCCGCTCGCTATCCACCGCCGCATGCGGGCCGGTAGCGATCAGGCCAATCCTACCATTGTGCGATGCCACCCGCACTTGCGTCGTCTGGCTCTGGCTGTAGTCAAAGCCGTCGGCTACTCGCACAATCGCAGCCAACTGCAAGGCCAGTTCACGGTTGCGCTTATTCAGGCACAACACCGCCGGCTCAAGCTGGGCGCGCGGCTTGCGGCGATGGAGAGCGACAATTGCGGCTAAGATTGCCTGATCGGTCTCATTGCCCAATTCATGACGCAGGATAATATCGCGCCCAACGAGATGGTGCTCAGGCGGGTCGGTCGTCAAGCCGACATTATGCAAAAGCGCACCGGCTTCAACCAATTGACGGGCCGTATCCGGCAACTTATGCGACTGCGCAACCGCATCGAACAACGTGAGCGCGTGATCGGCTACTTGCCGGGCATGCGCCCGATCGACACGGTACGCTGCCAATAACGTTTCGACATAGTCGGCAAGATTGGTTGGAGCTGCCATCTTACCCTCGCTTCCTCAGGAATCGATATAACAGGGCTGAGCCGTCCACCAAGGCGGCTCAACCTCGCTTCCGCGCCTTGGCGTCATCATATTACCGCTGCAACAGAGCCATTCCCCGCTCAAGCTTGCTCTGGCGTTCTGGGGTGATCCGCATCAGTGCGCGCAGGGCATTGGCCAGCTCGGTCAGATCATACACCGACCCAGCCGGCAGCACCTCCAGCTCGAGTTCGCAGATTGGCGCTTGTTTCTTGCCGGCGTAGATGGTGCCGCGATCGAGGCAGATCTCAACCCGATCTTGGCCATCGCGCGCCGCATGGATGATCCGGCGGCTCGTTTCAATCGTGAGAAACGGGCGCACCGGCGCGCCTAACAAGAGGGCTTGGGCCAGATCGCGGGCCGGGCCGGCCGGCCAATGCGCCGGATCGGGGTTATCGCCGGGAAATTCAAACTCGGCGCGGTGATGGATGCCGTTCTCATCAACCCGAGCCGGCCCCTTGAGCGTGATGATCGACCGGTTACCGATCTGGCGCACGCGCAACCCATAACGAGCCAGCGCCAACCTTCCATCAACGCTATCGTAATAGATATTGCGCTGCTGTTCGCCAGCTAGCGTGCGCAATGTATACGGGCCAAGCGCACTGAGCGCCGCCAAACGATCAAGGTCGGCGGCGCTGATCTTGTATTTCGCTTCAACTTCCATACTAAGCTCCTCAAAACCCGCCGCAGCACGAGCAGCGTGGCTGCTCCTCTATTGTAGCCAGTTTAGAGGAGCCTGTGAAGCGTGGGACGCGAAAAATGCTCCAAAGTTAAATAAGTCTATCCAGTGGTGCGTGCCAATCGATTGAAGCATGGTTGTAGTGACTATTCACCGCCGCCACCGCCATCACCGCCGCCGCCGCTATCGCCACCACCAAAATCACCCCAGCCGCCACTCGAATCACCCCAACTGCTATCTGACGATGAAACAGATCCTGAATAGAAACTGCCGCTATCGTCAGTATCAGGCTTAGATCGACGCTGGAGCAAGACTTCCTTCGCTGCCGCTTCCGCCTCAATCGCTTGCGCTTCGGCAATGGCTGCCGGCGCCGTCGCATCGGTAATCGTCGTTTCAAATAAGAGCGTGAGCAAACGCTGGAACAGGTCGCTCGTGTCAAATCCACGCGCTCCATCTGCTTCATCGGCCAACGACCAGTCGAGCTGCCACAATTGTCGGGCTGCAGCCTGCAACGCCTGCCGAAAGGTGGACAATTCCGTATCAGCAACCGCTGTTGCTGGCAACAACTGCTGGCCGGTTAGGGCAAGCGGTGGCGCAAGCGACGATCGCTCGAAATCGGCAAGCTGCCGTTCAATCCGGTTCAGTTCTTCTTCCGGCGTATACGCCGAAGTCGAGACGTCAGCGCGGCCACGCCGGAGCCGAAGCAAGCCAAGACGAACATCTTGATACAACAGCTTCTGCGCTGGATAGGACGGCGTAAGGCCTGCTTGGTCACAGAGCCGGTCAACAGCAGTGGCAAAACGCTGAGCCAGTGGTTCTATCGCAGCTCGGTTGAAGGATTGAATGCTGTTTGTGCGCGCGGAGCGCAAATTGGCCACAGGTTGCTGAGCCGGTAACGCCGGTCTCCCAAGCATGCGAAAAACGAACCCAATCACCAAGAGCGGGCTGAGCAAGAGCAGGATCGATAGACCCCACGTTGACTCAAATAGCCTGAGCCAGCTAAAACGGACAGCTTCGTCAATTGCTGACAACACCGCGCTCATATTCTCGCTCAGATCTAGCGACCGCGATGGCCGTTCAAGATGTTCGCGCAAAATCTGCTGGTACTTCCCATCAAGGTGATCGCGCCACCGTTCGCCGTAGCGCAAGGCGCTATAGTTATTGGCAACGGCAACGTAGATGGCAATCAACTCAACCCGCGCCTTGCCATCGCTGCGCACAAATCCGTCGCGCTTCAGCAACTGGATAAAATCGGCGTCGTTACCGCGCGCCTTGATGTACACAACAACAATCGCGCCGCGCTCGATCAGCGGCGCGGCGGCTTGTTGCACGAGTTCCGGTTGGCGAATGAGGGAAAGGGGATCGTCAATGTTTAACCGTCCTTGGGCTGCAACGGGTGAAACAAGCAGCCATGCGATCAGAATCCCAACGAAAGAAGCTGTGAAGCGGCGCATTGTTGCCATCCTTGCTCAGACGGTAGCTACATACCTCCTGCCCTCACTATATACGCATAATGAACCAAACTGTTGCAAACCAACGAGCGCGGCACATCTCGTGCCGCGCTCGTATAGTGTTGCTCTAGCGGCTGATGATTGGCAAGTAGTTTATCGCTGGCCCAGTGATGGCTTGCACTCCACGCACGCCATACCGCAGCGGCGTCGTGCCGTTATACAAGCCATAATCGGTGATGCGCAGCACATCGCCTAACTCGCCGGCAGCAAGGAAGATCGTCTTTGTCACACTATCATTGGCCGGCAACGCAGCAATCGGCCAGCTCACCTCATTGCCGGTTTGCGTCCCGCCATCACCAATTGCGACCGGAGTTACCCCCGCCGGCAAATCAACCACCAATGCCAGATTAGCGATGCCTGCATTTGGCCCTTGCCCGAAATTCGCGACCACAAATTCAACCGGATAAACAGAGCCAACTTCAACCTCTGGCGGGTAGAACGCCGTCACGTAGAGGCGCGGTTGGTTGATGACCGTGGTGAAAGGATCGCGGCCATCACTTGCAACTAGCCCATCGTCACTATTGGCCAGCACGCCATACTCACCAGACGTAACGCTTGTCGCAGCTTGCACCTGATAGGTCAGTTCTTGCACCTCACCCGGCAGTAGCTCATCAAACAACCAGAAGATACTATTCGTGCCGCTATCGTAGACCCCGCCACCACTAATGCTGCCACTTACCAGCGTCGCCCCGCTCGGCAATTCAACCGCCACGATGGCATCAGTCAACAACAGCGCGCCGCTATTGGCCACCAACACGGTATACGTGAAAGGTGTGTTTGGAGCAGCAGTCGCGATATGGAACGGCACACTCTCATCGGCTGGCGGCGATAATTGCCAGATGTCAACGTGCGCCAAACCATTAATCTGCGCTGCGATCCAATCGGCAAAAAAGGCGGTACGGGCATAGACGCCGGGGAAGTGCGGCCAACCACAACCAGTGCCAAAGCTGACAATCCCGGCATGCAAGAACCCGCCTGAGCCATCAGAGACCATAAGCGGCCCGCCACTATCGCCTTGACAAGTATCAACGCCGCCAGCCGGATAGATGCCGGCGCAGAGATGGATCGAACTCAGCGCACCGTCATAACGTTCGTTGCAGGTTGCCAGATCGACGATGGGAAGTTGAGCTTTGTGCGCGACAGCAGGCAGATCAATCCCGGTTTGCGGCAACCGGTTGCCCCAACCGGCAATGTAGGCCGTCTGTCCGGGCGCAAAGCGGGCCGAGTCAGCCGGTGTGGCGATACGAATTGGCGTAATGCCAGTTACCGGCGTTGCCAATCGCAAGAGCGCCACATCGTTATACAGTGTCCCAGCCGAAACGTAGAGCGGATGAACGATAATTTCTGACAAATCCCGCCGCTGCGCAGGAGTAGCCTGCGTCAAGTCTTGCTGGCCAACCAACACCTCAATCGCTGATGGATCAGCCACATTCCCATCGCCATCAATCAAACAGTGCGCTGCGGTCAACACCCACTGGGTGGTCGTAAAAACGCCGCCATCATCAATCAACGCGCCGCCGCAAAAGGCTACCGCTTCATCGGTGATTTCGGCGATGAGCAACGCTACCAGCCATGGATAATCACCCGGCGCCACCGGTGTGCCGCCGACAATCGTTAGCTGCGGCGGTGCGCCATCACGCGAAGCAACGTTAGTTGGCAACCAGCCGAGGAACAGAACAAGAGCGAGGAGAGCAAGGTGGTATCGCCAGTTCATAGTACCTCCATAGATTTTAATAACGCTATCAATTTTGATAATATCAAAACAACGATGCTGGAGTCAAGAGGGTGAGCCGATCGAAATAGGCTGCGTTAAGATTGTAAAAAAGTGGTATACTTCTCCACGCCAGTGATCATTGCAGCAAAAGGAGGCCATGCTCGCATGAGTGCTGACTTTGAACGGCTGATCGGTCGAGCCGTGCTTGATCCTGCTTTCCGCAAGCGATTGCTCGCCGATCCAGATACCGCTGCCAAAGAAGCCGGCCTACAACCTGAACCGGAAGAGATGGATCGCTTGCGCAAAGCGCTTTCCGACCCAGCCCAACGCAAGCAGCTTGAGAGTATCGATCAACAAACGGCTTCGTTGGGAGGATGGAATTAACTGAGCAGTTCGGCGGTATTTCAACAGACAGAAATCTGAGCATTCGCAACATCTATGAAATCAAGAGACGCCCAAGCCGTAAACGAATTGCTGTGGCAAATCGATGTTCAGGGTGAGCAGGTACGCTTACGCAAAATGTTGCGGACGCTCAATGCGATTGTCACGATCCTTACGATACTAGCATTGCTAGTCATGTTGATACCGCCATTATCACACCCCTTATACTATCTTATCGTTGCGATCTCATTATCAATTAATGGATGTATTGAATGGCTTGTCCACAAAAAACACGAACGCATTGGCGCAACCATTTTAGTTGTTTGGACAAACCTTGGAATTTTGCTAATTATATGGGGAAATTATCTTGACAGAGATTTGCTTCGCTTAACAATGTTTGCCGAAACAACCCCATTATTTGTAATTCTCGCCGGATTGTTGTTGGGTTGGCGCTTTGCCGGCATGATTGCGGCAAGTAATTTGATAGTGATATTTGCTACGTACTTTACTTTCTTTTCTACAAACCCTACGGCGCGCGGTGTGCTTGACGAAGCTACAGGTTTTTTTATTCCGATTTTACTGTACACCGCTTTGGTCTGGACGGCCATCTCGTTTTATCAGTGGCAAATTCATCGTTCGCGTCAAAGCCTCAATCAGGCACGCTCGCAGATCGTGCATGATCAGCTTCTGCGCTACGAGTTAGAGCTAGCCCGAAATATTCAGCAGCGCCTTTATCCGCCATCACCGCCGCCGCTTGGCCATATCCAGATCGCGGCTCGTTTGGAACCGGCCCGCGAAACAAGCGGCGACTTCTACGATTTCGTCCCGATGCCCGATGGGCGCTGGGCAATCGTGGTGGCTGATGTCACCGGCAAGAGTATTCCTGCTGCGCTGATGATGGTGATGGCCCGCGCGCTTTTACGTTCACATGTTGCCAACTATAGCTCGCCGGCCTCCATTTTATGCGCCACCAACGAGATGCTCTGCCGAGATGGTCTGCCTAGGCAGTACGTGACGGTGTTTCTCGGCATCCTTGATCCGGCCACGTCTACACTCGTCTTCGCTACTGCCGGCCATCCGTTTCCCTTTCTGCGGCGCGGCGATCAGATTCACGAGATTGGGCAGCCAAGCCTGCCGCTCGGTGCGAAACTAGGTATGGCGTATGCCGAAATAACCTTGACCCTGCAACCGGGTGATCAGGTGTTTTTGTTGACCGATGGCTTCTTTGAAACGCGGAATGCTGAGCGCGAACTGTTTGGCTTTGATCGCTTGCTTACATTGCTCGCGCAAACCGATCCGCTCGATCCGCAGCGAGCGCTGGATCAGATTTGGGCTGCGGTGAGCGCGTTTCGCGGGACGCTCGAACAAAACGATGATATGACCGCCGTGATTATGCAGAGGTTGGCCGAGCCACGTGTTGTCACTATCAACGAGCGAGCACATTCGGTGGCGACTACTCCAGATAAAGCTAGCGCGATTGGTCGCTCGCCTACCGTTAACGTTTCAGCAACCAGCTCTGCGCGCGCTTAACAGCGAGTCGCACCGCCTGTTGGCGCTCTGGCCAGACTGGCTATCAGCCCGATGGCCGCTATCACCTGCTGTTCGTGCTCAGTTAGCTCTGGCAGTATTGTGCGGTAATTGGGCAGCTACGTTGCGTGATGCTTGTCTCGATGGCGAGATGCCAATGGTAGCCGGGAAGCTAGCTCGCGGCCTATGGCAGCGATCGTGGCTGTTACTAATACGGCTCGGTGTAAGCCATGATCTGTTGCGCACCCTAGAGGCGCGCATGGTTTCAGCATATCGGCGCGAATTGGCGGCGCGGGCCATTGGCGCCCAATGGCAGTCCCAGCAATTGCAAGCGCTAACTGCGCAATGGGTGTGCGATCGGGCAGCCGGTTGGCACGTGGCACAGCTTGCGCATCTCGCGCTAGCCGGTCTATCGCCGAGTGATCGGGCATGGCGCGCATTAACCGGCGCGCTCAACCGGTTGATACTAGCGCGCCAGTTGCGCGATGATACGCTCGATCTCGCTGCCGATCTGAATGCTGGTCGCGCGGGATGGCTGACTCACCTGATCGCTGCGACAATTTGGCAGGCCGATGGCTACTTCTGCCCGCTCGACTGCCAACGAATTGCCGGACGGTGGCTGCTTGATGTGGAATTACGCCAGAAGATTGCGAGGCTGCACGCGACACTCTGTGTTGGCGCTGCCGACGCTCTTGCCCCTTATGCTCGCGCGCTGCCGCGCCTGTTCGACCTGATCGCCGCCGAATCCGATGCTGGCCACGCAGTGTTTGCCGCTGTTCCCTCATTCAACCTCAGCGCAACGTTCGCGCCAGTGCGCGATGCGCTCGGCACTGTCGATACAGCCGTTGAGCGCGACGCTAGCCCCGGCCAATGCCTCCTCGTGGCCAATCAATACCAACCGGCAGAGCGGCATGGGCCGCTGCGCCAGCCGTAACGCGCTCAACCGTAACCGTCCGGCGACAAGGTGAACTTCATCGGCCCACGGCGAGTCGGTGCAGTAGACGATGCCCTTGGCGCGAAAGAGACCTTGCGTCGCCAAATTACGCAATGTCTGTTCGAGCGTAGACCGCTGTAGCGGCTGATCGGCCTGCCAGCTCAGGGTGTGAAATTCGGTATGTTGGTGGGGCAATTCTTCCGGCAGCCGGCCATCGCTGCGCGGACTGAAGATAAGATCGGGCGAGATATTGCCATGCGCTGCCGGCACAATGGGCGCTCGTTGATTCAGACTGCGCACGTGGGCAGTGACGCGCTGGATGGTCTGCGCATCAGCCAGATCGCTATGGGTCAGCACAATCAGGTCGGCGAGCTGGATCTGGCGCGACGCTAGCGGGGTTGCGGCCAGCACCCGCTCGAAATCAGTCGCCGCGACTAGCGTGACCAGCGCGTCGAGCGGCACACTGGCCGCGCGGAGCTGGCGCACGATCGCTCCCGGCTCGGCTAACCCGCTCGTCTCGATGGCAAGCGCATCGAGCGGGCCACTGTCGATCAGCGTTTCGATAGCCAAAAGCAGATCGCTGCCAGCCACACAACAGACACAGCCACCGCTCAGCTCGATCAACTGGCCGGCGCCGCTCTGGGCAAGCAATGCGCCATCAATCCCGATCGCGCCAAACTCATTGACAATAACACCGATCCGGCGGTCAGCGCGGGTCAGCAGCCGGCGCAAGAGCGTCGTCTTGCCGCTGCCGAGAAAGCCGCTGATCAGTGTGATCGGCGGCATCGCCACGTCATTTGGTGTCCGCATAGCCAGTTAGTTCTACATAGCCGCGCCCACGCAGCGTGCCGTTCACTTCTACTGCGCCCTCCCAGTAGACGACCGTCGTTGGCAACTCTTGGTCGCGCAATGCCGGCGTGATTGCCAGATCTAGTCCATATTGTGGCACCTGCAACCGCCAACCGGAAGGGTATACCGCCCCACTGCGCGGGCTGCGCCACGTATCGGTCACTGCTAGCTCAACATCGCCGGGGCCGAGAATAATGACCGTGTTGTCGGGCAAGAGCAGGCTGCCGCCCACAAACGGCGACGGCGTGCCATCGGCTTCACGTAGCTGATAGTACATCAGATCGTGGCCACTCTCAAGCTGTAGGGCAAACCAATCCCACCCCGCTAATCCTTCCTCTAGCGCGCTTGTGCCCCACTCACGATCCATCCACGTCAGGCCGCTGACGGTATAGGTCACTGGGCCTATGCGGATGGCGCCATTGCTGATCATGCGGGTCAATGAGTAATACGCCGAAGCATTGCCGATCTGCGACCCTTTCTGGCTGACGCCGGCATTGCCTTGCAGCACCGGCGGACGGCTGTTGACGGCGACTAGATCGAGCGCCACCTCATCTTGGGCGGCGCGCAGGCGCATTGTCATTCCTTCCGGCCCGCTACCTTCCACCGACCAGTCATTGAGGAAGACGCGGAACGGATCGCCGCTCGCGCCGGCTAGACCGGCAGCAGCCCGGCTGAAGCGCTCGAAGGCGTAAAACCGGCCACCGTCAATGTCACTCAGCGCAAAGTGCGCCATATACACTTCATGCGCTGCCCACGCCGATTCACGAGCCGGCGGGTTGGGGCTTAGCGCGCGGCGGAAGAAGGTTAGTTGAAAGCCGAACCGCCGGCCATTCTCGGCAGTGAGGTTGCCGGTATAGTACCACCACTCGGTTTGAAAGGTCGGGTGGGGGCCATGGTCGGCAGGAAAGACGAAGGGCCGTGGCGTGATCACGCGCTCGAACCCCTCGCTGTTATCTGAGTTGACTGCCTCGATCGCGCCGATGGTCGCCCGCACTGTAGGCTGGGCTGGCGCAGCGCAGGCGGCTAGCGCGAACAGCATGGTCATGGTGAGCAAACATTGGCGAAAAAAGCGCATAACTTTTGCCGAATTGCAACGGTTTCATATACAGAGGGCCTAGAAGTAGTGTACCACGGGTTGTTGGGGAAGCGAAGGTTCTATTTGTTGCGCATCGCGCGCAATTGCAGGATGTTTGATTACATGAGGATTGCTATGCTCGAACCTGATGACGATGCGCGCGTGTTGGTAGTAATTGTGCCGCAGCCGCGCGATCTCGCACTAGCCCGCACAGCAGGCTGGTACCGGCTACCGCTGGCTCACACGCCGCCCCGCCTAGCCGCTAGCTATCTCGCCTTCTATCAACCGGGGTCGTTCGGCCCTGAACGTTGGCGGGTACAGTGGTATGCGGCAGTGCTGCGCTATCAGATCGTGCAGCGCCGCGACCTCCTGCCCGATGAGCCGAACCATCCCCGCGCCAGCGAGCATTACTATCGGATTGATCTAGGACCGTTATGTGAACTCGAACGGCCGGTGCTGGCAGCGCGCCTGCGCCGGATCACCTTCATTGCTACCACCTTTGGCCGGTTGCGGCGAGCGATTGATGTGACCGATCTGTTTATGCCGCCGCCGCCGCCCGACGTATGGGGTGGCGGGTTGGCCGGCAAAACTATCAGGTGAGGCGCAGAGGGGGCAGAGGCGCGGGGAGGGGTAAACGCAGAGGCGCAAAGGGGGATAAACGCAGAGGCGCAAAGGGGGATAAACGCAGAGGCGCAAAGGACGCAGAGGGCGCAAAGGACGCAGAGGGCGCAAAGGGGTTTGAGGGAGATGCGCAAGCCCGCTTCTACCCAACCGAATGTACACCCTCCGCGCTCGCAGCGTCTTTGCGTTGCACCCTCCGCGCTCGTAGCGTTTTTGCACTCGTAGCGTCTTTGCGTTGCCATCCTCCGCCCCCAAACCTTACTCAGCGACCACCTTCCAGCGTAGGGTCTGGCCGGCAGCGAAAGGCACTACATCGCCATAGCGAGCAGGCACTTGCCACGGTTCCTCAACCAACTGCACCTTACGTGCCGGAGGGGTCAGGCCGTGAATGCGGCAGGCATTCCCGCTCACAAACGCAGGCAAGCGATCGAGCGCGTTATGGCGCTCAAACAATTCCACCAGCAGCGGCAGCAGCACCGGCGCTGAAAAGACCCCGGCAGCGCAGAACGCTGCCTCTTTGCGGTCAACCGGGTGGGGAGCCGAATCGCTGCCGAACATCAGCTTAGGATGGCCGGCCAAGGCCGCTGCCAGCAATGCATCGCGATCAGAGGGCCGCTTGGCAATCGGCTTGCAGAATAGGTGCGGTTGCAGCAAACCGCCAGCCACATCGTCAAGCGTAATCATCAAGTGGTGGAGCGTCGCCGTCGCGAACAGATTGGGATAGCGATCGAGGAGATCGAGCGCAGCGGCTGTGGTTATATGCTCCATCACGATTCGCAAACGGGGAAACGCTCGCGCCCACCGCTCGTAGATGGGCAGAAACTCGGCTTCGCGGTCGAGCACAAAGCCGTGGGTTTCGCCATGCACCAGCAACGGGATGCCCAATTCCTCCATCAGGGCAAGGGTCGGCTCAATCGCAGCCAGATCGCTTACGCCGCCGGCGCTGTTGGTCGTCACCCCTTCAGGGTAAAGCTTAATCGCGAAGATCTGGTCGCGTAGCGCCTGCAAAGTTGCCGCGTCGTAAGGGCGAAAAAAGAGAGTCATCAGCGGCAAGAACGGATACGGCGCGGTAGCGGCCGCGATCTCGGCGCGGTAGCGCGCCAACCGTTCAGCATTGTCAACCGGCGGCACAAGATTGGGCATAATCACTGCGCCGGCAAACTGCGCGGCGGAAAAGGGCGCAACAAGGCGCAACATCGCGCCCTCGCGCAGATGGAGGTGCATATCGAGCGGCGCTTGAAGAGTGATGGTCATAAACGTTTTCCGGGCTGGCGCGGCAGGCGCATACGCGCTGCCACAAAGCGGTCGTGCGGCAGATTAATCGCAGCCGTGATCCGGCTAATCTCGGCGCTCTCGGCGCCGGAAAGCTCACCGTCGGCGATGGCGACAGCAAACAGGGCGTCAAGGAAGCGTTCGCGCTGTTCCACGGTCGTTGACTCGGCAAACTCTTTGGCGAGACGAAAAAAGTCGAGGCTAGCAGCACTCTCGGCCAGTGCCACCTCAGCCACGAGCGTGGCGCGGGCATGGTCGAGATGCCACCACTCTTGCAGAATCGCTACAATCTGATCATGCTCAGCCGGCGTCACCTCGGCATCCACCCGCGCAACGCGCGCCAACAGGCCACCAGCCAATGCCAGTGCATAGACCTCGTGCTGATCGACCCCTAGCTCATCAATGTGCTTGCCAAGGCGCATGTGCAGCGCGTAGTAAATCCGGTTGCGCAAGAACTCCGGTAGCAAATCTTCGCGATTGGGGCCGCGCGCGCGAATGCCGAGCGCCAACCGGAAGGCGCGCCCGATCTGGTGGAGCAAGCTGTGGTTATCGTGGTCAAGCGCAGCGTGAATCTCTTGGGCAACGGCGCGCTCGGCCGGCGTCATCACGCGGTCGGCGGCGAGTAGCCGGTCAATCGCATTGATCGCAATCTGGCGATCAGATGGCGTCACAATCAAATCGCGCAGATCGGCGATCAGGCGCGCTCGTTCAGCCGCTTCCACCGGCGAATGGAGATAGATCTCAAGTTCCGCCCATTCTTCAGCGGTCAACGCCAGATTGCCGCTAGTCTGGCCAAGCTCGGCCAGTAAGCGTTTCAGGTCGTTGATCTCGTCAAGCGACAGTTCGCCATCGGCCCACGCCGCGGCGATGATCACTTTGGCCAGCGCCATTGCCAGTGGATGTTTTGCCATACCGTTTCAAGAAACGCCAAGATATGCCATCACCACGGTTGTAACCGGAGCTGCTTGCCGATCTTGACCGAGATACAAAGATGCTGCCCCAAAGATAACCCCTATACATTGTAACGACAATATTGTACAATAACTAAGAGGAGATTATCCACCGGTAAAGAGGCCGGACGATGCAACGCCGCTCACCCTATAGGGTAGAGCGGCGCGCGATTTTGTAAGGAGGAGACCATGCCCACTCATGACACCTGCCCCCGCTGCGGCCAGACGCTCACCACCGAGGGCGCTTACCTTCGCTGCGCGACGCACGGCCTCTTCTTCCGCTACGGCCCGCGCCGGTTGGTGGCTGCGCCGACAGCGGAAGAGCATGATTACCTTATGCCGTGGCAAACGCTGGCCGAGGAAACGCCGGCGGTGTTAGAGCTACCAACCACCGCCGCCACCGCCACCACCAAATGAGCCGCCGCCGCCACCGCGGCCAAACGAACCGCCACCGCCGCCACGGCTGCTCCAGCCGCTGCTGCGTGATGACGATCCGCCCCACGAGCTGCGCCGCGACGAGCTGCTCCAACTGCGGCTGTGCCCCCAACCGCCGGATGCCCGCCCCAGAACAGTGTCAATGCTATCGGTAGCTTGCCATGACGGCGCAGGCGGTTGGAGTGTCCGCAACAGCTCATCAGCCGCAGCGACAATCGCTTGCGCTTCGGCAAGCGCCTGCTGAAGCGCGTCTTCGCCGTTGATCGGCAAGCGAATACGGTTGAACCGCTGTTGTAAGGCCCGATATTGGCCGCTCGCTGCAGTAGCGCCGCCTAAGAGCGATGCCGTGCTTAGACGTTCAATTCGCTCTAGCCGTTCGCGGGCCTGCTGTAACGCTTGGTTAAGCTGCGCGCGCAGGGCTTCTAGCCGTTGCACATCGGCATACGCCAACTGATAGGCCGCCGTCGCCGCTAGCAAGATCGCCTGATAGCGTTCAATCGCCTCATTCAGCGCCTGCCGGCGAGCGGCATCTTCACGGGCCTCAGCTTGGCGCATTAGGGCAAACGCTTGTTGCACCTGCTGCCGCACCTGCTCGATTTGCTGGAGGGTTGACGGCGCCAGATCGGCGTCATGCACCGCAGCGTACTGCACCAGTTTCTGCACTTCGGCAGTTGCTAGCTGTTGCGCCTGCTGCGCCCGTTCACGCAGGCGCGCGACCTGCTCGGCCTCGTCGCGCGCGCCGGCCAGCGCCCGATCGGCCAAGCGGTCGGCCTCTTGCGCATCTTGCACCAGCCGCAGCCAATCCGGTTTCGGTTTGGCCGCTTCGGCCTGCGCCGCCTGTAAGAAAGCAGCGGCCTGCCCCAGCAATGTATCGGCCTGCGGGCTAACATCGGCATCGTGGGCGGCCACGAAAGAACGGCCGGCATTGATTGACCGCTCGGCCTCGGCCAACAGATCGCGGGCGATCGCGCGCGCTTGTTCGAGAGCGCGCAAGCGTTCGGTAATCGCGCCGATCAGCCGCTCAACGTGATCAAGCTCATGCTCGGCAGCATCGAGGTACGAACGCGCAGCAAGAAACTCTTGCGCCTCCATCGTGTTCGCCGCTTTGGCCTCTTCCCAGTGCTCAAAAGCCCGCTCGGCTGCGGCCTCGGCCTCGCTGCCATTGCCGCGAATATCCGACCACGCGCTCTCGGCAAACTCATCAACCAGATCGAAGGCTTCGCGACCTTTCGCAATCAGATCGGCAATCTGCGGCCCACGCTCGGCTAGCGCCGCGATCCGGCGCTCGTTATCGGCGCGGATCGCCGGGAGATCAAAGCCCTCTTGGCGAGCGCGCTCCAAGGCCGCTTCCGCCTCGGCAATGGCAGCGGCAGCGACCTTTAGATCACCTTGTTGCAATGCCGCAGCCAGCCGATCCAGCGCCGCGCGAGCTGCATCGAGCGCCGCGTGGCAGGCCTCCATGCGGTAGCCTTCCGCGGCCAATGACTCGGCAGTGCGGCGACCCTGCGCAATTGCCGTCCGCGTCTTGGCATAGCGATCAAGAATATCCATCAGCGTCTGCCCAATCACCGACGCCGCCTGCGCTGCCGCGCTAGCCACCGCAGCTTCAAGTTGTTCGAGCGCCGCCGTCGCTCGCTCAAGCTCGCGCTGCGCCGGCGCTAACACTGCGGCATGATCGGCCAGCTCGTTGCCAAACTGCGGCAACCGCTCAGCGACGCCGGTCAGGACTTTTTTTGCCCGATCGACATCCTCCTGCGCTTGGCGCGCCAGCGCATCGAGTTCGGCGCGGCGCTGCTCAAGCGCGTGTAGCCGTTCGGCAACCACGGCAGCTTTCGCTTGCAACTGCTCATACGCGGCGGCAGCCGCGCCCAACCGCTCTAGCGACGGCTTTGCTTCACGGTTGAGTTGTTCGCCGATCTCGTCAAAGGCGATCTTCAGCTCGGTAAAGGCTTGTTGGGCCGCCGTTTGCATCTGGGCTAATTCAACGACCGCAGCCGGCGGGTACGAAACCCGATCAAACTTCGCCTTCTCGACGGCATTGGCAAAACGCTGGCCAAGCTGCACCACTAATGTGCCGGCCTGCTCACGCGCATCATGCAACCGCTTCTCGGCGGCTTGCCGCGTCTGCCAGCGGCGGCGCAACTGGTAAGCCCCGGCGCCGGCTGCTATCAAGCTGGCCAAACCCAACCCGCCAATCACTACCGGTGTCAAATCGGTGTTGATGGTTAGACCGCCGCCGGGCTGGGGCGGGTTCACAATTGCCGCTTCGATCGCCGTGAGCGCGCTCGTCACACCACGGGTAAAATCACCGGCGGCTAAGCCGGGATTAAGCTGAGTCAAACGAATCGTCTCGTAGTTATCATTCACCGCCAGCGCAGCATTCCACTCGTCGCCGAAAAAGATCTCACTGTAGCGATCATCTACTGCAACGTAGATCGCAATCAGATTGGCGCGCACCGCGCCATCACTGCGGCTCAAGCCATCGGCAATCAAGCGGCGCTGAAAATCGGCTTCGCCGCCGCGATCCACCACGTACACCGCCACCTGCGCACCGCGCCGGATCAGCGGGCCAGCGGCGGCCTGCACCGCCGCTTCGTTAAGGCGACCACCCGGATCGAACAGCACCAGCCGGCCTTGGGCCAGCACCGGCGCAAGCAGCCACAAGCCGAGCGCCAACCCTATCAACCAGCGAATTCCATAACGCATGGGCATACTCCTTTGCCCAAATACCGCGAGCGTTCTTGCCTACAACCCTCATCTACAGTACGTTTGCAACGCGCGCAACGTTGCATTGATCGCGAGACAATCATTCGCGCGCGACGGTTATGATGGAGTGCGGCAGTTTGACTACCGCGTTCCAAACATTTTTCACTTCACGGGCGCGGCGTACCGCTCCCCGGCGCAGGCAGATCACGGAAATCGGTTGGCGGCGTGAGGCGAATATTACCGTTAATCTCGCTCAATAGCACATCGAGCGCAAACGAGAATGGTTGCGCCTGCCCCTGCGGATCGGTGGCGGTACCGCTGAAAGTAATCGTTAATTGGCGTAGATAGCCATCCTCACACACCCAGACCTGCGCCGCCGCATCGGTAATGGTGCTTTCGGGCAATTGAGTCGGCAGGCCAATCGCGCCAAGGCTGGCAAAGAGCGCCGTGGTTGCTTCGCGGTCGCCACGGTACTCTTGGCAACGCACCCCATCGCGCTCAGCGGTCGCTCCGGCCGTAAACCGGCTAAAATCGGCGCCGGCTCTACTCACCGCGTTCAGCGTTGTGTCAACCTGCGCCGGCGACGTGGCAATCGCGCTCTGCTCAGGCGCCAAACGATACCACACATCATCGGGTGCGCCGAGGAACGTCAACGGGCCACGGACATAACTCACGCCCTTCACGGTCATCGCCTGCAAGCCGCGCGTAACATCAGCGCCGAGAAACGCGGCCAGAAATCCGCGCAACGTAAACGACACATCGGCTCCGGCAAATTGGGCATCAAGCGCCAGCAAATCGGTCACATTGTTGCCCACATTAAACCCGCCGACTAAACCGCTCCCGCGCAGCGTAAGCTGCATCCGGTACGTGTCAATATTAGCCGTTTGGCGAATCGCCGCCGGGATCGCGCTGCCCGCAGGCGCCGCGGCAGCAGTTGGAGTTGGAATAGGAGTCGGGGTCGGCACTGGCGTCGGCGTCGGCACAGGGGTTGGCGTCGCTGTCGGCGGCGGCGGGGTTGGGGTCGGCGCAGGCGGCGCAACGCAACCGGCAAGCACTACAGCCAACAGGGCAATCATTAACAGGCGCACTGAGACGATCCTTTCCACTTTGAGCAGGCAATGTAACAGCTATCGCGCCGGCAGTTATTGCGGCGTGCCCGTATTATCCCGCATCCTAGCTTGATTATAGCAGCGCAGCATGGGGTGCGACAAGGAAAGGGCTAGCCAGCAGCGCGCAAGCGCGGTATCATAAAGAAAACGCAATCCAACCATCTGTTGCACAGAGTGTATAATCGCAGTATGATATGTCAAAATCGTTCACAGACAGGAGGCGCGCGATGGACTTCTGGATCATGGTTGGGATTGTTATCTTTGTGATGATCGGACAAGCCGTTCTTTGGTCATGGGTCATTATCCAGCGCAACAAGGTGGCGCCCGACGTCAAGATTTTTAACTGGCGCGAGCTATCGCAGGCCTTCGACCGCTGGCTAGCCGAACGCCAACGCCGGCGCCAGAACCGATCGTTCCGGTAGTGGCGACCATTTGCGCAAAGGCGCGCAGCAGTTCGATAGCTAAGCCCAAACACGCTTAGGCTATCGCGCCAAACGGTCGCATCTGCGCGCCTTTTGCGCCATATCCCATCAGCGTTCAGCCGCGCTCTCGGCGGCGAACGATTGTTGCCTTAAACCCCAACCCGCTCACGCCGTAGGGCAGAAGCCAGATCAGCCGCAGTAGCGACATTCGCCAAATCAATCCCCAACGCTACCATCGTCTGCGCCACTTCGGGGCGCACCCCAACCAACGTCACCTCGGCGCCGAGCAGGCGAGCAGCTTGCACCAGCTTTATCAAACCGGCAGCCACGGTTGTATCCACAAACGGCATGCCGGTAATATCGAGCACGAGATGGCGCGCGCCGGTTTGATCAATCGCTTGCAGCGCAGTTGATTGAGCAAGCGCCACCCGCGCATCATCAAGCTCGCCAACCAGCGGCATCACCAACGTCGCGCGACCGACCGGCAAGACCGGCATGCTCAGGCCACGAATCAGTTCGCGCTGCTGTTCATTCTCGACCAATAACCGGCGCTGCTCGGCCATTTGCCGTTCAACTTCGGCCAATGCCTGCTGCAATTCGGCGGTGCGCTGCGTAACCCGTTCCTGCAAACCGGCCCGCTCTTGCACAAGTTCGGCATTAATCTGCCGCAATTGGGTAATCACCCCCATCAGTCGCTCGTGGAAGAGCCAGAGTTGCAAGAGCAGAATTGCGCTAATGCCAAGCACGCCGGCAAACTGAAACGGCAGCTCGAGTTCCGAAGTGATCGGCGGGAAGAGGCGAACCTGCGCACCGAGGATCATCGTGACAACGACGGCAATCCATGCGATGATCAGCAGCCGCCGAAGCACCACCCCGCTGAGGAAAGGTAACATTGCGACGATGGCAATAATCGGGCCGAATGCCATCAGCGCTGCCAAATTCGGCAGTACGACCGCGCCCATGAGACTGTACAAAATCAACGCGATGAACGAGGTCATCAACGCTATGCGCACCTGACCGCTGCGCGCCTGCCCCCACGCTTGCAAGATGCCAACCACCAGCACCCAGTCGAGAATCATCAGCGCGATCAAGGTGGCAGTTTGCCAGATAATCGCGGCTACAGTAGCGACCACAGCTACCACACCGACAATGCCAGCTACGAACAAGAAGAAGAGCCGTAGTTGGCGCACCTGCGCCAGCGACAGGGTTGAAATGGACGTCTCGCTCATAGCGTCCTCGTTCGCGTCGTTGCTCTGTATGCTGCTGCAATCCTACCATATTTTAACGAACGCGCCGCCGCGCCTTTTTTGGCCTAGTCCATCGTGATCCCGCCATCGACATCGAGCGTCTCGCCGGTGATGAACGCCGCTTCAGCCGAAGCGAGAAAGACCACCGCCGCCGCCACTTCCACCGGCTGGGCAAAGCGACCGAGGGGGATCAGCGACTGCGCCCGCTCGCGCTGAGCCGGCGTCATCGCGTTGAGCAGCGGCGTCTCGACCGGGCCGGGACAGATGGCATTGGCGGTAATGCCGTGCGGGGCGAGTTCACGGGCCAGCGCCTTGGTTAAACCGATCGCGCCGGCTTTGGCCGCGCTGTAGGCGGCGCTGCCGAGAATGCCGCCGCCGCGCTTGCCGGCGACCGAAGCGATGGTGATCAGGCGGCCATAGCCGTTGGCGATCATGGCCGGCGCGACCGCGCGGCAGGTATGGTAGATGGCGGTGAGGTTAACCGCCAACGTATGTTCCCATTCGGCGGGAGCCAATTCGAGGAACGGCGCCGAACTAATGACCGCCGCATTGTTGACCAGAATATCAACCCGCCCCCACTTTGCGAGCACCTCGCCGATCACCGCCTGCACTGCGGCAGCATCGGCCACGTCGACCACGGCGCTCAGCGCGGCAGGGCCAAGCTGGGCCGCCGCTTCGGCGACCAGCGTTGCCTCGCGGTCGAGGAGGGCAACGCGCGCGCCGCGTTCGACGAGAGCGGCAGCGACGGCGCGGCCAATCCCGCGCCCCGCGCCGGTGACAATTGCCGTGTATCCGGTCAGATCGAACATGCAACACCTCGGCGCATAGCCACGAAACGACTCGAAACAGCCCGATGGGAGATAGTATTATGATACCGCTAGATCGCCTCGAAATACGCATAAGAAGGGTAGCCGCGACACCGCATGTACGTGGCACGCCGCGCGTCTCAGCGCGACAATGCCCAACTCTCAGTTGCCAACCTAGCCTAAACCTGCTATACTTGGCACACTTGTTCGGATAGGATGCGCAATGACCGGCGCCGACCGGTCATTGCGTTGTCAAGGGGAGAACCCGCGATGCAATTGCTCTACCTCGATCCGCGCCAACTGGACGTCGACCCGGCGGGGGTGCGCGAAGAGCCGGGTGATGTAGCCGGACTGGCGGCGACGATTGCGGAATACGGTCTCTTGCAGCCGATTGGGGTGACGCCGGCAGGCAACGGGCGCTACCGGGTGGTCTATGGCGGGCGCCGGCGCGCAGCGGCGATCCAGCTTGGGCTGAGCAAAGTGCCCTGCATCGTGCTCGACAGCGACGACCCCGACCTGCTGTTGCGCCAGTTGATCGAGAACGTGCAACGCCAAGACCTCAACGACATCGAGCAGGCGCGCGCCTTTGCCCGTCTGCGCGAGCACATTATCGCCACCCGCGGCAAAATGCCCGACAACGAGCTTGACGAAGCAGTAGGGCAAGCGGTAGGCCTCGGTGCGCGCACGGTGCGCCGCTACCTCGGCCTGCTCGAACTGCCGGAAGAGGTGCAGCAGATGATCCGGCGCGGCGAGCTAAACGTCACCCAAGCCCAACATCTACGCCGCATCACCAACCCCAAAACCCAGACCGATCTGGCCCGTTTCGCCGTTGAAGAGGGCATATCGGCAGCGGAACTCAGCCGGCTCACGACCTACTTCGCCGCCAATCCCAACCTGACGCTCGAAGTCGCCTTGCAGGCGCTAGAGCAAGGCGCAGAATTGCGCACCAAAGCCAGCCCTGCCGGCAGCAGCGGCGGCCCGCTCAACCCCACGCCGGTCGCGGCGGTCGATCTGCCTGAGCACGACGACGATGACGAATGGGAGGAAGCCGAGGGCGCAGACGGCGAATATCTAACGGTGGTGGAAGAGACGATTGAAAACCAACCCAAAAACAAAGCCCGCGTCTTCCGCATCCGCTCGCTCGACCAAATGGTTGACGAGAGCGACCGCCTTGCCCGCGCCGTGCATGACGGCGACCTCCTAAAATGGATCGAACGCGACGAAGGGGCAGCCTTCAAAATCAACCTGCTCCTCCGCCAACTCGAAAGCCTAACCCGCGCTCTGCGCGACATCGCCCGCCAACGCAACCTCCCCATTGAACCGTAGTAGGGGGCGTGGGACGCACTCGGCGAGGGTTTTATTCGATTGACTGCTATGGATAGGAGCGAATCCCCGCCACGCGCCTTCCACGCAAACGTCTGTATCCTACGGTGTTTTCGCCATTCGCTCTGGCGAGGCAGGTGATGAGCAATACTCTATCATTAGTTGAAACGTTTCGGCGTAGACCCCTCAATCGACACATTCTAGTAAAACAGACCGATACATACGATTGCTCCGCGCCGAGCATCAGCGTAACTGCTTACCACAAGGCGCGGAGCACACTACTGTTTGGCTTGCCGTCGAGCAAACCGGGAACCAGCCTGTTGTTCTCTGCTTACGCCTCGGCGACGCGATGATTCATCACGGCACATTTCCGGCGGGGGCAGAGCGCAAGTGGCGAGCCGAAAACCCCTATTGTCGTTGTCGTTGTCGGGGTTGTTGTCGTTGCGATACGCGCAGCGACAGTTCGCGCGTTAGCGGCTAGTTCCATGTTGATTGTATCATATTCTCTGGGACACTTATTCTCTTCTTTTTCAGAAATACAGACATCCCACAATAATGCATCAACAACAAACACAACTACACTATTTGATAATTATGGTTATGGGTTGGCGGTATTGATCATTAGCGACCGCATTGCCGCGCAGCGTTGAATGGTGGCGAGTCTTCGCGGCACCACTGTGCGGTTTTGCGAGATTAATCGCTGCCACCACGCGACGGTGCGCCAACCCGTTGCATCCAATCACCAAGCAACGCGCCAATCTCAGACACTAGACGTCCGGCATATTCGTATTGGCGGAGGTTGAGCAGCTTGAGATCGTGAGCTAGCCGCAGATAAAGTCGCACTTGCTCAAGCTGCGCGTCGGCGCGCAACAACAGATCGCGTTTGTCGCGCGTTTTGCGAGCTAAGACGATAAGCTCGTTAAACGTAAACGCTGCTTGCTGCGTGCGCAAAGCTAACGCGAAGCGGTGCTCACGCGGGTATTTCAGAGTCGTTGGCGTGAGCCATAGCAGCAAATCGTAGGTCTTGGCAAAAATTGGAATGTGATTCATACCTGCGCTTCTGGCCGAAACACCGTCTGCCGTAAGATCTGATTGCGTAACCGATAGGTATTGCCGTGAGCCGCATGCGCGCACCAACTGCGGATTGAATCGCCAATCTTCGCGGAGTCGATCTTGCCGGCGGCGTACTCAGCCTGCATCCGACGCAACCGGCGACGAAAGCGTACCACCGTGGGCCGCTTGAGACGGCGATGGGCGGCAAAATGGCGAAAACCGAGGAAAGGGATACCGGTTGCAGTCGGAAAGACTTGACACTTGGCAGGATGGAGCAATAAGCGCAGGCGGATTGCCGCGACCTCGCGTAAGTCAGCTAACCACGCATGCAAAACGGTCTTGTCGTTATGGAACAGCAGCAGATCATCGGCGTAACGCACATACGCTCGGCACTTCAACTGCCGTTTAATGTATTGATCGAGTTCGTTAAGATAAACATTCGCCCAAAACTGTGAAGTAAGATTGCCGATTGGCAACCCTTGGGGGCGCAACGGCGCAAACAGATCATCACCGGGGAACCAATACAATTCGCGCTCACTATCGAGCACGCCAGCTCCGCTCGCCACAATTTTGGCACACAAGCTCATCACCTGCCGATCAGCAATTGTGCGGCCCAAAATCTCCAAGAGAATAGCGTGATCAATGGTGGGAAAGAACTTCGCCACATCGCACTGCAACACATAACGATACTGACGCACAAACTGAGTGCAACGATCAAGCGCGCGATGGGTGCCTTTCCCGACTCGACATGCATACGAATCGAAGATAAATTTCCGCTCGAAGATTGGCTCGATCACATTAACTAGCGCATGATGCACTACTCGATCGCGAAATGGCGCTGCGCTAATCTTGCGCTTCTTCGGTTCATAGATGTAGAAATGGCGATAGCGACCGGGCTGGTAGGTTTCGCTCCGCAATTCGTCTTGTAAGCGAAACAGCTCATCTTCCACCCGTGCCTCAAATTGAGACACTTCGGCCCGCCCGCGCTTGCCTCGCCGCGCCTTGCGATAGGCACGATACAGATTTTCAAAATCGTAGACCTGCGAGTAGAGATTGCGGTAAGTCTTCATGATATGACAGCGTGACAAATAACTACGTGTTGCTATACTATACCATACCCTAGATAGAGGAGCAGCAGCTTACGAGCCACGCTACCACGCGCTGGCTTGCGCAGCCGTTGAACCATACTATTTCAATGCGGGGCGGGGGGGGGGCCCCCCAGGGGGGGGGCCCCCCCCCCCCAACACACCCCCCCCCCCCCGGCCCAAAAAATTTTTAAAAGAAAGCAAAAAAAAAAAAGTGGA
>JANWYE010000229.1 GCA_025057175.1 Chloroflexus sp. | reverse complement strand
GATCTGGCCGCGCAAGGCGCTGACCGCCTGCACTGCCCGCTCGGCCATCGCCACCAATTCGCGCGCGCTGCTCAGCAACTGTTCCCCGGCCAGTGTTAGCACCATCTGCTGCCCGCTGCGCCGGAACAACCGCACTCCGCCAACCTGCTCTTCCAGCGCCCGGATCTGCTGGCTGACCGCCGGCTGTGACATGTGCAGCCGCTTGGCTGCGGCTGAAAACGAACCGGTCTCCACTACCGCGAGAAAGGTCTGCAAGTGGACGGTATTGAGCATAGGGTGTCAATGGCTGAGTTTCGTCGTATCGTAACGCTGGTGCAACTGCACTGGCTGGCGCGCTTTCGCCTTCGCCGCCACCCGCAAGTTGAGCATCTCGACTAGCACCGAGAAGCCCATAGCGAAGTAGATGTAGCCCTTGGGAATATGCAACTCAAAGCCTTCCGCAACCAACGAGAAGCCGATCAGCAACAAGAAGCTGAGGGCCAGCATCTTGATCGTGGGATGGTCGCTGACAAACTTGGCAATTCCTTCGGCCAAGAAGAGCATGACCCCCACGGCAATGATCACCGCTAACATCATCACCCACAACTCATTAGCCATCCCAACTGCCGTAATCACCGAGTCGAGCGAAAAGACGATGTCAATCAGGATGATCTGGAACACCACCGCCTGCATGGTCGTAACCGCCGCTGACTTCTCGCCATGCTCAGCGCCCTCAAGCTTCTCGTGAATCTCGGTCGTTGCTTTATAGATCAAAAATAGGCCGCCGCCGAGCATGATCAAGCTGCGCCCGGTCACGTGCCACGGCCCTAGCTCGAAGAGCGGCTGGGTGAGACTAGCGATCCAACTGATTGACAAGAGCAGGAGCAAGCGCGTGATGAGCGCGAGGCCTAAACCGATCTGCCGCGCCGGACGCTGCTGCGCTGGTGGGAGTTTGCCGGCCAAGATGCTGATGAAGATGATGTTGTCGACTCCTAACACAATCTCCATGACTGTCAGCGTAATCAGCGCCAGCAGATTTTCGACCGAGAAGATGGCTTCCATAACCGCCTGTATACCTTTCTATTGCGGTATGCACTACGCACAGCGCTTATGGTAGCACTCGCCGGCAAGCCGGTCAATGGGGACACGAAATTGGTATAATGACACAGGTTCGCTTTCATTGCGTGGTGTGGCTATGACTTGGCAACTTGCTCACAGCGGCCCCGATCAGCTTACGGTGCGCTTCATTCCGTGGCTCACGTGGAGCTTTGCCGCGCTCGTGATCTATGGAATCGGCACGATTACCTTGCCGGCCTTTACCGGTACCCAAAGTTTGACTACCGGCGAGGTGGTGACAATTGCCTTATTGATGGGCATGATGCTCTTTACCCTCGTGACCGGCGGGCAATTGGGCATTTGCCGGATTGATCGCCGGAACGGCAAGATTACCGTCACCTCGTATGGATTGCTTGGTCGCGCCCGTCAAGAGCGGTCGCTGGCCGATGTCAAAGGGCTTGAGGTGCGTGTCTTGCGTCGCGCCCAATACCGCCTGTTGCTGGCATTACGCTCAGGCGAACGGTTGCCGCTAGCGCCGTTTTATTTGGTCAGTTTTAACGATCGCGGCATTCGCCGCATTGCCGCAGCTCTTGGCGTCGAACCTGAAATGATTCAGGAGCAGCGATCATTCCGGTAATGGCCCCATCACCAACCTACCCTTCGCCCTTTCGTGTTGAGAATGTATATCAACTATGATTCCACTCCAGCTTTCATTGCGCAACTTTATGTGCTACCGCGCCAGTGATGACGGCGCGCCGCTCCGGCTCGATTTCGAAGGCCTGCATGTGCTTTGCCTGTCGGGTGAAAACGGGGCCGGCAAATCTACCCTGCTTGATGCGATGACATGGGCATTATGGGGTGAGGCGCGCAGCGCCGACGACGATCTGATCGCACAGGGCGAGACCGAGATGATGGTCGAGCTGGTCTTTGCGCTTGATGGCCGGAAATATCGGGTGATTCGCCGGCGCCAGCGCGGGCGCAGCACCGGCAAGGGAACTAGCCCCGGCAAGACGTGGCTCGATGTGCATAGCTTCGATGGCGCTGCGTGGCGACCGATCGGCGAGAACACCATCCGCGAGACACAGGAGAAGATCAACGATCTGCTGCGCATGTCGTACCGCACCTTCATTAACGCCTCGTTTTTGTTGCAAGGGAAAGCTGATGAGTTTACCAGCGCGACACCGGCTGAACGAAAAGAGGTGCTGGCTGAGATCCTTAATCTGGCTGAATACGCTGAACTCGAGCAGCGGGCGCGCAAGCGGGTGAGCGCCTTTGAGACCGAAGCGACGAAGGTGCGTGGCCAGCTTGAGTCGTTACAACCAATTGCCGCTAAAATCCCCTTTTGGCAACAGGCGGTGGCCGAAGCTGAAGAACGGCGCACCCAGTTGCGGCTCAACCGCGCTGCGCTCGAAACCGCGTACACGACTGCCTCCACTCGCTTGCGCGAGCTAGAAACGCTTGTCCAGCGCCAGCGCGACGTGCAGAGCCGGATTCATGCGCTGACCACTGAAATACAGCGCCACGAGCGCCAGCTTGCCGAACTTACTCAGCGCATCACCCACGACGAGCAGGTGATTGCTAAACGGCCAGTGATTGAGCAGAGGTTGGCCGAGCTAGCTGCGGCCCGCGCCGAACTGGAACGGCTGGAAGGGCTGCGCACCCGTTACGATGAATTGATTGCGCGCAAGAATGAGCTAAAGCAAGCGCTAATGGATGAACTCTACCGCCTGAGAGAGGAGTTGAGCCGCGCCGAGCAGGCGCGCGATCGCCTGTGCGCCGATGTCGCCCGGCTGGCCGAGTTGCGCCAACAGGAAGAACGGTTGCAGCAGCGCCTGCGTGAATTGGCTCCCCTGCACATCCGGCTGGCGCAGGTAGACGAGCAGCGCACCGCGATCGAGCAGCAATTGGCGCAAATCCACGAATTGGCGACACGCCAGACCATTCTCCGCCATCAGCTCGAGCAACGTAAAACCACTTTACATGCCGAGTTGACTCGTTACCAACAAGATCAACGCCGGTTAGACGACCAACTTGCTAAAGCTGCCCAATGGCGCACCGAGCTGGCAGAAGCGCAAGCCGCCCAAGCCGCCGTTCACGCGCTGGAAGAACAACAACGCCATCGCCGCGAGCAAGAGCAGGCGACCGTTGATACGCTAAGCACTGCCCGCGCCGCTGCCGAACAGGCACGGCTCGCGATCACGAAACTGCGCGACAACCAAGCGCTCCTTGCCACCGGAGACGGCGAATGCCCGGTCTGCCGCCACCGGCTCGACCACGCCGAGGTCACGCACGTGATGGCGCATTACCAACAAGAGCTTGCAACCCTGCAAGCGCAAGCCGATCAGGCTGTCGCCGATGCCCAAACCGCCGAACAAGAGTTGGCCAACCTACGCGCCGCCATTGCTGCCGGCGAGAAAGAGCTAGTCAAACTGCGCAGACAGGCTGCCGCTGCCGAGACGCTTGCCCGCCAACTGGCGCAAGTGGCCGCGTGGGAAACCGAGCGGAACGAATTAGCCCAGCAGATCGTCTCGTTGACAGAACGGCTCGCTGCCGGCGACATTGATCCGGCCATCCAAGCCGAACTAGCGGTCATCGCTGGCCGGCTTGCCGCACTGAATGATGAAGATAGCCTCCGGCGCGATCTACGGATGGTGCAAGACGAACTTACCGCGCTCGAACGCCAATTGCGCGAACAGAGCCGGATCGAAGGCGAGCTTGATAGCTGCCGGCGCGAGATAGCCCGTTTGCAGGCAGCGCCGGCAGAATTGCCCGCCGTTGAAGCTACTGTCGCCGAATTGCAGCGTCAGATCAATGAGAACGACTTCGCGCATGACATTCGGATCGCAGGGCGACAGATCGTCGCCGAGATCGATGCCCTCGGATACCAACCAGATTTGCTAGAGACAGCGCGGGCTACTGCGCGCGCGCTAGCCCGTTGGGAGCAGGAAGAGCGCGAGTTGCTACTGGCCGAACAACGCTACGCGAGCGATGTCAAACTACGCGAACAAACACAAGCGCTACGCGATCATGCCGAGCGCGAACGGCAAACCTTGCAGGCCGAAGCTGGCGAGCTGGAGCGCCAACTATCGGCGCTACCGGTAGTTCAAGCAGAGGTGAAACAGCTCATCCAGCAGATCAGCGATACAGACCGCGCCTTGCAAGCCGCCGAGCATGATCTGGCCGAAAAGCGAGCCTATCTCCGGCAAGCTGAAGCTGCCGCTGCCGAGTTAGAGGCATTGCAGGCCCAAGAACAGCACTTGCGCGAACGCATTGCGTTGTTCGCCGAGCTGGCCGAGGCCTTTGGCAAGAAGGGAGTGCAGGCAATGTTGATCGAAACTGCTATTCCGCAACTCGAAGACGAAGCCAACCGCCTGCTTGCCCGCCTCACCGATGGCCAGATGCATCTGCGCTTTGAGATGCAGCGCGATACCAAGAAGGGCGATACGGTCGAGACGTTGGATGTACGGATTGCCGATGCGCTCGGCACGCGGAATTACGCAGCCTTCAGCGGCGGTGAGGCAATGCGGATCAACTTCGCGATTCGCATCGCCCTTTCCCGCCTGCTTGCCCACCGCGCCGGCGCTCGCCTTGAAACATTGGTGATCGACGAGGGGTTTGGCACGCTCGATGCCGATGGCCGCGAGCGGATGGTTGAAGCGATTACGGCAATTCAACGCGACTTTGCCCGCATTATCGTCATCACCCATATTGACGATCTGAAAGATCGTTTCCCGGCGGCGCTCGAAATTCGCAAAACGCCGCTTGGCAGCCGATGGGAGTTGCGGGGGTAGCAGGAGTGTTTTCAGAACGTTATCAACCATTGGTACTCATGAGCGGGAACGAACGCTAACGCGGCCTGCTATGAGTGGCTAGTCTGTGGTGGTTATAATATAAGCTGGTTGGGCATCACTCCCGCCCGCGCCGGGGATTGCTGGGTAGAGGAAGTTGTCATTGCGAGCCGCGCCCTGCGCGGCGAAGCAATCTCCTGCGTCCCTAGTGTCATTGCGAGCCGCGCCCTGCGCGG
Source organism: Chloroflexus sp. (assembly GCA_025057175.1). Lineage (GTDB taxonomy): Bacteria > Chloroflexota > Chloroflexia > Chloroflexales > Chloroflexaceae > Chloroflexus. The sequence continues at coordinate 690 of JANWYE010000229.1, read as the reverse complement.
CGAAGCAATCTCCTCCATCAGCGGGAGACACCCGTGCAGGCATCGCTCCCGCCCGCGCCGGGGATTGCTGCAGGGGCGTACCGCCCCCTCGCAAGGACAGGGTGGCGCGGTGCCGAGAGCGGTAGTAGCGGCGGAACTAACCTACCCCAGCTAGTCTGAGAAAGGATCATCTGCATGGAACTCATTCCTACCTTGCTCAAGTATATCTTCGTAGCGGCAGTTGCAGTTGAAGGGATTCTTATTGTGCGCGCCATCATTGCTCTCGCCCAAGAGAAAGCGCGCGCTGCCGCCACGCCGGCTGCCAGCGCAGAGGAGTAACGTCGTGGCATTCCGTATTCTGCACATCTCCGACATCCATACCGGCCCGCCTTTTAACCCAGCCGCTGCTGAACGGCTGATCGCTGACGCGCACGCGCTCAAGCCCGATCTGGTGGTTATTTCGGGCGATTTTGTGCAACGGGCCGACTTTGCCGCCCAATGGCGCGCGGCGCGCGCGCTGCGCGAGCGCCTGCCCCAGCCGCAACTGGTCGTGGCCGGCAATCACGATGTGCCCCTCTTTCACCTGCATGAGCGCCTATTCACCCCATTACGCCGGTATCGCCAGCAGATTTCGCCCGATCTCAATCCGGTCTTCACCGCGCCCGGCCTTGCCGTGATTGGCGCTTGCACTGCCCACGGCCTGACGGTTGA
>JANWYE010000228.1 GCA_025057175.1 Chloroflexus sp. | reverse complement strand
GCTTTCTCAGCGGCGGCGAACAGCAGATGTTAGCGATCGGGCGAGCATTGATGGCTCACCCCAAGTTAATTATGCTCGATGAGCCATCGTTGGGTCTAGCGCCGCTGCTGGTGGCCGAAATCTTTGAGATCATCCGCCGCATTAATCGCGAACAGGGAACCACGATCTTGCTGGTTGAGCAGAATGCTCGCTTGGCGCTGGAGGCAGCACACCACGCCTACATTATGGAAAACGGCCGCATTGTGCTTGATGGTTCGCCAGCCGATTTGAAAGATAACGCCGATGTGCGCGAGTTTTACCTTGGCCTCAATGAGATTGGCAGCCGCAAGAGTTATCGCGAGGTCAAGCATTACAAGCGCCGCAAACGTTGGCTGTCATAGCGGTTAGCGCGCATATCGGTTGATGGCATTGTTTGTGGCCCCCTCTCCCCATAGGCAGGGAGAGGGGCACGTTTCGCAGCAGGCCAGCGCAACGCAGGCCGTTGCATTGGAGATGTTGCCTTGATCACGAGGTGAAGCGCGATGGATATTCAAGCCTTTTACGCCGGTTTCGACCAGCGCGTGCGCGAGATCGTCGCGTTTGGCTACGAACATTCGCCGGCTTTTCGCCGCCGCATGGAAGCCGCCGGTCTGACCCCGGCTGATATTCAATCTACCGCCGACCTCAGCCGGTTGCCGATCTTGCGTAAAGAGCAGTTGGTTGAATTGCAACGGCAAGGGCCGCAGTTGGGCGGGATGTTGACCGTGCCGCTGTCACGGCTGCGCCGGATCTTTCAATCACCCGGCCCGATCTACGATCCCGAATCCGATGAACCCGATCCGTGGCGGTGGGCGCCGGCCTTTCGCGCGGCTGGCTTTGGCCCTGATGATGTAGTGATCAATTGCTTTGGCTACCACCTGACTCCGGCTGGAGTTATGTTTGAAGAGGGGGCGCGCGCAGTCGGGTGCGCGGTCATTCCGGCTGGGATCGGCAATCAGGCGCAGCAGATCGAAGCCATGGCTCATCTCGGCGTGACCGCTTACGCCGGTTTGCCGAGCTATCTCAAGGCATTGCTCGAAAAGGCGGTTGAGCAAGGGCACGATCCGCGTTCGTGGCCGCTCAACAAAGCCTTCGTCGCCGCCGAGCCGCTGCCCCCCTCGTTGCGGGCGCTGTTTGAAGAGCAATATGGGATTTTGGTCTACGATGGCTATGGCACTGCCGAGACCGGCAACCTCGGTTATAACGGCCCTGAGCGGCAGGGTTGGCATTTGCCGGAAGATGCCTTGGTGCAGATCTGCGATCTCAACACCGGCGAGCCGGTGCCACCCGGCCAAACCGGTGAAGTGGTGGTAACGCTCTTCCGCCGCGACTACATCCTGATCCGCTTTGCCGTCGGTGATCTGTCGGCACTGATGGTTTCTGATGCGCCAACCGCCATCCCAACCCCGCGGCTGGTGGGCTGGCTGGGCCGCAGCGGCGAGAGCGTCAAAGTGCGCGGTTTGTTTGTTCATCCCCGCCATATTGCCGAAGCGATCCGGCGGCTAGAGGGCGCACAGGCCTATCAGGCAATCGTTGTGCGCGAAAACCACCGCGACGAGTTGATCTGCCGCCTTGTACCCGCTGCCGGCGTCGATCACGCTGCTTTGCGTGACGCCGCCGCGCAAGCCTTGCACGAAGCCATCAAATTGCACTGCAAGGTAGAAGTGGTTGCCGAGTTGCCGCCTGACGCCAAACCATTCGTTGACCAGCGCACATGGACGTGACTGCCAGCCCTTTCGCGGCAGATTGCTATCCGTCCCAACATTGCCATAGTTCGTTTGTTCTACCAAACCGTGGTATACTAAAAGGCAGAACTCGTTAGCGTCGCCGGCGGGGCGGCGCTTTCTCTTCGTTCGCAACCCAACGGAGATGGCCGTGGCCAAGACATCAATCGTGATCAAGGGCGCGCGCGAGCATAATCTTAAGGGGATCGATGTCGAGATTCCGCGCGACCGGCTAGTCGTGTTGACCGGCGTCAGCGGATCGGGCAAGAGTTCGCTGGCCTTCGATACGCTCTATGCCGAGGGCCAACGGCGCTACGTCGAAAGCCTATCGGCGTATGCGCGCCAATTCCTCGGCCAGATGGAAAAGCCGCAGGTTGATCTGATTGAAGGGTTGTCGCCGGCAATTGCCATTGAACAAAAGAGCGCCAGCAAGAACCCGCGTTCGACGGTGGGTACCGTCACCGAGATCTACGACTATCTGCGCCTGCTCTTCGCCCGCATCGGCCACCAACACTGCCACCGCTGCGGCCAGCCCGTCGCTGCCCAATCGGCCCAGCAGATGGTTGATCGCGTCTTGGCTTTGCCGCCGGGAACCCGCTTTATGGTGCTAGCGCCGGTCGTTTCCCAGCGCAAAGGCGAGTACAAAGACATCTTCGCCGAAGCCAAGGCTGAGGGGTTCGCGCGCGTGCGAGTTGACGGCGAGATCCGCTCGCTCGACGAAGAGATTAAGCTTAACAAAAAGGTCAAACACTCGATTGAGGTGGTCATTGACCGGCTGGCCATGCCGCAAGCTGCCGGCAATGGCGATCTCGACGGCTTTACTACCCGCTTGACCGACAGCATTGAAACGGCGCTGCGCGTGGGCGAGGGAAAGGTGATCATCAGCCTCGCCGATGAACCGGCCGATCCGGCCCACCCGCGCGAGTGGATGATGAGCGAGAGCAATACCTGCCCATCGTGCGGCATCTCGTTCCCCGAACTGACCCCGCAGATGTTCTCGTTCAATTCGCCGCAGGGCGCTTGCCCGACCTGCACCGGCCTTGGCGCGCGACTGGAGGTTGATCCGGCGCTGCTGGTGCCGAACGGCGCGCTCTCGATCCACGATGGCGCAGTGACGTATTGGGGCGAGATGCGCAAGAAGCAGGATACGTGGGCCTATAAGGCGCTGCTTGCGATTGCTGCCCACTATCGGATTGACCTCGACGCGCCGTGGGATGAGCTGAGCGAGCGCCAGCGCAATGCGATTATCTACGGCAGCGGCACTGAGCGCATCCGGTTTGCATGGGAAAACGAGAGTGGATCACGCGGCGAGTATTATCGCACATGGGAAGGGTTGGCCAGCGAGATCCGGCGGCGCTATATGCAGAGCGGCTCGGACACAATGCGCGAGTACTATACCCAGTATATGAGCGAGCAGCCCTGCCCCGATTGCGCGGGCGCGCGCCTGCGGCCAGAAAGTTTAGCAGTGCGCGTCGCCGGGCGCTCAATCCGCGATGTTACCCGCATGAATGTGGCGCAGGCGCTCGATTGGGCGCGTGAACTGCCAAACCACCTCAATGAGACCGAACAAGCCATCGTCGGTGATGTGCTGAAAGAGATCCGCGAGCGGCTCGGCTTCTTACACAATGTTGGCCTCCACTACTTGACCCTCGACCGCGCCGCGCCGACCCTATCCGGCGGTGAAGCGCAGCGCATTCGCCTCGCCTCGCAGATCGGGTCCGGGCTGGTCGGCGTGATGTACATCCTCGACGAGCCGAGCATCGGGCTGCACCAGCGTGATAACCGCAAGTTGCTCGACTCGCTGTTGCGTCTGCGCGACCTCGGCAATACGCTGATTGTCGTCGAACACGACCTCGAAACGATGCAGGCCGCCGACTGGATCATCGATTTCGGCCCCGGCGCCGGCGTCAAGGGCGGGCAAGTGGTTACTGCCGGCACACCCGCACAGGTGGCGCAACACCCAACCTCCCTTACCGGCCAGTATCTATCGGGCCGGCTGACCATCCAAACCCCCACGACTCGCCGCCGGCCTGATAACGGTTGGTTGACGCTAGAAGGGGCCACGCTCAACAACCTGCGCGATGTGACCGTCAACTTCCCGCTTGGCTGCTTCATCGCCGTCACCGGCGTATCTGGGTCGGGCAAGTCATCGCTGATCACCGAGACCCTCTACCCGGCGCTGGCCAACCGGCTGAACCGCGCTCAACTGAAGCCCGGCCCCTTCCGCGCCTTGCATGGCCTCGACCAGCTCGATAAGGTGATCAATATCGATCAGCAACCGATTGGGCGCACACCGCGCTCAAACCCGGCAACGTATGTCAAGTTATTCGATCTGCTGCGCGAGCTGTTCGCCGAGACGCCCGAAGCCAAACTACGCGGCTATGGCCCCGGCCGGTTCAGCTTTAACATCCGCGGCGGCCGTTGCGAAGCCTGTGAGGGCAACGGCGAGATCAAGATTGATATGCAGTTTCTCGCCGATGTCTGGGTGCGCTGCGCTGAATGCAAGGGTAAACGCTACAACCGCGAGACGTTGCAGGTCAAGTACAAAGGCAAGACGATTGCCGATGTGCTCGATATGGATGTGCAGACAGCGCTGGAGTTTTTCGCCAATGTGCCGCGGGTGCGCCGCATTTTGCAGACCTTGCACGATGTCGGTCTCGATTATATCAAGCTCGGCCAACCGGCGACGACCCTCTCTGGCGGCGAGGCGCAGCGGGTGAAGTTGGCGAAGGAATTGGCCCGTGTTGCCACTGGCCGCACGATCTACATCCTCGACGAACCGACTACCGGCTTGCATTTTGCCGACATTCAGAACTTGCTGCGCGTCCTTCACCGGCTGGTTGACGCCGGCAATACGGTAGTAGTGATCGAGCATAACCTCGATGTGATCAAGACGGCTGATTACGTGATCGATATGGGGCCGGAGGGCGGTGATGGCGGTGGCGAGGTGGTGGCGCTCGGCACACCCGAAGAGGTGGCGCGCCATCCCACTTCGCATACAGGGCGGTTTTTGCGCGAAATCTTGGAACCGGTGACAGGATCGAGCGTGGCTGAAACGCAGGTGTACGCCGATTAGGTGTACCTACCGTAGAGGCACCGCGCTGCTGTGCCTCTACGATGTTGGCTCTTGAGCTGCTTGTGGCTGTTCCGGCCCATCTACGCCAAACCTTTAGCGCCGGTGAGGTCGCAATCGGTCAGATCGGCATCGGTCAGATCAGCATTGGTCAGATCGGCGTCAGCCAAACTTGCCTCCCGCAAATTGACGCCGCGCAGGCTTGCTCCGCGCAAATGAGCCCCGCTGAGGTTCGCGCGCGCCAGATTAGCGCGGGTCAAGATTGCGTTGCGCAGATTAGCTCCGCTCATATAAACTCCGCTCAGGTTCGCTTCGCTAAAATCGGCGTTACACAAGCTGGCCTCGCCCAAATTGGCCTCGCTGAGATTAGCGCCGATAAAATTAGCCTCATCGAGCGTTGCCTCGCGCAAATTGGCATGCATCAGATTGGCGCCGGCCAGATTGGCGCCATTCAGGTTCGCGCCATTCAGGCTCACCCGAATCAGCACAGCCCCGCTTAGATTAGCCCCGCTCAGATTGACCAACTGCGCCTCACGCAATTGAGCCTCGCTCAGATTCGCGCCGATCAACACCGTATCACGCAGATCGGCCCCGCTCAAGTTGCAGAGACTCAGGTTTGCGCCATAGAGGTTCGCGCCGCTAAAATCGGCGGCGCTCAGATTCGCGCCGCGCAGATTCGCGCCAACCAGTGTCGCAAACTCAAGGTTTGCCCAGCTCAGATCAGCCTTACGTAGATCGGCATCGCTCAGATCGGCCCGCACCAATTGCGCCCAATTCAACTTCGCCTCGCGCAGATTGGCCCAACTCAGGTTCGCGCCGCCCAACTCACAGACGCTCAGATCAGCCCGAAACAGGTTGGCATCGGTGAGACGAGCACGGCTCAACTGGGCCTCGCTCAAGTTAGCATGGCTCAGATTCGCTGCACTCAAATTCGCGCCAT
>JANWYE010000227.1 GCA_025057175.1 Chloroflexus sp. | reverse complement strand
GCCAGAACTGGCGATAGGGAAAGGTCACGGCTGATGCAACCATTTGATCAGACGAAGGTTGATCAGGATTTTAGTTTTTTCTTGAAGCATTTCAGTGCCGTGCTCAAACACGTGGGCGAACAGAGTGTCGCCGAGGCGTTGCCATGGCTGCGTTCAGAATCTGATGATTCGGCAGTTTCGACCCGGTCGTTGGTGCGGGCGCTCGGCATTGCGTTCCAGTTGTTGAATATTGCCGAAGAGAATGCGGCCGTCCAACAACGGCGCATTGCCGATCGTGATCCTGCGATACGGCCAGAAACGGGACGTTGGCGTGATGCGTTGCAGCGATTGCAACGGGCTGGCTTAAGTGCCGAGGAAATTGCCGCTGCGTTGCCGCAGCTTTCGGTAGAGCCGGTGCTGACGGCGCATCCAACTGAAGTCAAACGGGCGACAGTGTTGTCGCATAATCGTGATCTCTATTTGTTGATGGTGCGACGCGAGAGCCAGCGTTGGTCGCCGGCCGAGCAGGCGGAAATTGAGGCTGAGATCGAGACGGTGCTCGAACGGTTGTGGCGCACCGGTGATATCTTTCTCAATAAGCCGGCAGTGCCTTCAGAAGTGCGGAATGTGCTGCACTATCTGGTGAATGTCTTTCCCGATGTGTTGCCAGTGCTCGATACCCAGTTGCGTTACGCTTGGGCAATGGCTGGATTTGATCCAGCATTGCTGATCGATTGCTGGCCAAAGCTGAGTTTTGGTTCGTGGGTGGGCGGCGACCGCGACGGCCATCCCTTGGTAACTGCTGAAATTACTGCACAGACGCTGCAAGAGCTGCGCTTGCAGGCGTTGCGGTTGCTGCGTCGCCGGTTGCGAATGGCAGCCAGCCATCTGAGTATTTCGGATATCTTGTTTCCTGTGCCCGCCGGCTTGTCAGCCCAGATTGAACGTCTAGCCGCCGGGTTGGGCGAACGCGGCCAGCGCGCAATTGCCCGCAATCCCAACGAACCGTGGCGACAGGCGTTGAATCTGATGTTGGCGCGGCTGCCAATCGATGACTCGCCGGCTGAGGCGGCGCGCTTGGTTGATGAACCCGGACGTTACCGCGATGCGAGTGAGTTGCTGAACGATCTCCGTGAGTTGGCCGGTTATCTGCGCGAGATTGGCGCCGATCGGCTAGCCGAGGCCGAAATTCGCCCGTTGATGCAACTGGTGCAGACGTTTGGTTTCCATCTCGCGACGCTTGATATTCGCCAAAACAGCCATTTCCACGATCGGGCATTGGCGCAATTGCTAGCCGCCGCCGGCTTGCCAGCCGATGATTTGCTCGGAGGTGATCCTGAGCGACGGCGAGCCATGCTCGAACGCGAAGTGGCGTCGCCACGACCGTTCGCTCATCCTGATACGCCGCTTGGCCCCGAAGCGGCGGCGGTAGTTGGGTGTTATCGGGTGTTGGCAGCGCATATTGCCCGCCACGGAACTGCCGGCATTGGCCCGCTGATCATCAGCATGACCCGCGATGTGACCGATGTGTTGGTGGTGTACCTGCTGGCGCGTGAAGCAGGTTTAGCGTATGCCACCCCAGAGGGCTTGGTTTGCCGCTTGCCGGTGGTGCCGCTGTTTGAGACGATCGAAGATCTAGAACATAGCCCGCAGATTTTGGCCGATATCCTCGACCATCCGGTGACGCGCCGCAGCCTGATCGCACAGGCCAATGGCGGCGAGCTGGTGCAGCAGGTGATGGTTGGCTATAGCGATAGCAATAAAGATGGCGGTATTTTGGCTAGCCAGTGGGTGCTCTACCGCGCGCAGCGGGCAATGGCGGAGGTGGGCCGATCGCGTGGGGTGCGGATCCGTTTCTTCCATGGGCGCGGTGGCACTATCAGCCGCGGCGCTGGCCCGACCAATCGCTTTATTGCGATGTTGCCGCCGGGCGCCTTGAACGGTGATCTGCGTTTGACCGAACAGGGCGAAGTGATTGCCCAGAAATATGCAAATCGGCTGACTGCCGCCTACAATTTGGAATTGCTGATCGCCGGCACGACTGCGCACACGTTGTTGCATCGCCGGCAAACCCCTGCTTCGCATCCACTTGAGCCGGTGATGGATTGGTTGGCTCACCAAGCGCACGCGGCTTATCGCGATCTCATTGAGCGTGATGGTTTTATTACGTTCTTCCGGCAAGCAACTCCCATTGATGTGATCGAACAGAGCCGGATCGGTTCGCGTCCGGCGCGGCGCACCGGTCAGGCGACGCTGGCCGATCTGCGCGCCATTCCTTGGGTCTTTAGCTGGAATCAATCACGCTTCTACCTACCGGGCTGGTACGGTGTAGGTAGCGCGCTCAGCGCGTTGCGCGATTCTAATCCGGCGGCGTGGGATCAGCTCTGCGCCGAACAGTGGACTTGGCCGCCTTTGCGCTATCTGTTGGCAAATGTCGCCACTAGTTTGCAGACAGCGGATCGTGAGATTATGCATGCCTATGCCGAGCTGGTGGAAGATGCCAGCATCCGCCAGCGCTTTCTCGACCTCATCGACGCCGAGTTTGAGCGCACAGAAGCGGCGTTGACCGCGATTTTCGGCATGCCCCTCGCGCAACGACGGCCGCTAGTGGCAGAGACCTTAGCGCGCCGTCAAGCCGGTTTAGCGCCATTGCATCGTCGTCAAATCGCGCTGATTAGGCAATGGCGGGCGCAGCAGGCAGCCAAGGATCCGGCGGCTGAAGAGACGCTGACCGATCTGTTGTTGTTGGTCAATGCAATTGCAGCCGGTCTGCGGACGACAGGGTGAATGTAGGGACGAACAACCGCGACACCGTGAGCGACGGCGCAACCGGCGATGAGAGAAACGTCGCCAGCGCGCAGATGATCGGTGGCAGAGCATAGCCGGGCTGGCCGCTTCCTGACCGATGACTGCGCGCCTTGGCGTTGCAATCTCGGTTGCGCTGCTTACAACGTAATCACCTGATCGGGTGGGTTGCCGGCCAGCGCCGCGTAAAGGTCGGGGAAACAACCAACCTGCACACCGGCTACTGTGCCGCTAGCGCGGCAGTTGCCCGGTTCGCCGACGGCCAGCCCGCGTTCGAGCGCGCATTGGTCGCACATCATCAACAAAATGCCTTGCTCGGCGGCTACTTTAGCCAAGCGTTCGCCGATGGGATCGCCGGCGCGCAAGATATAGTTGTTGTCATCAAAGAAGAACATGCCAACCACCTGTGCGCCGTGGTTGCCGGTTTCGAGTTGGGGGAGGATCATCTTGCCGAGTTTGTAGCTGGCAGTGTGGCCGGAAGTGGCGAAGATGTAGGCGACTTTCATTGCTCTCTTACCCTTTCAATACGCAGAGATTGCGAAATAGGCGGGGTTGATTGTACCGCATTTCGCGCTACCCGCTATCATCATCAACGACAAAGGCGATGTCCCAATTGCCGAATGGATCGGGCAGGGCGGCCCACCCATCTGGGCCAAGCGCCAGTTCGGCATCGGTCAACAAGCACGCTTCTAGCCGCGCGCGCAACGTTGCCTCATCCATAGCTTGGCCGATGAACACTAGCTCTTGGCGGCGATCACCCCACTGGGCATCCCAGACGGCGGCTAGGGCCGCCCGTTCAGCCGGATCATCCGGCTGATAGTCACTCGCTGCCCACCACCAGCCACCCGGCTCGATCCGGCACGCCGCGCCGGCTTGCGACCAGATCCCGCATTGCGCCATGCGTGTCGCTAGCCAGAAGATCCCCTTCGAGCGCAACACACCCGGCCATTCGTCGTGCAGCAGCTCCCACAGGCGCTGCGGATGGAAGGGACGGCGCGAGCGGAAAACAAAGCTGCTGATGCCATACTCTTCGGTTTCAGGGGTATGTTCGCCGCGCAACTCTTTCAACCAGCCCGGCATCTGAGCCGCGCGCTCGAAGCTGAATAGGCCAGTGTTGAGAATCTGGTCAAGCGGCACTTGGCCAAAGGCGCTCCGCACAATGCGCGCCGCTAGGTTGAGTTTGCGCACGAGCGCCTCCAGCCGGGCAAGATCATTGGCGGCAACCAGATCAATCTTATTGAGCACAATGACATCGGCGAATTCGACTTGTTCGATCAGCAGATCGACGACAGTGCGATCATCTTCATCGCCAGCCGCCAGATCGCGATCGCGCAACTCATCGAGCGAGTAGAGATCACGCGGGAAGTTATACGCATCCACCACCGTCACCATCGTATCGAGACGCGCAATCTCACCCAACATTGCGCCATCGGGGCCGAGAAAGGTAAAGGTCTCGGCCACCGGCAACGGTTCGGCAATTCCGGTCGACTCAATCAGCAGGTAGTCGAAGCGGCCTTCACGGGCAAGCCGGGCTACCTCAACGAGCAGATCTTCACGCAGCGTACAACAGATACAGCCGTTGGTCAGCTCGACCAACCGCTCTTCGGTGCGGCTGAGGGCCGCTTCGCCAGCGCGCACCAACTGCGCGTCGATATTGACTTCGCTCATGTCGTTGACAATCACCGCTACGCGCAGACCGGCCCGGTTGGCCAGCACATGGTTGAGTAGCGTGGTCTTGCCGCTACCGAGAAAACCAGACAGCACTGTGACCGGCAAGGGTCGGGTTGGGGAGGGGTGTTGGTTCATAGGTGATACAGGTATATTATTTCTTTCAAGAGCGATAGCAGATAAATGATACTATATCTCAAAAAAAGTTGTCAAGGAACAGAGTGGCGCAAGGCCATCAAGAAGACAGTGTGAGGCAGCGATGCGCTCGCACAAGAGCACCCGAGCGCCGCCGGCATAGCAAATTACGCTGCGCCGGGCGCAGCACCCTCTCCCTCTGTGGTCGCGCGCTGCTAGCGGCCCAGCCCTCGTGGATTGTTCGGCAGATTGGGCGCACGTCGATTTCACCCTCGCGCGCGATAGCTGGGAGCATGCCGCGCCCGCCCCATGCCATCGGACGCAGCTTGTTCTGGCAGACTGATAGCGGTGCGGCACTCTCCTCGCTGCAACACAGAGCGCTACGTAAGTGCCTGTCTCACTCTTAGCGAGATGGCGGCGAGGGTAAAGTCTTCGCCGCGAGGAATTGACGTAAACAGGCCTTGTGGCATGACAACAGCATGCCAACGCATTCATCCCGCGCCGAGCAAGAGCTGGGCCAAAATGATCTTGGCGATCGTAGCGGTTGGGTAGACCATTGCGTAGCCGATATTCGGCGCTTCGTTGCCGGTCTGTTCGTTGGCAAAGGCCAAGACTGCCGGCTGGGTTTGCAAGCCGGCCAGCATACCGGCCAGCAGGCTGAAGGGGAGCTTGAGCAGTTTGTAGCCGATAAAGAGGGTCGCAAACGCTACCGGGACGGTAATCAGCGCGCCGCTGAGGAAGAGCAGCAAGCCGTTGCCTTGGGTAAGGGTCGTGACGAAGCTATAGCCGGCGCGCGTGCCAACGCCGGCGAGGAAGAGGGTCATGCCGACTTGACGTAAAGTAAGGTTGGCGCTATAGGGGAGGCTCCAGACAATCGGGCCGGTGCGCCCGCGCCAGCCCAGCAAGAGGGCCACAATTAACGGCCCGCCGGCTAATCCGAGCGAGAAGCTGCCGCCGCCGGGCAGTGGGAAGGGAATCAGGCCAACCAGCATGCCGAGCGCCATGCCTAACCCCAGTGAAACCACATCAATCTCGGCCAGAGCGCGGTACGAGTCGCCAAAAAAGTTGGTCACGCGCTCCATGTTGTCGCGCTGAGTGACAACACGCACGCGGTCGCCTAGCTCAAGTGTCGTGTCGCCGTGCGGCAAGATCTCGGCATCGCCGCGGCGGATGCGGGTGATCAC
>JANWYE010000226.1 GCA_025057175.1 Chloroflexus sp. | reverse complement strand
AGCAGCTAGGGTCAGCAACAGCAGCGCCTGCATACCCCGGCTAAGGTTCGCCGGCAGGATGTATTCATCGGTGCGATGGGCATTGCCGCCATCGGTCAGGCCTACGCATACAGCCGGCATGCCGATGCTAAGCGGTATGTTAGCATCGGTACTGCTTTGTTGAAACGAGATCTGTGCGCCAACCATCTGGTACGCAGTCACGGCAGCCTGCACCAGCGGATGCTCGCGCGGTATCGCACCCGATGGACGATCGCCAACCTTGATCAGTTGGAGCTGAATTTCGGGCTGTTCCAGCGCCGTCTCTTCCACCAACCGATAAACCTCGTTGACCAGATCGGCCAGCGCTGCCGACGACACCGAGCGTAGGTCGAGCAACATACTGGCGTGTTGGGCAATCGTGTTCACCGAGGTACCCCCGCTGATCTTGCCGATATTAAACGTCGTGCGCGGCGAGAGCGGCACATTCAATTCGGTTAAGCGAGCGGCCAAGCGCACCAACACATGGATTGCGCTCGGCGTGCCAAAATTCCCCCACGAATGGCCGCCCGGCCCGGTGGCCTCGATCCGAAACCGGCGGACTCCGATCGCCTGATGGTGAAGCGAGCCAAAATCACAACCCTCGATCACCACCACGGCGCCGAGGCGCGCGCGCAACCGGTCGATCACAGCCCGCATCCCGCGCAGATCACCCAACCCCTCTTCACCCACATTCGCGACAAACCAAATATCGCTTGCCGTAGGCAAATCGAACCGCTGATAGACTTCGGCCAACCGCAACAGACCGGCCACGCCGGCGCTATTATCACCGATACCGGGACCATAAACCCGATCACCTTCGTAACGGATCGAGAGATCGGTCTCGGCGGGGAAGACAGTATCGAGATGCGCCGAGACCAACAGCGCCGGGCAATCGCGTTGGCCGGGCCGGCGGCCATAAACATTGCCCAACTCATCGATCTCAACATCATGCAAGCCAAGCGCGCGCATTCGCTGGCTCACCAACAACGAACGCGGCCGTTCAGCAAAGGTCGGCGCCGGCACTTGCTGGATCTCGATCGCTGTTGCCAGCGTCGAACGATAATCGGCCAAATCAGCCAACGCAGCGCGCACCGCCGGATGCGTGTACCAATGCTGAACAACAGCTTTCATTGCCGATCCCTTAATTCAGCTTCAGCGAGGAGCCTACAGGCAGAGCGCTTGCTCGCGTCTTTTACGGCAAAGCGCCCTATAGCAAGCATTATCCGGTAACGAACGATTGCTGTCAATTTGCCAGCCGTTCTGAGTCGTGGCATACTGACGCCATAGAAAAGGGGACACGGAGCGGGCAGCAGAGAGCCGAGACGTGCAGAAGAATCATTTCGCGATCAGGCTAAAAGCCGTTTAATCTAGCCATCTTGACAGTATCGAGCACTAAGGAGCGTTTATGTCGCTGTTGCCGACTGCAACTGTCGCAACCATTGCCCGTCACGTTGGCCAGCGCGTGACACTGGCCGGCTGGGTTTACCACAAAACCGAGAAGGGCAAACTGATTTTTATTTTGCTGCGTGATGGCAGTGGGACGATTCAGTGCGTAACCTTCAAAAAGAATGTCAGCGAAGCAACCTTTGCCACCGCGCAAGCGCTGACGCAAGAGAGTTCGTGCCGGATTACCGGCAGCGTGCGCGCCGACGAACGCGCGCCGGGAGGTTATGAACTCGATGTGGAAGAGATTGAGCTAGTCGGTCCTAGCCACGACTACCCGATCACGCCCAAAGAGCACGGGGTAGAATTCCTGATGGAGCACCGCCATTTGTGGGTGCGCTCCTCGAAACAGCACGCTATCTTGCGCATTCGGGCCGAAGTCATCGCTGCGGCGCAAGAGTGGTTGAACGAGCAGGGTTTTGTGCGCTTCGATACGCCAATTCTTACCGCCACTGCGGCGGAAGGAACAACCAACCTCTTCGCCACCGACTACTTCGACCTCGGCAAGGCATATCTGGCTCAAACCGGCCAGCTTTACGTCGAAGCAGGCATGATGGCGTTTGGACGTGTGTACTGCTTTGGCCCCACCTTCCGGGCCGAAAAGAGCAAGACCCGCCGCCACCTCACCGAGTTTTGGATGATCGAGCCAGAAGTCGCTTTCGCCGATCATGAAGACAACATGCGGTTGCAAGAGCAGTTTGTCAGCGCAATTGTGGCCCGCGTGCTTGATCGCCGGCGCGAAGATCTGAAGGTGCTAGAGCGCGACACGACCCTGCTTGAGCAGGTGACGCCGCCTTTTCCGCGCATCACCTACGATCAGGCGCTTGAACTGATTGCCACCCATCAGGGCGAGGTTGAGGGGGCCGATCCGCTCCCGTGGGGGGAAGACTTTGGCGCGCCGCACGAGACATTGATTGCCTCAAAGTTTAACCGGCCGGTCTTTGTTGAGCGTTTCCCATCGGCGGTGAAGGCATTCTATATGCAACCAGACCCGAACCGGCCAGAAGTGGCGCTCTGCGCCGACCTGCTGGCCCCGGAAGGGTACGGCGAGATCATTGGCGGCTCGCAGCGCATCCACGATCCCGTGCTGCTCGAGCAACGCATCCGCGAGCACAGGTTGCGGATCGAGGATTACGAATGGTACCTCGACCTACGCCGCTATGGAACCGTGCCGCACAGCGGGTTTGGCATGGGGATTGAGCGCGTGGTGGCGTGGATTACCGGCACGCGCCATATTCGTGAGACTATCCCATTCCCGCGCCAGTTGTACCGGATCTATCCGTAAGAATAGCAACGGGGGGCACATGCCCCCCTCTGACCATCTGCGCGCTTACCGCACCAACGTCCGGCGCACCCGTTCAACCGCTTGCTGGGCCGTGGTCAGATAGGCCGCATAAACCCCCGACCGGTTCAGCACAAGCGGGGTGGCCACACCGACCGCCAGCAACGCCGGCAGCCAGAAGAAGATGAAGAATTGAGCCAGCCACGCGCAGATGAGACCAGCGCCGACCAGCGTATTGAGCAGGGCCGTGCTGCCGCGCTGAGTATACCCCATGCCCATCAGTTCGCGCAGATTGGCAATCAGCAGTAACACACCAGCAAAGGCGCTAAAGTGCATCGTAAGCCCGATGTTGAAGAAGCGCAGCAAGAAATAGACCACCAATCCGAAGACGAGCAACCCGAAGATGATCACGTAGATCGACTTAACCGGGTAGCCGCCAATAATCACATACGATTGGCGCGAGCCATTGCCATTGTTCCCGTACATTGCCATATCCTTTCCCTGCATCGTCCTATCGTTCGCTGCCAATACGACGCTGCTGCGCTAGTAAAAGTTGCAATCCCAACCTAGAGGGACTCGGCAAAAGCGCGAGCACCGGCGCTATCGTTGTCGATCGAGCCGGTGCTAAGGCAAGTTATATCCGCCTATTTCGTTGTGTGTCAGCGTTTAGACAGCAACCCTCTGCTATTCATCAAACACAGCGCGCACGCGGAACATACCATCTTGCTGGTCAGGCGCGTTGGCCAACGCCTGTGCTTGGGTCAACATTTCGCCGACCACATCGGGCCGCCAGACGGTAGTCAAGCCGGTGACTTGCGCCGTCGGCGGCACGTTACTCACATCAACTTCCTGCAACATCGCGATATAGTCAAGAATCGCCGAGAGCTGCGCTCGCATCACTGCAATCTCTTCATCAGAAAGCGCGATGCGGGCGAGGCGGGCGACGTGACGAACTTCAGCTTCTGAGAGCGACATACCAACCTCATGTTCAACAGATCAAACTGAGTTACGCAACCCCTGATTCCTTGCGAAACTTTCGATCGCGCACCGAGCCAACCAACATCTGGCGAGTATAAAGCAGGCGCTGCACTGCGGTAATATGCGAGGCGACACCAACTGCAATCACCGCCCACTCAAGGATTGGCAGATCGGGCAAAAGCGGCATCAACACCAGACCAATCAAGAGCAAGCCAAGTTTTTCTTGCCGGCCGGCAAAGCCGACGTTGCACGAAGCCAACTTACCAGTCGCTTCCGCGCGGGCGCGCACGTAGCTTGCCATCACCATTCCAAAAATAGCAAAGAGCGCCCACACTGGCGCCACGACACCAGAGAGCATCAATCCCCCCATCACAAATGCCTCAGCGTAGCGATCGGTCACGTGATCAAGCACCGTGCCATACTCACTTGCCTTGCCACTAGCCCGCGCGGTCGCGCCGTCAAGCACATCGGCCAGACCCATCAGCAGGATGGCGACCACGCCCCATAGGAAAGCGCGCTGTGAGAGGAGATAGCCGGCCAACACGCTAAACACGAGGCTTAGGTACGTGAGCATGTTGGGATGGATCCCTAGGCGGGTACAGAAATGACCAAGCGGCAACGAGGCTTGCTCATAAAACTGGCGAAAACGGGCAAGCAACGGCATCATTGACGTTCATCCTTTAGCTAAACCATTACCAGAGCGCATTATCCATTCTGTTGCACAAGAAAGGCTGTCCGCCGCTCCACTTCAGCGAGCGTAATCGGCGCATCAGGGCCGGTATACTCGATCCAGATCGAGGCGGTCGCCGCGCCGGTACAGCCAGCGCGGAAGAGATCGCGCGGATCGGAGAGATATGCATGCAGGAAGCCAGCCAGATACGTATCGCCGGCGCCAGTCGGATCGCGCGCATCGGTCGCATAGGCTGGAATAGCGATCGAACGCTCGCCATCATCAATCTGCGAACCGGCTTCGGCAATCGTCACAATCGCGATCGCGCACCCCGTCTCGCGCAGCCGCCGCGCCGCCAATATTGGATCGACGCGCGGATCGATCCCGGTAATCACCTTTGTTTCCACCTCGTTTGCCTTAATTACGTGACAGAGAGGGGCAATTGCGGCAAACTCATCCGGCAAGAAATGCTCGATCCGGCCATCAGGGCCAAACCGGCGCAACAGACCTTGTGGATCGAGGAAGATCGGCGCATCAGTTTGGGCGCGGATCGCCTGAATCAGGGCTAGTGGCGTCTCTTGTAAAATCGGGCCAACAATGATCGCCTTAGCCGTGGCCACCGCTTCCGGCACCATTGTAACCGGTTCTGCTACACCCAACACATCGAGCGTGCGATCACCGCGAGAGTCATACACGAGTTTAAACCCACCGGTCTGGGAAGCCACTTCGACAAACGGTGTAATACCGTAGCGGATGAGATCAGCCTGAAACCGGTCGCGGTAATCAGGGCCAACGCGCCCAACCAACCCAGTAGCGCGACCAAGCCGGCTGAGGGCAAGGCAGGCGTTGGTCGAACAGCCAGAGAGAACGCGCCCCTCGGTGCGCACCACCGGCGTGATAATCTCGTCGTAGACGGGGTTGCCAAAGGCAATAATATCAATCATACGCTTACCGCTCAGCCATTTCCTAATAACCGATCGTACAACCCTTGCAACTGTTCATCATCATACAGCGTGATAGTCACTTTGATGGCGCGCCCGCTGCGCGAGATCTGCACCGGGGTTTGCAATAGCTCTTCAAACATCTGCTGGGCCATCTGATCTTCCGGCGACCGAGTCTCGCCACTGCGCTGGCGTTCTGGCGTAGGCCGCGCTGCTGGTGTCGCCGGCGATATATTACCGGACGAGCCTTTCACTGCTGCAACAGCCGTTTGCAGATCGCTACCGGCAGCGACAGCAGCGCAGAGCCGTTCGCTCTCGGCCACCCCAAGACGATGCGTAATCAATGCCTCACAGGCCGCAGCTTGGGTTTGCGGATCAGCAATCTGGATTAAAGCCAGCGCCTGCGCCGGTTCGATCTGGCCGGCGCAGAGTGCGCGCCGGGCAGCATCAGACAACCCAGATTGGCTAGCCAGCTC
>JANWYE010000225.1 GCA_025057175.1 Chloroflexus sp. | reverse complement strand
ATAGCGATGATCGCGAATTATTAACGGCGTTGGGGCAGATTGTAGGGGTCGTTCTTGAGCACTCGTCACTGCAAAGCCAACTCGATCAGTACCTTAATCAGGCGCGCGCCCATGCCGATACGCTCGATCAGTTGTTGCAGTTTGGCCGCATGGTGACCAGCGCCACCACCGATCCACTCCATCTTGGTTTGCAATTGGCGACCCAAGTGCCGGCGATGGTGGGTGGCGAGCGGGCATCGCTGTTGCTGATACCGCTTGACAACGCGGAATCGCCGATGTTGTTGTTGAGCAATGGCCACGTCGCAACACCAGAACGAGCGCGCGAGGTGCGCGAGCATGGCTTTGCTGGGTTGGTGCTGCGCGAAGGGCAACCGTTGATCATTGATGAAACCGATGCCGATCGGCGTTGGCTATCATTGCGGATGCGCGAATACGATGCGCCGACGCGCTGTGCGATGGCAGCGCCGCTGCGCTGGGGGCAGCGTTTGCTCGGTGCTTTGACTGTCACTACCACGCAAAGCCGCCGCTTTGATAGCTCGCATCTCAATCTGCTTGAATTGGTGGCATGTCACATTTCGCTGGCGATTTATGCGTCCGATCTTGAGACGCGGCGCAAGCAAAGCGCCAAACTGCTCGATGAGATTGAAACGCAGATGCGTACCACGTTGGTGGCCGCGCGTGCCGGCGATACCCAAGCATTCGATCAACTCGAAGCGTTGCTGGTTCGCCTCCGCGCGGCCCATGATCTTCTTGCTTTGAATATGGCGATGTCGCCGGCGCCGTAACGACTATTCGTCTATTCGTCGGGATTGCCGTATTCGTTGATGTCTGCCGGGTTGGGATCGGTGAAGCTCAGATTGGGTGGCGTGGCCGGGTTGTTGTCAAGCCCGATTTGCGGCACCGGCTGCGGATTGGCAATTGTGTCGGCGGTTTGAGTCAGGGTGAAGGTAGCAATCACCAACTGTTGGCTCACCGCACCTTGCGCCGTCAATTGGTAGAAGCCCACTGGCAGCCGCTCATCGAGGAATAACTCAACCAGAAATTGACCAGCCACTGGGTCGGCGAAGGTTGAGGGAAAGCCGCGCACCGAGCCATCAGGCATGGTTAACCACAGATCAACCCGCTCGCCGGGGAAGAAGAGGTCGCCATTGGCGTAGAAGATCGAGCGTTGCGGCGCTTCAGCGCCAAAAGGCACTACAACGGTCAGCCGCGCGGGGCCGCGTTGAGTTACCGGTCGCGATCTCAATTCGAAGTGGGCAAACGCGCGAAACCCACTGACATTGCCGAGCGCTGTCACGGTGTAACGCCCCACCGGATTCTTCCCCTCAAACTGGAATGAGGTTGATACTGCGCCGCTCGTGGTGGCTTGCACCACCTGCTGGCCGGGCGGGAAGTCGATCACCGTGCCATCGGGAGCGGTAAGCCAGAACGAAACTAGCTCGCCACCGAGAAAACCGCGCCCATCTACTTCCAAAATTTGCCCCTGCTGAATCACATTGGTTTCTTGACCGTTTAAGGTGGCCCGCAGCGTCGCGTTGCCGGTTGGCCCCGGTCTGCCACCGGGAATGACGACAAAGAAGGCAGAGGCAGTGTTGGCGCCGCCGGAGCTGAGACCACGCCCGGTGAGACGGTAGCAGCCATACGGCCATGTGCCCGGAATGGTAATATTGAGCGAGAGCTGGCCGGCGTTGTTGGTAAAGCGAGCAAACTGCGCGTTGGTGGGCATGTCGATCACGCCGTCGAGGAATTGGGCCGCGCTCAATGTGAAGATGCGGCCATCAGGGAAAGTAATATCGACTTCGATCGGTTCTGGTCCAAAAGGTGGTTCGAGCACGCGATAGAAGTCAAACCGGGCCAACAACGTTTGGGTTTGGAAGATGGCTGGCGCTGGCGCATTGGTCACAGTGCATTGGGCTTGCCCTTGGGGCGTAAAGATCGTGACGCGAGCTTGCGAGGCTGCGGCGCGATAGGTGAAGAAGGCAAGCACCAAGGCGATGACTGCGCTGAAGCCGGCGGCGAACAGCGAACGCGGCGAGAGACGTCTCATAATCCCCCCTTTGCTTTGTCTGGTAAACCTGACACCAACCTAATAGTGCAATGAAAATGTACCGCCTCCGGAGAGCAACGAACAATCTACATAGATTACGCTCTTGTTACAGCGTGGTATTACCACATAAAATAAGATCACTTTTTTGTAATGCAACTCATGCAGCAGAAGGAGATTAGGAAGAGGGTGTAGGAGACGGTATGCCTTGGCAAACGATGAGCGAAAAGGATGCAATGATCCGTTATCCATGCAATAACACAACGGCAGGAGCATCGCTCCTGCCGTTGTAGTGAGCTATAGCAAGCTTGTTTCTAGCGTTTATCCTTGCTCAGATCGTTGTAGTTCCTCGACTCGTTGCAACTGCACATACAGCGGCGGCACACCAAACAGCGCGCGCTCCCAATCGGTCACGTTCGGATTAATTTCACCCAGCGACCAGCGCCCGCCGAGCCGGATAATCTGCGTGCCGAAGTGTTGGGGCCGGCCCAATTCGATTAACAACCGATCCCAAGCCATTGCGCGCAGCGTCCATGCTCGTTCGTCACCCAATTCGGTCGCGCGGCGGGCAAAGCGGTGAGCATGATGAAAATCGGCCACCGATTCGCCGCAGATCATGACCAAGCCGGCGAGAAAGCAGGCCCGATCGTCGGTGATGTGGCCCTGCGCTTCAAGCTCAAGCACACGATCGCAGCGTTTGCGACGCTCAGCAGAGGTGGCTCCTCTGGATTGGCCATCAATTGCTTCACTGGCCAGACGGCTCAGCTCGGTCAGTGGATCTTCCGGCAGGAACTCGTCATCTGGATCCATCTATGCACTCCTTCCGGATCAATGGTTGGCTAGGGCGGAAGTTGTGGCGGCGTGTGAGTCATGATCAGTGTACCACACTCTGCTATCGGCACACCGCCGGCAGAGCGCAATCCAATGCATGCGCCGGTCGGGTATGCGCGGCCGGCGGTATACCTCGATTCGCTCGCGGCTGCCGCAGTGCGCGCAGCGCCCGCCAGAGCGCAGATGTGCTGCCCAGATGAGGGGCAGGGGCAGGTGATCGAGCAACAAGTGGAAGGTGACGCCAATCGCGAGCGGATAGAGCCAGCGGTAGCGTTGGACCAGCATCCAGAGCGGTGGCAAGACCACGAGCGGCTGGTGGAGCCACGAACGCAGGGAGCCATAGCGTGGACGGTTGTCGCCGCGACGGGGGAATCGGTTGCGATAACGGTTGTACAATAGCGCGCCGCTAATGCTCCAGTCACCAGTGCGGCAAACGTACAGCGCGAGGTGATCAAGATCGATCAACACGCCGCCAGCAATTAAAAGAGCGGCGGCAACCGGTTGGCGGGCATACAAGCCGGCGGCTAACAAGGTAGAATAGACGAGATGTTCGCGCAGATTCATGTCTGTTCCAAGCGCGCCAGTGCCTCGATGACCGGTTGGAAGGTGCGGCGATGGATCGGCGATGGGCCATATTGCGCCAGCGCGCGGCGATGAACGGCAGTGCCGTAGCCTTTGTGCAGGGCAAAGCCATAAGACGGATAACAACGATCGGCAGTGTGCATCAGCCGATCACGGGTCACTTTAGCCACAATCGAGGCAGCAGCGATCGAAAGCGACCGAGCATCGCCGTGGATCAGCGATTCTTGCGGTAGATGAATACCGGGCAGGCGTTCGGCGTCGATCAACAGCGCATCAACCGGGCAGGGCAAGGCCAGCAACGCCTGCGCCATGGCAAGGCGAGTGGCAGGCAGAATGCCGTAAGCGTCGATCAGGAAGGCCGGCACAATCCCTACCCCTATCCCTTGAGCATAGGACGTGACAGTGGCATAAGCGTGCTCGCGGGCAATGGCGCTCAACTGCTTCGAGTCGTTGACTGCGGCCAACAGGTCGGGTTGCTCGTAGACAATCGGCGCTAGCACCACAGCGGCAGCCACCACCGGCCCGGCCCAACAGCCGCGCCCGGCTTCGTCAATCCCGGCCAGTGCCGTATACCCGCGCGCGCGCAGAGTGTGCTCAACGCTCAGATCCGGACTCATGCGGCCTCCCGGTCATGATTAGCACGCTGCTGTGGCCAACAGTAATGCGCTGCACTTGCATGCGAACATCGCCAAAGGGAATCGTTGCGGGCAACTCGCGGGTGTGGCGGCCTAGCCAAATCAGGCGATAGATTAGATCAATTAGCCGCCCATAGCCACCTTCCAGCCGTCCGCCATCAACAATCACCAGTTGGCCGTCAGGAGCCAGCACGCGCCGGATCTCAGCGTGGGTGGCCGGATCAAGAATGTACTCGGCGGGGAAGGTGGCGCATACGGTATCGAAGCTCGCGCCGGCAAACGGCAAGCGGCGCGCATCAGCCCGCACGAGTCGCTTGGTGAAGCGGGCAGCGCGGCGAAGCATAGCCGGGGAGGCGTCGAGACCGACGACGCCGGGTCGGGCTGCTAATGCCCGTTGCAGATAGCCGGGGCCGCAGCCTAGCTCCAACACCCTCCCGCGGAGAGCCGGCACTGCCGCTACCACCCAACGTTGCCAATAGCCACCCGATACCAGCCATGCGATCAGATCGTAACTCCATGCTAATTCATGGTAGAGCCGCTGAAAAAGCCAGCGAATGAGACGTTGGTAGAGCGTGATCATGGCGGTGCGTTACTACATCCGGCGCGACATGCCAAACGCTAGCTTGTTGGCCTAGCGTTCAGCAGCAGCATCTGCTCATTGGCGATCGCTATCGTTATACCATACTTCCCAACCGTGAGCGGAAGCGCGGCTAGCGGGCAATGCCACCCCCTCCGCTTGCCGGTGGTATAATTGCGGGTGAGAGGGTTCGCACATCGCGTTGGAAAGGACAAGCTATGACCGGCGAGAGCGCCGCAGACCTGATTCAGGCCGATCACGACTATCTGTTGCAGAGTTATGTGCGCGCCGATTTTGTGATCGAGCGCGGTGAAGGTGTGTATCTCTACGACAGCGAGGGCCGGCGTTATCTCGACTTCGTGGCCGGTATTGCCGTCAATGCGCTTGGCTACGGTGATCGCGATGTGTTAGCGGCGATTAACGAGCAGGCGGCGCGCCTGATCCATGTGTCAAACCTCTACCACACGCGCCCGGCGATTGAATTGGCCGCATTGTTAGTGCAGAGTAGTCCGGCGTTCCAGAAAGCGTTCTTCTGCAACAGCGGCGCTGAGGCGATTGAAGGCGCGATCAAGTTTGCCCGGCGCTATGCGCGCGCCCATTTTGGCGAGGGCAAAACAACGATTGTTGCCTTTGATGGAAGTTTTCATGGGCGCACCATGGGCGCGGTGGCGATTACGGCGCGCGAGAAGTATCGCGAGCCGTTTATGCCGGTGATGCCGGGAGTGCGCTTTGCCCGCTATAACGATTTGGCATCGCTAGCCACGACCATGGGGCACGATGTTTGTGCCGTCGTGCTGGAGCCGGTGCAAGGCGAGGGTGGTTTGCGCGCCGCTGACGCTGCTTTTGTGAAAGGCGCGCGCGAGCTGTGCCGGCAGTATGGCGCGTTGCTCGTGTTTGACGAAATCCAGTGCGGTATGGGACGCACCGGCACCGTCTGGGCGCACGAGCAGCTTGGTGTGCAACCTGACATCATGACCGTGGCTAAGCCGCTGGCCGGTGGCTTGCCAATCGGCGCCATTCTGATGGGCCAGCATGTCGCCGATGCCATTCAGCCCGGCGACCACGGCACGACGTTTGGCGGCAACCCGCTCGCAACCGCAGTGGGAACGGTTGTCTTCCGCAAGATCAGCGATCCTTCCTTCCTTGCCCA
>JANWYE010000224.1 GCA_025057175.1 Chloroflexus sp. | reverse complement strand
CACCTGTTCGATAAGCACGATCCGGCCGCTTTCCTCTATCAAGGACCAACCCAGCGTGTCGAGAAGACTCCCGATGGCTACGATTTGATTGTGCCGTTGCCGTTTGCTTCCGAGGATCAAGTCCATTTAGCGCAGAGCGATGATGAGTTGCTGATTTCAGTCGGTTGGCACCGCCACCGCATTGTTTTGCCGCAATCGTTGGCCCGCTTGCGCGCGCAAGACGCCTTTTTCGAAGATTCGTCGCTCCGCGTGATCTTCCGGCGCGAGGCGGCGGCGTAGGGGCAGAGCGTCGCTCTGTGCCTACGCTGCTTGGGTAGTTGCTCGCTCTACGCCGGTATGGTATACTAGCAGCTAGTGCGCCGCAAGGGCGCAATTTCGTGTGTAGTTCTGGGAAGAGGGATCGCTATGGCCAGCAAAAAGGGTAACCGCATCGTGATCAAGCTGAAGAGCACCGAGAGCGGCCATACCTATACGACCGAGAAGAACCGGCGCAACGATCCGAGCCGCCTCGAGTTGCGCAAGTATGATCCGATTGTTCGCCGTCACGTCGTCTATCGTGAGACGAAGTAGCTTCAACCGCTGATCCGGTATGGGCATAGCGGCGCTGATCCCGTATGGGCATAGCGCCGCTATGCCCATACGGGTTTACAGAGCAGCGAACCTTATGATGCTCCGTTTTGTGCGCGTTGCCCTGCTCGCCGCCTTTGAAACAACGTTGGTCGCTTTGCCGCTGTTGGCGCTGGCTGCCATCGTGTTGCCGTGGCCGGGGTTGTTTGGCGTAGTGTTGCTCGGTTGGTTGGCCGATGGCGCTGCGCGGCGCGTGCGTCGCCCGCTCCACTATCTGCTACTCGCGTTAGCGCCGCTGATGGCAGCTTCTGGTTTGCTCTGGTTGGTGATTGGCGGCAGTCTACTGGCGCTGTGGCAGGCGTTGTTGCCGGGCCAGCCGCAAAGCGGCCTCGCCTACCTAGCGGTGCTGGCCGCGTTTTTTTTGACGTGGCGCGGGGCTAGCTTGGCCGGTCACGATAGCGCAACCATTCTGACCCTTGCCGGCAGGGGGACAGCAGTGGTCGCGGGGGCGTTGCTGGTGGGGCCGCTGGTGCGCGCCGGCGCCGCTGTGCCTAACGATCTATTGCTGGGGTATGTGGCGATCGCGATCGGTTCTGGCTTGGGATCGCTGGCGCTGGCTCACGTGTTTGAAACCTCTACCGATCGCGGGCGCACCCTTGATGCGCGCTGGATCCTGTTGCTGGCAACCGTGATTGGCGGCGTGTTGGCGGTTGGAGTGACTCTAACCGCGCTGCTTAGCGGCGATGTGGCCCTCGCCGGCGTAATCTCTTTGCTGCGCTTCATCCTTTTGCCGTTGGCGCTGATCGGGGCAGCGTTCGTCTACCTGCTGACGGTAGTCTTTGGTGATCTGATTCGCATGCTCTTTGCGCTGCTGGGGCAGGCGCTGGCTCGCATCAACATACTTCCCGAACCGCCGCCGCCTGCTGACACCGCTCCAGTTGATAGCGCTGCCGTCGAGACGATGGTTGCGCTGGCTCAGCAGGCAACCTTCCTGCTCTCACTCATCCCGCTGGCGGTATTACTCGTCTTGCTGGTGTTGTGGCGTCGCCGCGCGCGCCGGCTTGAAACCGATGAAGAGCGCGAGTCGCTCGATGTCAGCCAGAACCTCTTCGCCGATCTGCGCGATCTGCTTAGTTCGCTGCGCAACCCATTTCAGCGCCGGGTGAGCGGATTGGCGGCGGCGCTCGCCACGTTGCGCGGCGCCGATCCAGTAACGCGAGTGCGCCGCGCTTACGTGCAAACATTGTTGGCGTTAGAGGAGCGTGGTCTGCGCCGTCCGCCGGCGCAGACACCGTCTGAGTGGTATGCGACGGTAGCTCCTACTTTGCCCGATCCGGCGCCGCTAGCCGATCTAACCGCCGTCTATGAGCGGGCGCGGTACCGGCCCGCTGGCGTCGCGCCAACCGATGCTGCCATCGCCGAGCAGGCCGCGCAGACGGTGCAGGCGATGGCGCGTGACAATCCCGTTATCAAGAAATCATCGTAAGGACGAACGCCCTCATCCCGCTTATTCCACCGTCACGCTTTTTGCGAGATTGCGCGGCTGATCGACATCGCACCCGCGCAGCACGGCGACGTGGTAGGCGAAGATTTGTAATGGGATCACGTTTAACACCGGCTGCAAGAGCGGCAAGGTTTCGGGGACGCCGATCATGTCATTGGCCTTTTCGGCCAGCAACGCATCGCCGGCATGACCAATAGCGATGACCTGCCCATGACGGGCGCGCACTTGCTCGATGTTGCTAATCATCTTCTCATAGATGTGGTCGCGCGGCGCAATGCAGATCACCGGCATATCCTCGTCAATGAGCGCGATCGGGCCGTGCTTCATCTCGCCCGCCGGATAGCCCTCGGCATGAATGTAGCTGATCTCTTTGAGCTTGAGCGCGCCTTCAAGCGCAATCGGATAGTTGATCTGGCGGCCAAGGAACAGCGCGTTGCCGGCTCGATGGTAACGTTCGGCCAACTCGATACAGATCGGTGTTGTTTGCTCGATCGTCTGCGCTGCTTTGCCGGGCAATTCAATCAGGGCCTGAATGTGGGCGCGAATTTGGGCCGGCGTGAGCTTGCCTCGGGCTTGGGCCAGCCGTAAGGCAAATAGGTAGGCAGCCACCAGCATCGAGGTAAAGGCCTTGGTTGAAGCGACCCCAATTTCAGGGCCAGCGTGCAAGTAGATCGGGCCGCCATCGGCCAAGCGGGCCGCTTGGCTGCCAATGGCATTGACAATCGCCACGCTTGGGGTGCCTTGCGCGCGTGCTTCTTCCATCGCCGCCAAGGTGTCAACCGTCTCACCGCTTTGGGTAATCGCCAGCAATAAGGCGTCGCGCTCGCCATCGCTCTGCAAGATTGGCCCGCGATAACGGAACTCGCTGGCGTAATCGACTTCAACCCGCACACCGGCCAGATTCTCAATCAAAAATTTCGCCACCAGCGCCGCGTGCCAAGCCGTGCCGCACGCAGTGGCATAGATCCGGCGCACCCGGCGCAGGTCATCGTCGCTGAGGCGCAGGTCCTCTAACTCGATCCGCCCGCGCTCTTGGTCGATCCGGCCACGCAGCACATCCATTAGCGCGCGC
This sequence comes from Chloroflexus sp., assembly GCA_025057175.1. GTDB lineage: Bacteria > Chloroflexota > Chloroflexia > Chloroflexales > Chloroflexaceae > Chloroflexus. The sequence goes on along the minus strand of JANWYE010000224.1, from coordinate 2,682 downwards.
GGCTGTTCGGCAATCTCTTTCTGCATAAAGTGGCGGTAATCGCCCTTGGCTGCCGCCACTGGATCCCACGCGATCGTATGGGTAGGGCGCTCGACCGGTGTGCCATCAAGGCGGGTAATGGCTACGCCCGATCGACGCACGACAGCTACATCGCCATCCTCAAGAAAGATCAGGGTACGGGTATAATCGAGAATAGCCGGAATATCCGACGCGATGAACTGTTCATCCTCGCTGAGGCCAATCGCGACGCCGCCGGCATTGCCGAGCCGGGCCGCTACGAGGGTATCTGGCTCGTGGATCGAAAAGGCCACAATCGCGTTACCGCCGCGCAACTCGCGCAGGGTTTGGCGCACCGCTGACACCAGATCGCGGCTGTCGCGGTAATAATGCCCAATCAGCTTGGCGATCACCTCAGTGTCAGTCTGCGACTCGAACTGGTAGCCGAGTTCGAGCAACCGCCCCTTGAGGTGCAGATAATTTTCAACGATACCATTCTGAATGACCACGATCGCGCCGCTAGCATCGCGGTGAGGGTGAGCATTGAACTCGGTCACGCCGCCATGGGTTGCCCAGCGGGTATGGCCGATCCCAATCTGGCCATAGGTTGGTTCGGCGGCTAACCGTTGCTGCAAATTGCTGAGCTTGCCGACACTGCGGCGCAATTGCAAGCCGCGGTCGGAATCGTAGATAGCAATCCCGGCTGAGTCGTAACCGCGATACTCAAGCCGTTGCAAGCCGTTAATCACGACATTGGTCGCTTCACGCGGGCCGATATAGCCAACAATCCCACACATATTGAGAACTCCTACATCATTACATGGCAGCGCCAACCAGCAGGCGCGCGGCAGCCGGCTGCGCGCAGCGCAGCGGAAAGCGCAAACAAACACCTGCAAGTCAAGCAGCTCGCAAGGATCAACTGATTCCTGATTGTCGTGGGGGAAGAGTGAGTGGTGGGTCGCTGCCGATGGCTTTGCCCTTGCCCGTCACCGGGAGGTGTTACCCCATCGGCTCACCGGTGGCGCCCTGCACCGGGGAGGCTTCCGCTGATCGCTCGATGTTCCGGGCGGCTAGCGCCCGTTAGCTCCGGCTCGCGCCGGGAACCTCCGACCTCGTCAACTTCGCCGGTAGGCGAAGCCCATGCGCTTCACATACGATGCTGGTGGTGGCCTTACCCTCCCGGCTGCGCCCCCGCGCAGCCCTAGCGTTTCCATCATGATGCCCGGAGTATACCACACTCCGGGCCGCCAATGAATGACAGTTCACTCATCTTGAAGATAAACGATTAGATCGCCAAGCCTAGCCCGACAAAGAGCGCGCCGGTCGCCAGCACAATCACGGTCGCCGCAATTCGGGCGGCGCGACCGGCGGCTGGCGGCGTTTCGGCCAGCGCCAAATTAGCCATCATCACGCTGATGATAATGAAGGCCACCAGCGCTAGAAACGGGATCTTGACAAAACTGAGCGCGCCGGGAATGTTGATGTAATCAAACGCGCAAGGCACTGCGCCAGCGCAGGGAGCGGGCGGGATGATCAGCATCACCATAAGGTAATGGTAGAGCGACACAGCGATACCGGCCAACGCCAGCGGCAGCGCGTAGAGATACACCTTGCGGTCGTCGCGCCAGATACCGACAAAGAGGATCACCACCAGCGGGTACATCAAAATCCGCTGATACCAGCACAATTCGCACGGAATCCAGCGCAACACTTCGCTAAAGAAGAGGCTGCCGGCCGTCGCGATCATGGCGGCAAGCAAAGCGATATGCCGGCAGCTCAGGCTGAGCCAATCGAGCAGACCAACCTTGGTGGCAGCCGGATTGATATTGATTGATTGGGCGCGATCCATACAGTGTTCCATCTTATCTGCTGTATCCAACACTTGCATTGTATCATGAGATATTGCTTGAAGTACCATCTCGCTGAGTGTATACTAGGAGATAATTCTGCGGTATGGCAGGCGGGTGACCAAAAATTCTTCAAAACCTTTCGGCGTAATCAATGAATGAACGCTGGAACGCCGCACAAACCCGATTGCTCGCCGATGTAGGCATTCTACTCGTCTCGCTCAACCAGCTTGAGGCGTTTCAGCAGATTGCCCGCCGGCTGGTGCCATTGTTGGGTGATTGGTGCGCGATCATTATCCGCGATGAACACCAACAAGCGCGCCGGGTGGCAATGGCCTGCGCCGATCCACGGCAACAGCCATTGGCCGAACAGCTTGTGCAAGTCGATCCATTTGTTGATCCGGCATCGCCACCGGTGCGGGTGCTTGACAGTGGCCAACTCCTCTTGCTTTGCGATCTGCCCGACGATTATAGCGAACAACCGGCGTTCTCTCCTGCCTACCGCCTCATCCTGCGCCAGATCAGACCACGCCATCTACTTTGTGTGCCGATGCAGACTCACGATCGAGTAAACGGCGTGCTGGTCTTTATTTTGACTGAAGCCTCACGCCGCTTTACCAACGACGATATTGCCTTCGCAACTGAGCTGGCCCAGCGCATGGCGCTAGCAGTTGAGAACGTCATCCTCTACCGCACAATGCAGCGGCGGCTCAACCAGTTGCTATTGGTGCAACGGGTGGCAGGGATGGTCAATTCCGCATTGCAGACCGAGATACTCTGCCATTTGGTGGTGCGCCAGTTGCAATCGGTGTTTGGTTATCAGTTGGTCAGCATTTAT
>JANWYE010000223.1 GCA_025057175.1 Chloroflexus sp. | reverse complement strand
GTAATTCAAGCTTTGATGTGCCGAACGCCAGATCGTGAGCGACAAAGAGAGTGCCGCCGTTGATTGCGGTTTTTCCTTTGTGCTCATTGGGCGTTAACAGATAAAGATCGCCTTCGCCGGTTTTGGTGATGCCGCCGCTGCCGCGGAGGAGGTTGTTGGGGCTAGAAACGATCAGGCTACTATCGGTGGCAATGTCAAAGGTGATGGTCTTTTGTAGATCGATCGGTGCCGCAATGATATGATTGCCTTGTTGCACGCGGATCGTACCATCACCGGCCGGAGGGAAAAAGAGGCTGCCGCTGCCACCGCTACTAAACAGCAAATAAGTCATCGCGCTATCGAAGCGCACTTCGCCAATTTCAATGGAGCCGCTGTTGAGATAAACGGTGCGCGGATAGGGCGCATTCGGAAAAACCGCTATATCGTTCCGACTTTGCGGTACGACCCCACCACTCCAGTTCGCCGGATCGCTCCAATTTCCATTGCCGCCAATCCACGTGCTGGTGGCGGCAAAGACCGGATTGATAACTAGTGACCAGATGACGAGCAGAGAAATGAACGGTAAGAATGAGAGCGTTGCTCGCTGCATCAGGCGGATCATGGCTCCTCTCCAAGACTGCAACGTAGTAGTTCGACTAAACCGAATCATAACCGAAGTGCGAACCGAAGTGTTACCGAAAACGTTCATTGAGCGGGTATGTTTGGCGAATTGAATAAAATTTTAGTAACAAGATTTACTATAAAATATAGTAAAAGTTGTATTTTGTAGAATGTTGCGTAAAGAATGTAATAATCCTCTGCGGTCGTGCGGGTGACGGAACCACTGGCCTAAACCTTCGCCTAGGTGCGAGAATGTCCTGCAATCTTGCGTAGCTGAAAGCAGGGTATGATGATGCAAGTGAGTCTGTGCAGGTTGCGTCATCCACCGTGCGGGTAGCGCTAGTTACGGATCGCGGCTGTTGCGCGGCTGCATCTCAAAGAGCTACCTGATGCGGCAGACATTGTCAAGCGCTACTAAATAGGCGCTACTCTTACCCGTGGCAACAGCACGATAGTGCAGATGAACGGGTTTTGTCGCCATGCGATCCGTCCTCAGACTGATGCCGCGGTCAGATGAAAGATTTAAAAATATTCATCTATACGCTGAATATTTTGTTAGGAAAGGAGTGATTAATTTCAGCTTTTGTTATTTATTGTCGTATTACAAATTGTAGCAAATGAAGGTGCTATGACCCACAAAACAACTTTGCAAGGAGTAGGCGCCGCAGTCGCTGCTTACGCGCTCTGGGGATTGTTGCCGGTGTATTGGAAGGCGCTCCACGGCGCAACCGCCACCGAAATTTTGGCTCATCGCATGATCTGGTCGTTGCTCTTTTTGCTCGCGGTGCTGGCAGTACGCCGGCAGTGGGCTTGGGTGCAGGTGATGCGTCAGCAGCGTCGCTTACGCCTGACCTATTTGGCCAGCGCGACCTTGTTGGCTGCTAATTGGGGCATCTATGTCTGGGCAGTGCAGATTAATCGTGTAGTAGAGGCTAGCCTCGGCTATTTTATCAATCCACTGGTGAGTATCGCCTTGGGCGTGCTGGTGCTACGCGAGCGGTTGCGTCCGGCGCAGTGGCTGGCGATCGCGATTGCCGCTGTTGGCGTCGCTTGGCTAACCTATAGCGCCGGCGCCTTGCCGTGGATTGCCTTGGCCTTGGCGTTGTCGTTTGGATTTTACGGTCTCTTGCGCAAACAGACCCCGCTCGGCTCGTTCGAGGCGCTTACGGTCGAGACGCTCTGGATGTTTCCACCGGCAGTGTTGTGGTTGAGTTGGCTGGCGAGCAGTAATGGCGGCATTCACCATGACACTCAATTGTGGCTGCTCCTCATCAGCACCGGCGTGGTCACTGCTGCGCCGCTGCTGTTCTTTGGCGCGGCAACGCAACGCATTCCGTTAACTACCATTGGCATCTTGCAGTATCTTGCGCCGACACTGCAACTCTTGCTGGGGGTGCTGGTTTACGGCGAGCCATTTTCGTCAGCGCAATTGATCGGTTTTGGCGCTATTTGGGCAGCGCTGGCCATCTATACTGCCGATAGCTTGTTAGCGGCGCGCCGGTATCGGACGGCATTGGCGCATCCGGCGGCAGATTGATTGCGCCGGGGCGTCACGCGGGGCGCTCGGCGCAGCAGTATTGCTGCAACCGTTCGCCATCGTCGAGGTCAAAGGCGAGGGTTGGTGAGGTTATCAGGCGGGTGCGCAGACCTCGTTCAGCCGCCGCCATAAGATGCCGATTGGCGCTGTCAACGCCAAAGAGGAAGGGAACCGGTGAAGGCAAGCGCATAGCCAGCGCATTGGTGCCGCGCTGATGTTGGTCGGGGGCGATAACCAGATCGACCTCGCCGAGCGCGGCATGTAATGCCAAGACATCAGCCACTACCAACCACGGCAGATCGCCGGCCAGCACAATCATTGCCTGCGCGCCGGCGGTCTGAATCTGGATGCGTGCCTCGGTCAGAGCCGCATTCAATTCTTCATGGCGATCAGGGAGCCATTCTACGCGATGCGCTGCTGCCAGCGCTGCTATGTCAGGGTCGGCGCTGACTAGCCAGATCCGCGCCGGTATCGTAAAGTGGCTGATCGCCTGTTGCGCAGCGCTTATGACATGCCGGGCCAGCCTGATGACCAACCGTTGCCGCGCTGCCGGTTCGAGGACGCCGGCTAGCCGTGATTTGGCAAGATGGAGGCGCTTGATGGGGATAGCGATACCGATCACGAAATCTGTTTCCTCCGATGATACCCAGCAGTGTTTTCAATTCATTGCAAGGAGTCGCAGCCTGCAACAATTCTTGCCAGCGAAGTGAACAGTGTCTGCAATGGCTGCCCTGTTTCTAGTGGCTGGCCGTCATGTGTCAATACCGTCGAAAAGGGGTGAATAACGCGCTTTTCGCAGTCTCACGGGCGCGCTGTGAAGAATCTTTGTCTGCTTATGCCCCTCATGAAGGGGTTGCGGCCACCGATAAGCCTGCCAGATCCAGCGCGGCCCGCGCCAGCGCGATTTTTTCCGGCCTCCCGCGCATGATTGTGTCTGTCACCAGCGGGCGAATGCCGAGCTGTTCGATCGCCGGTGCGAGCGCGGCATCAACTGTATCAATCACGATCCCATCTATCAGATCGGCATACGCCTCGGCTACTCCTAACGCCGTTGGCGCCATCCCTACCGCTCGCATCAGTGGCACTGCCGGCCCCTTGATCGCTGCGCCACCCACAATCGGGCTGATAGCGATCACCGGTGCGCTAGCGGCAGCAATCGCTTCCTGCACACCGGGAATGGCGAGGATTGGCCCTACACTCACAACCGGATTACTCGGCGCGATGATGATCGCTTCGGCGCTGGCGATCAGCGGCAACAAGCTAGGCGCTGGGCGTACCGGTCCGGCGGCATGCAAACGCACCCCGCGCACCGCCGGTTGGCAACGTTCACGGACAAAGTACTCTTCAAAGTGTAGCTCGCCGTGATCGGTAAGCACGTGGGTTGGCGCCGGGTCATCGCTCATTGGGATGATCGTGACTCTAACCTCCAAGGCATGCCGGATCTCATCGGCGACACGCGAAAGGGTGGCGCCATCGCGCAGGCGGGCGGTACGATAAATGTGCAGCGCCAAATCTCGATCGCCGAGCTTAAACCACGTGGGCGCGCCGAGCCGGCCTAACCACTGCATACACTCGTCGGTATCGCCGGCAATTCCCCAGCCCTGCGCGGTATCGATCACGCCGGCCAGCGTACAGGTGACAATGTCAAGATCAGGCGCGATATGTAGCCCATGCATCACCATATCGTCGCCGGTATTGACGACAGCGGCAATCCGTTCGGGCGCCACAACAGCGGCCAAGCCTTCTAAAAAACGGGCGGCACCAACGCCGCCGGAAAGCACAACAATCATAGGTTTGCGGCAAACATCAAAGCGCAGAGGCATACCATACGCCTCTGCGCCGTAGCGTCTGGTTTAGAAGAGCAAATTAGCCAGCCGGCGGCGGGCCGGAGCCACCAACGGATGCTCATCGCCGAGCAGGGCAAACAGCGCCAGCAACGCCTTGCGCGCGCCATCATCGCGGAACGCGCGATCACGCCCGACGATAGTCAACAGGTGCTCAATGGCCGTCGCGTAATCACCGGCGCGCACCGCAGCCGCTGCCTGCCGGTACAACCCTTCACTGCCTTCCGCCGGTTCATTCGGCGCATTCACAAGGTCAGCAATCGCCAACCCGGCCATTGCTCGGCTGCCAAACGAGCTGCTGGCTGGGACTTGCTTGAGGGTTGCAATGCCTTCGGGGTCGCCGCGCAACGCTAGCAACCGGCCTAGATTGAACAACGCCGTCTCATTCTTGGGGTCTTGGCCCAGAATCAAGCGATAGCGCGCAATCGCTTCAGCCGGATTGGTCGCTTCGAGCGCCTGCGCCATCGCCAGCAAATCGGCGTTGCGGTCAGGCACCACGCGCTTCAGCCATGCCCGCACTTGGCTTTCCGGTAGCGCGCCGGTAAACTCATCAACAATCTTGCCCTGATAGACCGCCTTCACCGCCGGGATGCCCTGCACGCGGAACATCTGGGCAAGGCGCGGGTTCTCATCAACATTCACCTTCGCCAGCACCCACGCGCCACCGGCTTCACGCGCCAGCCGCTCGAGCGTGGGGCCGAGCACGCGACACGGCCCGCACCACGGCGCCCAAAAATCGATCACAACCGGCGTCGTCTGCGAGCGTTGCAAAACCTCACGCTCAAAAGTTGCTTCGCTAACATCAAGCACTACGGTTTGGGCAGTGGTTGCGCTCACTCCAGTGACCATGCTCGTTGTCTCCTTGCGCCAAATTGTTATTTGCTGCTGTTTAGTGTACCAGAAAGCTGTTGAAGCGATGTCTGCGAAATATAAGAAGAATGTCAACATTTACCCGCGCCGCAATTCTTGCCGCAAGAGCAAGATATAGCCAACCCCAACAATGCCGGCAAAGGTGAACCATTGCAGCGCGTAGTTCAAATGCGGGCCTTCATCCACGCGATACGGATCGGGCGGGCGTGGCAAGCCGGCGCTGCCATCGGGCAGTTGCTCGATAAACAGTGGCAGCAACGGCGCGCCAACCTGTCGCTGGATAGCCGGCACATCAACCCGCAGCCATGCCTGAATGCGCGTCTCTCCCGGCAACGGCAAATCGCGCCCGGCCAACGGGCTATCAGGCCGCAACTGCGGCGCGCGCGCTATCCCCTCAATCGTAACCGGCCGGGTCACGGCGTATGCTGTCGTTGCGCCTTGCGCCGAAGGGATCCAGCCCCGATCGACCAACACCGCTTGCTCACTACCCTCAATTTGCAGTGGCGTTAACAAATGAACGCCATCCACTCCATTATCCGAACGCTGTCCCCGCAAAACGACACTCTCTTCGTTGCGAAAGACGCCGCTCACCACCACTCGCCGCCCAATGACAGTTGCCGGATCGGTATCGGGTGTGAGTGGAATCGCTGGCTGTGCCAGTGCCGCCAAACGAGCCGCGTTAGCAGCTCGGCGCTGCTCTAGCCGATCAAGTTGCCAAAAACCGAGAACGATCAACGTCGTAAAAATCACCAGCGCAAACAGATGTTTCGCAATCCACCATCCACGCAGGAGGCGATGAGGCGCAAATGAGGTTGTTGTCGTCATAAACTGCACAGCTCAATCATGTGCCACCGAATCATGATGATGATACAACATGGCAAAACGTAACACGTGACATTGTTCGCCGCCGTCTGGGGGTTAACCCGCGATCATGATGATGATACAACATGGCAAAACGTAACACTCCAACCCATCATACCACCTCTAGCGCCAGCGCCGCCAAATCTCTCCCTCCCCTCACCCAGCAACAGATAAAACGATTTCTCCTATCGTTGCATGATGATTCAAACCACCC
>JANWYE010000222.1 GCA_025057175.1 Chloroflexus sp. | reverse complement strand
CATTCGCCGGCTTGATCTCACGGCCTATCGTAGCCAACTAGGGATGGTGACGCAGACGCCGTTTCTGTTTGACGGCACGGTGCGCGAGAATATTCGCTACGGGAGGCCAGAGGCGAGCGACGAGGAGGTGCTGGCGGCAGCGCGCCGGGTGGGGCACGGCGACTGGCTCGCGACCTTGCCATCCGGTCTCGACACGCCGGTTGGCGAGCGTGGCAGCAACTTAAGCATGGGTCAGCGGCAACTCGTGGCGCTAGCACGAGTTTTGCTGCAAGACCCGGCCATCCTGATTCTTGATGAAGCGACGGCTAGCATTGACCCACTGACCGAGGCGCTGATTCAAGAGGGCTTAGACGAGGCGATGCGTGATCGGACGGCGATTATCATTGCCCACCGGCTAAGCACCGTGCGCGAAGTAGACCGGATCATTGTGCTGCGGCGCGGCGAGATTCTCGAACAGGGCACGCACGATCAGTTGCTGGCCGCCGGTGGGCATTACGCCGAGCTGTACAACACCTACTTCCGCCACCAGAGCCTCGAATACATAGAGGCGGCGGGCCGGCGGTAATCGCAACGGCGCAGAGGACGCGAAGGTGTGCAACGCAAAGGCGCAAAGAACGCGAAGGGCGCAGAGGGTTGGCAAGGTGAACTATCCATTGCGCGCTTCGCGTCTTTGCGTCTGGCATCTCGGCGATTACGCTTTTTCCACTGCTGACCGTTCCTGCAACGACAGTAACGTCCACTGGCCGGTGCGCATGGCCTGAATCGCTTGCACCGCCGCCGCTGCCCCCGACAGGGTAGTCAGCGTCGGCACGCCATACACAATCGCTGCCCGGCGAATAGCGCCTTCGTCGAAGAAGCTAGCCTTGCCGAGCGGTGTATTCACAATTAGGGCAATCTCGCCATTCTTGATATAGTCAACCGCATTGGGCCGGCCCTCGTTCACCTTGTAGATCGGCTTCACCTCAAGGCCATGCTGTTGGAGGAAGGCGGCAGTGCCGCTGGTAGCGAGCAGCTTGAAGCCGAGCGCGGCTAAATCACGGGCGATTGGCAGCAAATTAGCCTTATCACGGTCATTGACACTCAGGAAGGCATTGCCGCTAACGGGCAAGTGATTGTTGCAAGCCATCTGCGCCTTAGCAAACGCCTCGCCAAAGGTCGCGCCGCTCCCCATGCCTTCGCCGGTTGACTTCATCTCTGGGCCGAGCAAGGTATCAACCCCACTGAAGCGCGACCACGGCAGCACCACCTCTTTCACGTGGTAATGCTGCTCGCTGACTACATCAAGCCGGTAGCGCGGCGGATTGATCAGCGCCGGATGCGCCATCTGGATCCGGCCATCTTCACACCGCAGCCGCGCGCCGGCAGCGCATTGCACTGCCAGTTGCGCCCACGGCACGCCGGTCGCCTTGGCAACAAAGGGCACCGTGCGCGAGGCGCGCGGGTTAACTTCGAGCACGTAGACCACGCCATCTTTCATCGCGTACTGAATATTCATCAGGCCAACCACGCCTAGCGCGCGGGCCAACTGCTCGGTGTAGCGGCGCATTGTCTCGACGTGCTCTTCCGCCACCATATAGGTGGGAATGACGCAGGCGCTATCGCCGGAATGCACACCGGCCAACTCGATCTGCTCCATAATCCCGGCAATCACCACCGTCTCGCCATCGCAGACCGCATCGACATCCATCTCAAACGCATCTTCGAGGAAGCGGTCAATCAATACCGGATGTTCCGGCGAAGCGGCAACCGCTTCGCGCATATAGCGTTCGAGCGCCGCGTCATCGTACACAATGGCCATCGCCCGCCCGCCCAGCACGTAGCTTGGCCGCACCACCACCGGATAGCCGATCCGGCGGGCTACGGCTAACGCCTCTTCCCACGAGGTGGCGCTACCGTGTTCAGGGGCGGGAATATTCAACTCCTTTAACAGCGCGCCAAACCGGTCGCGATCCTCGGCCAGATCGATCGCTTCGGGCGCCGTACCCCAGATCGGCACCCCAACCGCTTCGAGCGCCCGCGCCAGCTTGAGCGGCGTCTGCCCGCCAAACTGGATAATAACCCCATTGGGCCGCTCTTCATCCACCACATTCAGCACATCTTCGAGCGTGAGCGGCTCGAAATAGAGCCGGTCGGCGGTATCGTAGTCGGTCGAGACCGTTTCTGGATTGCAGTTGACCATAATGGTCTCGTAACCAAGCGCGCGCAGGCCAAAGACAGCGTGGCTACAGCAGTAGTCAAACTCGATACCCTGCCCGATCCGGTTAGGGCCAGAGCCAAGGATCACCACCTTCTTGCGCTCGGTCGGCTCTGACTCGTCTTCGCTCTCGTATGACGAGTAGAGGTAGGGGGTATAAGCCGGAAACTCGGCGGCGCAAGTATCCACCCGGTGGAAGGTGGGTCGAATGCCGAGTTCGAGCCGGCGTTGGCGCACTGCCAACTCTGCCGACCAGCGCTGCGGGCCGGGAGGCACCCGCAGCAGGTAGGCGAGTTGAGCGTCGCTAAAGCCCATCCGCTTGGCTTGCCGCAACAGATCGGGCGGGATGGTATTGAGATCAAAGGCGCGCAGCCGGCCTTCGAGATTGACGATCTGTTCGAGCTGGCGAATAAACCACGGATCAATCTTGGTCAGCGCGCTAATCTGCTCTACCGACATCCCGCTCTGCAAAGCGTAGCGCACGTAAAACATGCGGTCGGGGTGCGGCGTAATCAACCGCTCGCGCAGCCGTTCCGGCTCAATCGCATCGCGGCCATCGGCGCCCCAACCGGCCCGCCCCTGCTCAAGCGAGCGCCACGCCTTTTGGAAGGCTTCGGGGAAGGTGCGCCCGATAGCCATCACCTCGCCGACCGACTTCATCGAGGTAGTGAGCGTCTGATCGGCTTGGGGAAACTTCTCGAAGGTAAAGCGCGGAATCTTCACCACCACATAGTCGAGGGTCGGCTCAAACGAAGCCGGCGTCTCGCGGGTGATGTCGTTGGGCAGCTCGTCGAGGGTATAGCCGACAGCTAGCTTGGCCGCGATCTTCGCGATCGGGAAGCCGGTAGCCTTGGAGGCTAGGGCTGACGAACGCGACACGCGCGGGTTCATCTCGATGACGTAAATGCGGCCATCGGTTGGCGAGACGGCAAACTGCACATTGGAACCGCCGGTCTCGACGCCGACAGCGCGCAGCACTGCCAAGCCCATATCGCGCATCCGCTCGTACTCGCGGTCGGTGAGCGTCATCGCCGGCGCGACGGTAATACTATCGCCGGTATGCACCCCCATCGGATCGATATTCTCAATCGAGCAGATGATGACGCCGTTATCGTTACGGTCGCGCATCACCTCCAGCTCGAACTCCTTCCAGCCCAACACACTCTCTTCGATCAACACCTGCGACACCGGCGAGACATCGAGACCGCGTTCGACAATCGCGCGGAACTCTTCCATGTTGTAGGCAATGCCACCGCCTTCGCCGCCGAGGGTAAACGACGGGCGAATAATGGCTGGAAAGCCGGTTTGGGTGACAACGGCCAACGCTTCATCGAGGGTGGTAGCGGTGCCGGAACGAGGCACCTGCAAGCCAATCTCGATCATCTTATCCTTGAAACGCTGGCGATCTTCGGCGATCCGCACCGCCTCGACCGAGGCGCCAATCAGCTCAACGCCATATTTATCGAGGATGCCAGCTTCGTGCAGCGCCACCGCCAAATTGAGCGCAGTTTGGCCGCCGACGGTAGGCAAAATGGCATCGGGCCGCTCACGGGCAATGATGCGTTCGAGACTAGGGACGGTCAGCGGTTCGATGTAGGTGGCGTCGGCAAGACCGGGGTCGGTCATAATGGTGGCCGGATTAGAATTGACGAGCACCACCCGATAGCCCTCTTCGCGCAACGCCTTGCAGGCTTGGGTGCCGGAATAGTCGAATTCACAGGCTTGGCCGATCACGATTGGGCCAGAGCCGATAATGAGAATGGTATGGAGGTCAGTGCGCTTCGGCATCTTCGTTTCAGACTCCTCTGGCGCGGGGCAAACCAGCGCGCCCCGCACGGCGCTGTCTGATTATACAATACGATTGATGGCGGTTCCGTCACACTGGCCGGTCGCATTCACCATGTTGCCGGATGTGGCCCAGTGGGATGTCGCTACGATGTACGATGTGATTGATCGCATTTATGTTTATCATCGTTGTTCCGCCATCTTTACCTAACCCACATGAATAACCAACGCTACCTTGGCCGCATCGTTACGTGGAAAGCGCAGGAAAAGTACGGCTTTATCCAATCGCCGAGCCATCCGAACGACATCTTTTTTCACATCAACCACAGCAATCACTGCGACTGGCTGCCACAAGTGGGCGAGATCGTCAGGTTCGAGGTCAGTCGAGACGCACAGGGCCGCGTGTGCGCGATGAATGTCGAGTCGCAATCACCAGCGCCGCGTATCGCCCCGCCACGGATCAATCCGGGTGACACACTGCTGGCGATACTGGTATTCGCGGCCTTCATTGCGCTACTGGGATTAGCGACACTCACGGTTGGGCTGCCGGTATGGGTTATCGGCTGGTACGTGGCGGCTAGTGTCGTGACGCTCATGCTCTACGTCGAAGACAAACAGCGCGCGCGGCGGGGCGTGCGGCGAATCCGCGAGAAGACGCTGCACCGCTGGGAGTTGCTGGGTGGGTGGCCGGGCGCATTGATTGCGCAAGAACTTGTGCGCCACAAGGTCAGCAAAGGATCGTATACCAGTATGTTTTGGCTGATCGTAGGGTTGCATCTGCTGGGCATCATCGGGTATATCGTGGCCCAGATCGGGTTAGCAGGGTGACAAGCAGGGAGGCGATGCAGATGGCGGGCAGGGTGGGATTCGAACCCACGACAGCGTTACCGCTGTACGGCATTTCCAGTGCCGCGCACTAGACCAACTATGCGACCTGCCCGCGCCATCTGCGATATTACCATAAGGCGACGGGTGATGCAAGGGTTGGGGAACAGCCACAAACTGGCGCAAACGATGCCTATGTAGAGCGCTACCCAAAGTGATACTTGCCTCAGCAACGCACCGGACGGGGGAAGAGCCGGCGAAGAGACGCCGCAAACATTATTCCCGCTGCGCCGGTCATCTACTGCCTAGCAACGCATCAATCACCCGATCCCACGTAATCTCGCCGACTAGTGGCCTTCCGGCGCAACCCAAGCGGGCCGCTTCAGCCGCATCGTTAGCCAGCCGATCGAGATGCATGGCAATCGCCGCCGGGTCAGGTGGCGAGACAAGGCCATTCTCGCCATGGCGGACAAATTCGAGCACGCCGCCGGCGTCATCAGTGGTGATCACTGGCCGGCTAGCGCCAAAGGCTTCCACTGTGGCAAAGCCGTAGTCTTCATCAACCGGCGCGTAGTAGACGGCACGGGCGTGAGCATAGAGGTCGATCAGTTCGTCGTCGGGCACAAAGCCGCGAAACTGAACCCGTTCGCCGAGGCCAAGCTCGGCGGCAAGGCGGTGCAGGCGATCGCGATCAGGGCCGGCGCCGGCAATGATGGCGCGCACCGGCGTGGCAGTGCGGGCTAGCGCCGCTAATAGCAGGTCGATCCGCTTAGCGCGATCGAGGCGGGCCGGCGAGAGGATGTAGTCACCGTATGGCCCGGCCCACAACCGCTCAGCGTAGCGGCTTGGCGGGTAGAGCGGCGTGCTACTGAGACCGTTAAACCGTTCGAGCCGGCGGCTGACATTGCGCGAGATGGTGTAGCGAGCGTGGCACTCGCTAAGCGCCCGCCCATCGATGCGAAAGATCTGTTCGCGCACAGCGCGATGAGCGGGTGAACCATCAAAATCGCTCAATGGCGTGCCGTACCAGTCGTAGGCTTGCCGGTGTTGATGCACCAACCAGAGCACTTTGCGCGGATGGCGGATGAGGTACGACGGGAACTTGGTGGCGATCACCAGATCGACCGGTTCGCCGTTAACGTGGCTCATATCGAGAAGCCGCCATGCCAGTGCGCTATCGATAATCCGTTCAACCGGAT
>JANWYE010000221.1 GCA_025057175.1 Chloroflexus sp. | reverse complement strand
GGCGAGGGGGCGTAGCCCTGTTGTCATTGCGAGGGCGCGGAGCGCCCGAAGCAATCTCCTGCTCCAGCGGGAAGAATGCCTTGCCGAAAGCACACTACTATCGCTGAAGGAGGGGATTGCTTCGCCGCCTACGGCGGCTCGCAATGACAAGGGGGAGCAGGCGGCTCGCAAGGACAGAGACCTGTTGTCATTGCGAGGGGGCGTAGCCCTGTTGTCATTGCGAGGGGGCGTAGCCCTGTTGTCATTGCGAGGGCGCGGAGCGCCCGAAGCAATCTCCCGCGAGAGCGGGAAGGGTGCCTTACCGAAAGCACACCCACTGGCGCTAGAGAGGAGATTGCTTCGCCGCCTGCGGCGGCTCGCAATGACAGGGGGAGCGGCGGCTCGCAAGGACAAGGGGGGCGGCGACACGCAAGGACAAGGGGGGGCGGGGGGCGTAGCCCTGTTGTCATTGCGAGGGGGCGCCCTGTTGTCATTGCGAGGGCGCGGAGCGCCCGAAGCAATCTCCTGCTCCAGCGGGAAGGGTGCCTTACGGTAACTGGGTCGATGGCGGAAAGAAGGAGATTGCTTCGCCGCCTGCGGCGGCTCGCAATGACAAGGGGGAGCAGGCGGCTCGCAATGATAAGAGGAGCATGGCTCGCAATGACAAAAGGGGAATGATCGGTTGGGCGTAGGGGCAATGCAACCCACCACCCTACGCCACGCAAATATCTGCCATGTCAGTTATAATGCAAAAAGCAAGCGGTTTCGCCCTCGCGATAGTAACACTCGAAAGGAACCAACATGACCATCACAGCGCATAACGTTCCCACTCGAGCCGAGATGCCGGTCGAGTATACGTGGGATTTGACGCAGATCTTTGCTGATGTGACCGCATGGGAACAGGAGATGAGCGCAGTCGAGGCGCGCGCCCAAGAGTTGGCAGCTTTGCAAGGGTCGCTAGCGCAGGGACCAGCGCAGTTGTTGGCGGTGTTGACGCTGCGTGATGAGGTGGCGCGTCGGTTGTATGCGCTGTATGTCTATGCGATGCATCTCAAGGATAGCGATGGCACCGATCCAGTGGGGCAGGGGCTGGCCGAGCGGGCTGGGAGTTTTGCCGCTCGGGTGCAGGCGGCGCTGGCTTTCATTGAGCCGGAGATTTTAACGATTCCGGCGGCGACATTGGAGGAGTGGCTGGCAACGACGCCTGATTTACAGGTCTATCGCTATGAGCTTGAGAAGTTGAACCGCCAACGCGCCCATATCCGTTCGGCAGAGGTTGAGCAGGTGATGGCCGAGTTTAGCGATATTGTGCGCGCGCCCTATGCAACCTTCTCGATGTTGACCGACTCGGATCTGCAATTTCCGACGATAGAGGATGAACAGGGTCAGCCAGTGAAGTTGTCGCACGCGCGCTATGGCCGTTTGCTCGAAAGCCCTGATCGGCGGGTGCGGCGCGATGCGTTTAAGGGCTACTACAGCGCATTTTTGCCCTTCCGCAATACGATCGCTACCACGCTCGGCGCGGCGATCCGTTCGCACGTGATCGAAGCCCGGCTGCGCAACTATGGCTCAGCGCTCGAGGCGGCACTGGCCCCAAACGAAATCCCGGTGGCGGTCTACCACAACCTGATTGCAACCGTCGAGGCGAATCTGCCGCGCTTTCACCGCTATCTAGCGGTGCGGCGACGCTTGATGGGGTTGGATGCGTTGCACTTCTACGATCTCTATGTGCAGCCGGTGCCTGATGTGGAAATGACCATTCCCTACCGTGAGGCATGCGATCTGATGCGCGCGGCGTTCCGCCCGTTGGGCGAAGAGTATGGCGCTGCGCTCGAGCAGATGTTTACCCGACGCTGGATCGATGTCTACGAGAATGTGGGTAAGCGGAGCGGAGCTTACAGCGGCGGTTCGTATGGCACACCGCCTTACATCTTGCTCAATTACCAAGATCGGTTGCGCGATGTCTTTACCCTCGCCCATGAGTTAGGCCACTCGCTCCATTCGTACTTTACCCGCGCTACGCAGCCATTCGTGTACGGCAACTACACCATCTTTGTCGCTGAAGTGGCCTCGACGCTGAATGAGGCGCTGTTAACGCATTACATGTTGCAGAGCGGCGCTGATGAGGCGCTGCGGCGGCGGTTGTTGGCTCAGCAGATCGAAGAGATTCGCGGCACGGTTTTCCGCCAGACGATGTTTGCTGCGTTTGAGTTGTGGATGCACGAGCGGGCCGAGCGCGGCCAGCCGCTGACTGCTGACGCGCTGAGTCAGCATTACCGCGAATTGGTGGCGCGTTATCATGGCCCCGAACTAGTGATTGATGATGAGCTGGCCTACGAGTGGATGCGCATCCCTCACTTTTACTACCAATTCTACGTCTACCAGTATGCAACCGGTCTCTCGGCAGCGCTGGCCCTGAGCCGGCAGATTATCAACGAGGGCCAGCCGGCAATCGAACGCTACCTGCGCTTCTTGCGCAGCGGTTCGTCGCGTTCCTCGATCGATCTGCTGCGCGACGCCGGGGTTGATATGACCTCGCCGGCGCCGATTCAGGCGGCGATGGATACGTTTGCCGAATTGGTTGACCAATTGGAACAGATGGCGCCGTAATCAGTGTCACGGCAAGATACCCGTAGGGATGCGCTGCGGCGCATCCCTACAAATGTTTACTTCCCGCATTCAATGCCGCGCGCACGGTAATATTCATCAACCGCGTCGGTCAGCAATACGGTGGACGGATCGATATTGGTCTTCAGCACGCCCAGCGATCGCAGCAAATCGGCCTCTTTGGCCCATGCCTGCCGATCGCTGGCGCCTACGCACCGCGCGCCGATGCCATAGCGTAGCAGCTTGATCGTTTCGGTGGCTTCAAATTCAAGATGGCCGCGGTCAAAGTCGGGGCTGCGGGCAAGAATAATCTCGATGGCCGCTGCCGGATCGGTGATAGCGTCTTGCCAACCGCGCAGGGTTGCTTGCACAAATGCGCGCACGGTATTGGGATGCTTGCGGGCGAATTCTGCCGTTGTAAAGAGCACATCGCCCATAAGTTCAACCCCATAATCGCGTGCGAGAATTAGGTCAATGTCGGCGCCAGCGGCGCGCGCGGTGTAAGGTTGGTCGGTGGCGTAGACCGGCCAGACATCAGCCCGCCGTTCGAGGAAGGGGGCAAGGCTATAGTCGCCGGGGATTTCGTTGACACTGGCTGGATCGACGCCGGTGGCGGCCAGCAGCGCCCGATATTCAGTCTCGACATTGTCGCCGTAGAACATGCCGACCCGTCGTCCCACGAAGTCTTGCGGCGAGCGGATGCCGCTGTCGCGATGCACCATAAACGCGACCGGGCTGGCTTGAAACCACGTTGCCAGCGCGACGACCTCGATCCCCTGTTCACGGCTAATCAAGACGGTGTCGGCGCCGGTGCTGCCGAAGGTGTTAGCGCCGGTAGCGACAAGCGGCAGCGGTATGGCATCAGGCCCGCCGGGCAGGATCGTCACGTTAAGCCCGGCGTCGCGGTAGTAGCCACGCGCTTCGGCTACTAGATAGCCGGCAAACTGAAATTGCGGCAGCCATTGTAAGCGCATCGACACGTCGGTCACTTCGGGAGTATTTGCAGGAGCATTGGCATTGCCGGTTTGAGAGCTGGCGCAACCGGTTACGATGACAAGTAGTACGTTTGCAATCACCAATACGAAATGACGGAGTGACATAACAATCCTCTCTCAATCAGGCTGTGCCACGCCGCAGTTTACCGTTCTCGTTCCCAATAGACGATAGCGCGCTCGAGGAGCAGAAAAAGACCATGGAGAGCTAAAGCCAACCCAGCAGCGGCGGCGACAGCGGCAAAGGCGCGATCGGTCGCCAGCCGGTAGGTTGAGGTTGTGATCAGATACCCAAGCCCGCGTCCGGCACCGGAGAGTTCACTAACCAGTGCGCCGATCACGGCCAGTGCGCCAGCGACTCGCAACCCGCTGAAGATGAACGGCAAGGCCGCCGGCAGGCGCAGCATGCGCAAAATTTGCCATTGCGACGCGCCATACGCCTGCATCATCGCCAGTTGTTCAGGGGCGGGGCGGCGCAAACCGCTGATCGTGGCGATGAGCAAGGGGAAACTGGCAAAGAGGGCGGCCATCGCTGCGCGGGGGGCAAGGCCATCGCCCAGCCAGATGGTGAGCAGCGGCGCCAATGCGACTGAAGGCAAACTCTGGCCGAGCAAGACCCACGGGTAGAGCGCATCTTCAAGCGGGCGCAGGAAGAGAAAAGCGACCGCAAGGCTTATCGCGATCAGCCCACCAATTGCGAGACCGAGCAGGGCTGCGCCGGCAGTGGCGAGGGTGTGATCGAGCAACCGAACTTCGGGTTGGAATGCGGCGGCAATCACTCGAGAAGGTGGCGGTAATAGGTAAGCCGGAATGCCGGCAGCGGGCAACCCCCATTCGAGAGCGGCCAGCAGCGCAAGCCCAAGCGCCAACGCCGGAACGAAACGGTAGTATAGGTTGTGTGGCGTGGTTATCGTTTCCATAGCGCCTTATCTTACCATGAAGCTTGTGACTGTTTAACGCAAAGACGCGAAGATCGCGGCGCGCAATGACAAGGGGGCGCGGGGGCGGAGCGCCTTCTGTCATTGCGAGGGGGCGCTCTATTGTCATTGCGAGGGCGCGGAGCGCCCGAAGCAATCTCCCGCAAGAGCGGGAAGAGTACTTTGCCGAAAGCGCACCACTGGCGCTAGAGGAGGGGATTGCTTCGCCGCCTACGGCGGCTCGCAATGACATAGGGGGGCAAACAACGCCCGTTGCCAGATTCGCCGTTTTCAGCGATACTTGCACCGGAAACAACTGCCAGAGCGGGCAGTTGGGTGGTGAGGTTTGGCTATGCAAGAGTGGGAAAGAACCCAACGCGAAGCCGCGCGTTCGTTGGCGCGGTTGTTGCCGCGCGTGGAGCAGGCGTTTGCTGCTGCTGGCGGCAGTGCCAATGATTGGATTGCGTTTGAACGGCGATTGCGCCGGGAGTGGCCACGGTTGTTTGAATTACTGCTCAGTTTGTACGGCGCTCAGTACGACTTCTTCTATCATCTTGAACAGTTGCTGCTGGCGATGGCGCAGAGTTGGCACGAGCGGCCAGGTTGGCTCAAACAGCGCGATGCGGTGCGTGAAGCCGATACCGAGTGGTTTCAATCAGAACGGATGATGGGTGGTGTGCTCTACGTCGATCGCTTTTGCGGTACGCTCAACCGGCTGCGCGAGTTTATTCCCTATTTCAACGAACTAGGCTTGACTTATCTGCATCTGATGCCCTTGTTTGCTGCGCCGGAAGGCAATAACGACGGCGGCTATGCGGTGAGTAGTTACCGGCAGGTGAATCCGCGGATCGGCACAACGGAAGAATTAGCTGCTTTGGCCCGCGAACTCGATAGTGCCGGCATCAGCCTCGTGCTGGATTTTGTGTTCAATCACACCTCTGACGAGCATGAATGGGCGCGGCGGGCGCAGGCCGGCGATCCTGACTATCAAGAGTTCTACTTCCTGTTTCCCGACCGTACTATGCCCGATGCTTACGAGCGCACGCTGCGCGAAATCTTCCCCACGGTGCGTCGTGGTAGCTTTACGTGGCGGCCCGATATGCAACGGTGGGTGTGGACGACCTTCAACAGTTTTCAATGGGATCTCAATTACGCAAACCCGGCGGTGTTTCGGGCTATGGCGTCCGAGATGCTCTTCCTCGCCAATTTGGGTGTGGCGGTATTGCGACTCGATGCGGTGCCATTCATCTGGAAGCGGTTAGGAACGAATTGTGAAAACCAACCGGAAGCGCACCGGATTATCCAAGCGTTTAATGCGATTGCCAGAGTGGCCGCGCCAGCGCTGCTCTTTAAATCGGAAGCGATTGTGCATCCTGATGATGTGTTGAGCTATGTCAGCCCGCGCGAATGCCAACTCTCGTACAACCCGCTGCTTATGGCGCTGCTCTGGGAGTCGTTGGCGACCCGCGAGGTGAAGTTGCTGGCCCACTCGCTTAGCCATCGCTTCCGCT